>NZ_CP118259.1:2940000-3050000 GCF_013337045.2 Agrobacterium vitis
TTTGCTGTGAGGCGGGTTCTAGGCCCACTCCCTCAATATGTCAAAGGGGTTTTTGAAAACTAAATCATTTTTTTAGTAACATATTGATAAATAAGAGAAATAGCGACAATAAAATCAGGCGGTATCGTTCGCCGCGGCGTTCTAGCCGTGAAATTCGGACATCTGACGGGCAAAACTCCACCAATAGATGTCTTTTCATGGACAGGAGAGCATCCCCTCCCTAAAGTAGCATGGTATCGGTTCTGCAAGTGTCAAAAACGCGCGCGGATGAAAAGGGAATACGGTGAGGACGACCCAAGTAAGGGCCGAAACCGTGGCTGCCCCCGCAACTGTGAACGGCGAGCGATGTCCATCATGCCATTGGCCCCAAGGCCGATAAGGCGGACAAAGCCCAGACCCGTGAGCCAGGAGACCTGCCGATACTCATGCCGCGAAAGCGGTTCTCACCATCCCCGCGCGGAGGGCGCGGAAGAAAGGACTTGATCACATGCATATAGAAGTCGGGATTATTGATCCGGTCAGGATAGCGCTTGCCAATGCCGCTGCGCTGTCACTGGTTGCCTCGCAACTGCCTGCACTTTGGCGTCATCCCCTGATGCTCCCTAAGACGGCGCTTGCCGCCGTTGCTTTCTCAATCATGATGCAGGTCTGGCATCTGCCAGTAGGGCCATCGGAATTGCACCTGATCGGTGCGACCACAATTTATCTTCTCTTCGGCTTTACGCCCGCCATGCTGGGCTTTGCGCTTGGCCTCATATTACAGGCATTTCTATTTGAGCCGGGGGATATTCCTCATCTCGGCGTCAATGCCCTGTCGCTGATGCTGCCGATGATGGTGGTCCATTATACCTTTGGGAAACGTCTTTTCTCCGGCGAAATCGGCAAGCGCTTCAATCTCGCCAGGGTATTGGGACTGGATGCCACCTATTATGCCGGGGTGTCAGCCATGGTCGGTTTCTGGCTGGCTATTTCTAACGACGGGCTTGCGTTTGCCGATTGGGGACGCTGGGTCATTGCTTATGCACCGGTATTTGCCATTGAGGCATGCATCACATTTACCATCGTACTCGGCATACGGCGGATACGGCACCTTCCCGTCACCAGCCAGATCACCGAGATCGACCGTTTGACCTTTGCCTGAGATCAGCGCAGTTTAAGAGAGTGGAAAGCGCGCGTGCGATGGCCGCGCGCTTTTTTCTTTGAAAATCCCACCGCGATGGGTTAGGCGCGCTAGGACTGCATCATGGTGAGAGCAGCCGGTTGGAATGTTCATGACGTGTTTGGGCAATAAAATTGACTTACTCGCTTGAACCAGATCACCAACGCGAGATGGCAGCGACATAAAGGGGCCAAGCGATGCGCATTTTGAAAGAAGCTTTTTTTCCCGAGCTTCCCAACTATTATCGCGGCAAGGTCAGAGAAAATTACGATCTGCCGGATGGCAGCCGTATCATTATATCGACAGATCGTTTGAGCGCTTTCGACCGTATTCTGGCGTGCATCCCATATAAAGGTCAGGTCCTGACGCAGACGGCGCGCTACTGGTTTGAACAGACCGCGGATATTTGCCCCAACCATGTCATTGCCTATCCCGATCCTGCCATTGTCATCGGCAAGCGCCTGACGATCCTCCCCGTGGAAGTGGTGGTGCGCGGCTATCTGGCCGGTACGACCGGAACATCGATCCTGACGCTCTATAAAAAGGGCCAGCGAACGATGTATGGCATGACATTGCCGGACGGCATGCGTGATAATCAGAAACTGCCGCAGGCGATCATTACGCCGACCAGCAAGGAATTTGACGGCGGTCACGATGCACCGCTTACACCAGCCGAGATTATCGAAAAGGGCCTGCTGACGCCTGATCAATGGCAGCAGCTTTCCCAATATGCGCTGGCTCTTTTTGCTCGCGGCCAGCAGAAGGCGGCCGAACGCGGCCTTATTCTCGTCGATACCAAATATGAATTCGGCACGGACGAGGCAGGTAACATCCTTCTGGCTGATGAAATTCACACGCCAGACAGTAGCCGTTACTGGATTGCTGAAACTTATGAACAGGCTTTCGCCCAGGGAACCCGACCTGCCAGCTTCGACAAGGACTTCGTACGGTCCTGGGTGGCGGAACGATGCGATCCGTATAAGGACGATATTCCGGAAATTCCACAGGACCTGGTCGAGGCAACCTCCAAAGTCTATATCCAGGCCTATGAAGCCATCACAGGATTGACGTTCCAGGCCGATGTTTCCGGTGAAACGCCCTTGGATCGCGTGAAAGCAAACCTCTTCTCCTATCTAGACCGGCGCTGACAATCATGACAGCGCCCAAAAGCACTGGCAAGCCCACCGGACGAAGCGCTGGCAAGCGGGAACCGTGCCGTCCGCGCAGGTCACGTCGTCCGGCGGCCGAAACTCGCCAGGAAATCCTCCGGGCGGCGGAGGAGCTGTTTCGCCAGCGCGGGTACCAACAGGTAGCGATGGCGGATATCGCAGCAGAGCTGGAAATGTCTCCGGCCAATGTATTCAAGCATTTTCATTCCAAAACCGCGCTGGTCGATGCGATCGCGACAGCCCATCTCGAAAAACTAATGGCCGGGCTCGCTGACCTGGAACTGCTTCCTTCACCTGAGATGAAATTGCT
Source organism: Agrobacterium vitis (assembly GCF_013337045.2). NCBI lineage: Bacteria > Pseudomonadati > Pseudomonadota > Alphaproteobacteria > Hyphomicrobiales > Rhizobiaceae > Gillisella > Gillisella vitis. The sequence continues at coordinate 2,942,639 of NZ_CP118259.1, forward strand.
GCAGATGGCAGAGCAACTCCTGAGCAAACTGCTGCAGGACGTTTGCGACAATCCACACCTATTCAAAATGATCGTGCTGACCACCGATCTGGAACTCACCGCCGCCGATCTCTACAGGGAAAAGATTTGCGCCATTTTCGAAAATATCGTCCTTGAAGGCGTGGCGACGGGCGACTTTTTCGTAAGAGACCCGCGTCATACTGCATCCGTCATTGCCACCGCTTTGGAAGGGGTTATCCATCCACTTTCAATCACGCGGGAAAAGCCCGAAATTCTCCATATTCGCTGCCGGGATCTGATCGGCCTGGTGACGACCGCACTGCAAAATCCACTTGCAAAGTGACGGTTGTTAATTTACGTCACGAGATACGCCGTTTGTAGGCAAGCCGTGTCCTGGATGCCATCGCGCAAAAAACATCGGCCGATAGAGCGGTTACGGAATGTTATTGTCTTGTGATCATTTTCTTTTACTGAAACTGTCAGAACAAGACTATCTCGGAAATTAGGATCTGCGCATGGCCAGACATCTCACCCTGTCATCCATTATTCTCGTGGCGGCGCTTGCGCTGAGCGGATGCAGCGATGATGGGAAAAAGCAAGCCGGCGGCCCGGGTGGACCAGGGGGCCCAGGGGGCGAGAGACCGCCAAGCCCAGTCAGCGTTCTCGCGATTAAAAAATCCACCGCACCGCTGACGACCGTCTTGTCGGGCCGAGCAGAAGCATTCCAATCCGCAGACATTCGTCCACGGGTCGGCGGGGTGATCAAGGAAATCGCCTTCAAGGAAGGCAACTTCGTCAAGGCTGGCGATCTGCTCTACAAGATCGACGAGGATACCTATAGGGCCTCATTGGACGAAGCCAAGGCGACCTTGGAAAAGTCCGAGGCGAGCGTACCGGCTGCCGAGGCAAATCTTCAGCGCTATGAGCGTCTGGCCAATACCGGTGCGTCGCAAAAGGAATATGAAGACGCCCAAACGACGCTGCTCCAGGCAAAGGCATCCGTGTCTGAATCGCGCGCCTCTCTTCAGACCGCACAGATCAACCTGGATCTGACATCGGTAAAGGCACCCTTCGATGGCGTCACATCGGCAACCAATTATTCGATCGGCAACGTCGTCACGGCCAGCCAGACAGAATCGTTGATGACCCTGCGGCAGATCGATCCGATCTATATCTCCCTGAACGAATCCAGCCTGCATCTCCAGCGTCTGCGCGCCGCCATCGCCGCCAGCAATCTAAAGCGCAACGGCAACAAGGCCGATGCCGATGCTGAAACGACCGATATCCGGCTGACGATGGAAGACGGTACTGAATATCCGCATGTCGGCAAGATCGACATGTCCGAAATGGCGGTCAGCACCTCAACCGGAACAGTGACCATTCGTGCATTGTTCGATAATCCTGACAACCTCATCCTGCCCGGCATGTATGTCCGCGCTACGATCACGGTTGGCGAAGAAGACGGTTATCTCATTCCGCAGCGCGCTGCGAGCCGCAATGCCAATGGCGACCTGACCGCCAAATTTGTAAACGCAGAAAATAAAGTTGAAACCCGGACATTCCGCAGCAGCAAGCTGTCTGGCAACAACTGGCTGGTCAACGACGGCGTCAAGGAAGGGGACCAGTTGATCCTCGATGGCTTCCAGTCGATCACCGACAACGCCATCGTCAAGCCGGTTCCCTCGGAAATCGATTCGAAGGGCTTCGTTATTGCGCCCGCCGCCGCGAAGACTGCTACGGAAGCACCGAAATCATGATGTCAAAGGACATCTCCTGCAACATCGTGATCAGGAATTAACTCATGGCAAAATTCTTCATACGGCGACCGATTTTCGCCTGGGTGATCGCGATCGTGATCATGCTGGGCGGCGGGCTTGCCATCACCAGCCTTTCGATCTCGCAATATCCGGAAATCGCACCACCTTCTGTCCGCATCAGCGCCACCTATACCGGTGCCAGCGCCGATACCGTGAAGAAAACCGTTACTCAGATCATTGAGGACGGCATGACCGGCCTTGATGGCCTGACATACATGACGTCCTCGTCCACGTCCGGATCTTCATCCATTACGCTGACCTTCGACAACAGCATCGATCCGGATATGGCCCAAGTCCAGGTCCAGAACAAACTGCAATTGGTGGAATCACAATTACCGTCCGTGGTGCAAAATCTCGGCATCGAAGTGACGAAATCGACCTCCAGTATCCTGTTGGTCGGCGCTCTCGTATCCACGGATGGCAAGCGCACATCGGCAGACCTCGGCGACATCTTTTCAGCTCAGATCGAAGACCAGGTGAAGCGCCTGGAAGGCGTCGGCAATATCAATGCCTTCGGCTCCGCCTTTGCTATGCGCATCTGGCTCGATCCATTCAAGCTGCGCAAGTTCCAGCTGACGCCAGCCGACGTGACATCGGCCATCGAAGCGCAAAATACCCAGATTTCGGTCGGCTCGGTCGGCGGTCTTCCTGCCGTGGAAGGACAGCAAATCAACGTCACGATGACAGCTCAGAGCCAGCTGACCACTGTGTCGGACTTTGAGCGGATCATTTTGAAGGTCGATACCAGCGGCGCCAATGTTCGTTTGAGCGATGTCGCCCGCGTTGAAATCGGCCAGGAAAGTTACACGTCCACCTCCCGCTCAAACCGGCAGGCTGCCTCCGGCTTCGCGGTCAACCTTGCGACGGGCGCGAACGCACTCGATACCGCTTCGCGTGTCAAGGCGAAACTGGCGCAGATTGCACCCGCCTTGCCGAAAAATGTCAGCGTCATCTACCCATATGACACAACGCCGTTTGTGTCCTTGTCGATCGAAAAGGTCGTTCATACGCTGATCGAAGCCATTGTGCTGGTGTTCTTCGTATTGTTGATCTTCCTGCAGAATCTGCGGGCGACATTCATTCCGATGATTGCCGTGCCCGTCGTGCTGCTTGGAACCTTCGGCATCTTGGCGCTGACGGGATATTCAATCAACACGCTGACCATGTTTGCCATGGTGCTTGCCATCGGTCTTCTCGTTGATGACGCTATCGTCGTCGTTGAAAATGTCGAGCGCATCATGTCCGAGGAGGGCCTTCCTCCCCTGGAGGCGACCCAGAAATCCATGGGTGAAATCACTGGCGCCATCGTCGGCATCGCCCTGGTGTTGACGGCCGTGTTTGTTCCCATGGCATTTTTCGGTGGCTCGACCGGTATTATCTATCGTCAGTTTTCGGTCACCATCATCTCGGCAATGCTGCTTTCTGCGGTTGTCGCTATCGTTCTGACACCTGCGCTTTGCGCGACGATACTGAAACCGATCGACAAGAGTCATAAGAAGACCACCGGTCCAGCCGCATGGTTCAATCGCAATTTCGACCGCACGACCAATGGCTACGTCTGGTCCATTGGTCACCTGCTAAGGCGCCCGCTTCGGCTTCTTTTGATATTCGCTGTCCTGGTCGGCGGTTGCGCCTGGCTGTTCCTGCGCCTGCCCTCTTCCTTCCTGCCACAGGAAGACCAGGGCGTGCTGATGACGATCGTCCAGCTGCCGAATGGCTCGACCTCGGCACAGACGGGCGAAGTGATGAAAAAAGTCGAGGATTATCTTCTCGACAAGGAATCCAGCGTTGTCGACTCGGTTTTCGCCGTCAATGGTTTCAGCTTCAACGGAAGTGGCCAGAACTATGGCCTGGTTTTCGCTAAGCTGAAGGATTTCGATCTGCGCAAAGAGCCGAATATGGCCGCTGGTGCCATCGTTCAACGAGCGATGGGTTATTTCATGACCATTCGTGAAGCGCAGGTCTTTCCAATCCTGCCACCGGCCATTCAGGGCATGGGTAACTCCAGTGGTTTTTCCTTGTATCTCGTCGATAACGGGAACCACGGCTCTGAAGCACTGTCTATTGCCGCCAAACAGCTGCTGGCGCAGGCCAATAGCAGCGGCATTATCACGGCCATGCGTCCGAACGACCGCGATGAGGAAAGTCAGGTCAAGCTTATCCTCGACCAGGAAAAGCTCAGCGCCATGGGCGTGACAATTTCTGACGCAAACTCCATGCTGACGACGATTTTCGCTGGCACCAATGTCAATGACTTCACGCTGAACAACAAGATCAAGAAGGTCTACGTACAGGCCGATGCGCCCTATCGTATGCAGGCCGAGGACATAAAGTATTGGGATGCCCGCAATTCGAGCAATGAGATGGTCCCCTTCTCATCGTTCACGGATGCAAAATGGGTTAACGGGCTTCCCTCTATTTCCGCTTTCAACGCCGTCACAGCCTTCTCCCTTGACGGTTCGGCGGCACCCGGCGTCAGCTCCGGCGATGCCATGAACGAAGTGGAGCGGCTGGTGTCGAAAATGGACGGTGGCTACACCGTCGCCTGGCAGGGCATTTCCTATCAGGAAAGATTATCGGGATCGCAGGCGCCTCTGCTCTACGCCTTGTCGGTTTTGATCGTCTTCCTGTGCCTCTCGGCATTGTATGAAAGCTGGTCAATCCCCTTCTCGGTCATCATGGCCGTGCCAATCGGCATTCTCGGCGCCGTCGCCGCGGCAACCTTGATGGGGCAGGACAACGACGTCTACTTCAAGGTCGGGCTGCTCACCACGATAGGCCTGGCGGCAAAGAACGCCATTCTGATCGTCGAGTTTGCCAAGGAGCGGCAGGAACACGGATTGAGCCTGATGGATGCGACCCTGGAGGCGGCAAGACTTCGTCTTCGGCCGATCATCATGACATCGCTCGCCTTCATTCTCGGTGTTGTTCCGCTGGCAATCGCCACTGGCGCGGGCTCTGCCGCGCAGAATGCAATCGGCATCGGCGTACTCGGTGGTATGCTTTCTGCAACACTGCTGGGAATTTTCTTTGTTCCATCCTTTTTTGTTATTGTCAGACGCGCTTCAAACCGTGCAAAAGCCAAAGAAGAGCTGTTACAAGCTGAGCAGAAACGATAGGTTAAAAAACAGTTGCCGCGCTCCAAAAAAAGCGCGGCATTTTCGAGATTGTGGCGGTCGCGGCCCATTGCTTGCTCGGCGCGCCTTCGGATTGAAACAGGGATAGAATAGATGGTCTCCGTACGCTTAGCTGCGCCCTTTGCAATGCTGCTTCTGTCAGGTTGCGTGATGGGTCCCGAGCACAGCCCGCCACAAACAGCACTTCCTGCCAAGTTTACAGAAGGCGGGACCAAATCTGCGCAGGACACAACCACTGTTCAGTGGTGGACTGCGTTCAACGATGCGCGCCTCAACACGCTGATCAACCAGGGTGTCAACCAGAATCTCGATGTTCTGCAGGCACTGGAGCGGATCGAACAGGCGCGCGCGACAGTCGTCACCTCATCTGCCGGCGGCCTACCAAGCCTGACGGGCACGGCAAGCGAAAGCGGCAGCCAGACCAATGGCGGCTATAATTCTCAGCCCCGCGCTTGGGAATCCAAAGGCGAGCTTTCCGCGTCCTGGCTTCTCGATCTCTGGGGTCAATACCGCCGCGCCAAGCAGAGCGCTACGGCGTCGCTTGATGCTGCCTATGCCAGCGTCGATACGTCTCGCCTGACCTATCTCTCCGATCTGGCGACAGCCTATATCGATGCCCGCTACTATCAGGCTCGAATCGCAATCGCCAACGAAGCCGTCAAGTCTCGTCGCGAAACTCTGGCGCTGACCAAGCTCCAGCTTGAGGCCGGTGCTGCTTCGCGCCTCGACGTCGTGCAGTCCGAAGGTCTGGTCAACTCGCAGCTGGCGGATATTCCCGGCTTTGAAGCCAACTTCTATAGCAATGCCTATCATATCTCGACGCTCCTTGGCCTTCCGGCCTCGACGCTCATCAACGATCTGAAGAAGCATGCTCCTCAGCCGGTTGCCCGTCGTGTGGTTCTGTCGGGAATTCCGGCCGACCTGATCCGCAACCGTCCTGACATTCGCAAGGCAGAACGCGATCTGGCCGCTGCCGTCTATGACATTGGCAATGCGCAGGCGCAGTTGTTGCCTTCGATCACGCTCAGTGGTTCGATTTCGCCGTCCTATGTTCATTCGAACACCCATGGCACAGCCAATACCTGGTCCTTCGGTCCATCGCTCAGTCTGCCTATTTTCGATGGCGGTACATTGCGCGCCAATGTCAAGAACGCCCAGTCGGTCGCTCGTGAAAAATACCTGGCCTGGAAGCAGACTGTGCTGAACGGCGTCGAAGACGTTGAAAGCGCGCTTGCTGCCTATAACCGCGATGCTCGCGCCGTTGCAGCCAATCGCGCCTATGTAAAGTCCTATAAGGAAGCGCTCGAACTTTCGACCGCATCCTATAAGGACGGTGCTTCGTCCCTGCTCGACGTCTTGGATGCGCAGCGTGAGTTGACCACCGCTCAGGCCAGCCTTGCCGAGTCGATCCAGCAAATGGCCAATGACTATGTGACACTGAATGTGGCCATTGGCGGCGGCTATAATTTCAATGGCAAGGCCCAGGCTATTGAAGCCACCGTCAAGCCTGCGGATATCCCGCCCGCACTTGCCAAAGCCAAGTAAGCATCAGACTTTTCATGCAAACGCCCGGCGATCCTGATCGCCGGGCGTTTTTTATTGATGGTCACTTTGTTTGCATTGCGTATTGCCGACAGCACCGAATGCAAGCGTCTTTAAAATTGCCGCATAATAGCAAAAAGCCCGGCTCGCAAAGGAGACCGGGCTTTTCATTAATCAAACATCAGGCAGAAACGACAGGTCGAAGTGCCGGAGCGTTGGACATCAGTCCTTGGCACGCTCAACATAGGAATTGTCTTCAGTGGCAATCACCACGCGGGTTCCGGCATTGATATGCGGCGGTACCAGGGTGCGGATGCCGTTGGAAAGCATCGCAGGCTTATAAGACGAGGATGCCGTCTGGCCTTTGACGACCGGTTCGGTCTCCATGATTTCCAGCGTCACATGGCGCGGCAGGTCAAGCGCCAGCGCAACACCTTCATACATGGAAATAACGCAGGTCATGCCTTCCTGGAGATAGGCCTTCTGGTCACCCATGGTATCGACATCAACGACGATCTGGTCGTAGTTTTCCGGATTCATGAAGTGGAAGCCTTCACCATCCTCGTAGAGGAACTGGTGGTTGACGTCTTCGACGAAAGCGCGCTCCACCTGCTCGGTCGTGCGCCAGCGTTCGGACACTTTCACACCGTCAACGATGCGGCGCATGTCGATCTGGGTCACCGGCGTGCCTTTGCCGGGATGGAAGTTTTGCGCGGTAAGCACGACATAGAGCTTGCCGTCGACTTCGAGAACATTGCCCTTGCGGACCGAAGAGGCGATGACCTTGACCATTCGGAATTCCTTGTATCTCTCAAACACACATCGTAAAGGACGACCCGGCGCCCCTTTGACATGCTGTGACGTTGCATGGGGCGCACCTAACCCAAATTTGCCGAAATAGCCAGCCCGTGTTGCAGCCGAATTGCCGGCCAAGGACGAAAGATTAAGAGTGCAATGACTGGAATGAGCGAAAAGCGCCTCTCCGCCTCCCCTTGGTGGACACCGCGGGTCCATGCAGACCGCCGCCCCTTCCTGCTTGGCCGCAATGCCATCCAGGCCGCCCTGCGGCTCTATTTCAGCCGTAACGACATCCTGGAGATCGACACCGCAACCTTGCAGATCTCGCCCGGCAACGAGGCGCACTTGCATGCCTTCGCAACGAGCGCCATTGGCAATGACGGGCAGGCGTATCCTCTTTACCTGCATACATCACCGGAATTTGCCTGCAAGAAACTGCTGGCCGCCGGCGAGCCACGGATCGCCTGCTTTGCCCATGTCTATCGCAACCGGGAGCGTGGTCCCCTGCACCACCCGGAATTCACCATGCTGGAATGGTATCGCGCCGGGGAACCCTATGAGCGGCTGATGGACGATTGTGCTGCCATCCTGGCCCTTGCCGCCGAAACGACAGGAACCCGGCAATTTTCCTTCCGCGGCGGCGTTTGCGATCCCTTTGCGCCGTTTGAGCGGCTCAGCGTTGCCGATGCTTTTGCGCGCCATGCGGGCATCGATCTTCTGGGCAGCGTGTTTGCCGGCGGCGAAACCGACCGCGACCATCTGGCCGCACAGCTACGGCAGGTAGGCATGCGCGTTGCCGAAGACGATGGCTGGGCCGATCTGTTCAGCCGGGTGATCGTTGAAAAAGTCGAACCGCATCTGGGCTTTGGCCGGCCCACCATTCTCGACCGCTATCCGGTGGCGGAAGCCGCCCTTGCCCGGCCCGCGGCTGACGATCCGCGCGTCGCCGAGCGGTTCGAACTTTATGCCTGCGGCGTCGAACTGGCCAATGCCTTCGGCGAGTTGACCGATCCGCAGGAGCAACGCCGTCGCTTCATGCTGGAAATGGCGGAGAAGCAGCGGGTGTACGGCGAAACCTATCCGCTGGACGAGGATTTTCTGGAGGCGCTGGCCATCATGCCGGAAGCGTCAGGTATCGCGCTCGGTTTCGACCGGCTGGTGCTGCTGGCGACTGGTGCGCAGCGGATCGAGCAGGTGTTGTGGACACCGGTGGCGGAGCCGCAACCGTGACCGCTCCCGTCAGAACCGTGAAAACTGTCGGAGAACTGGTCGAGACCGGACTTGTTGCTGCCGAAACCGGTGCGCAACTGGAAGCGGTCGCTGCCCGCTACGCCATCGCCATCACCCCCGCCATGCTGGCGCTGATCGACCCAAACGACCCCAAAGACCCGATTGCCGCGCAATTCGTCCCACAAGCCGGTGAATTGGAGCATCAGCCGGTGGAGCGGGCCGATCCGATCGGTGACCATGCCCATAGCCCGGTCGAAGGCATTGTCCATCGCTATCCCGACAGGGTTCTGTTGAAGGTGGTGCATAGCTGCCCGGTCTATTGCCGTTTCTGCTTTCGCCGCGAAATGGTCGGACCGGAAGGCGATGGCCTGCTCTCAGGCCCGGCGCTGGACGCCGCCATTGCCTATATCCGTGACCACAAGGATATCTGGGAGGTCATCTTTACCGGCGGCGATCCGCTTGTTCTGTCGCCACGCCGGCTGCGGTCGATCTTGCAGCAATTGGGCACCATCGATCATGTCCGGATCATCCGGTTTCACAGCCGTGTTCCCGTCGCCGATCCGGCCCGTATCGACAAGGATCTGATCGACGCCTTGCAGGCGAGCGGCAAGACCACCTATATCGCCATACACGCCAACCACCCACGCGAACTGACGCCGCAAGCCCGGGCGGCGAGCGAAAAGCTCCTGCAAGCTGGCTTTGCGCTTTTAAGTCAAACAGTGCTGCTGAAGGGCGTTAATGACGATGTTGCTGTGCTGGCGGATCTGATGCGCGCTTTCGTCGACATGCGTATCCGGCCGTATTACCTGCATCACCCGGATCTGGCGCCCGGCACCGGCCATTTCCGCCTCAGCATAGAGGAAGGCCAGGCGATCGTCTCGGCCTTGCATGGGCATCTGTCGGGTCTCTGTCAGCCGACTTACGTGCTGGATATTCCCGGCGGCCACGGCAAGGCGCCGATCGATGCGAGCCGGATCAGCAAGGAAGGCGATCATTATCGGGTCACGGACTTCCATGGACATCACCATATTTATCGTGATCAGTAGAAATCATTTTCACAATCAAAAGTATACAATTTTCAAAGATACAACCTTTAGAAAATTCAGATAAACCCAAAAAAAGCCGAGAATATTAAACCTTAAAGATTTGAAATTTCAACGATCCTGTTAGAATCTTAGACACGATCAAAAGAATTGAGATATTCATATTAGCCTAATCTTACGATTTCTGGTCTATTGCAATTCTCCTGATCAGACAGATTTCCTAAGAGGGGTTGAGATGAACGAGACCATTCGGACTATTCTGGGCAGAGTTGGCGGCTTACAGGTTGCCGTTGCAGAGATCGCGGCTGATGCCGATCTTTATGCGCTGGGACTGTCTTCTTTTGCATCGGTGCAACTGATGCTCGGCATAGAAGAAGCCTTTGACATTGAATTTCCCGACCATCTGCTCAACCGCAAATCCTTTGCCAGCATCGAGGCCATCGAACGCACGGTGCGCCAGATCCTGGAGGGTCGGAAGGTCGCCTGATGACCGCTCCGGCTACTCACGCCCTCAACGTCAGGACTCCCGCCGGTAATCTCTCCGAAAGGGCAGCCCGCGTTGCCGCTATTGCCGCAAAATATGCCGAGGATGTCGACCGCGAAGGCCGGTTTCCGCGCGAGACCGTGGACGCATTGAAGGCAGAGCAGCTGCTCGGCATCCAGATCCCCGCAGGACTTGGCGGTGAAAATGCCGGATTTGCCGCAATTGCCGAGATCTGCACCACGCTTGGCCAGGCCTGCGCCTCCAGCGCGATGATTTTCGCCATGCATCACATCAAATGTTCCAGCCTCGTGGAACATGCCCAGGACAATGCCTGGCAGCGCAGCTTCATGGCACGGGTTGCCGATGAGCAATTGCTGCTTGGCTCCGCGACGACCGAAGGCGGCATTGGCGGCAATCTGCGCAATTCCATCTGCGCCATTGAGGTCGATGGCGGCACCTGCCGGCTGGAAAAGGACGCCACCGTCATTTCCTATGGATCAGAGGCCGATGCGATCCTGATCACTTCGCGCGCCCATAAGGATGCCGCACCGTCCGACCAGGTCATGACCGTATTTCTCAAGGGCCAATATAGCCTGGACAAGACCGTGGACTGGGACACACTCGGTATGCGCGGCACTCGGTCCGATGGCTTCCTGTTCAAGGGCGAAGCGCCCGCCATCCAGATCCTGCCAAAACCCTTTGCCGACATTGCCGCCCAGTCGATGCTGGCCGCCTCCCATATTCTGTGGAGCGGCGTCTGGTACGGCATCGCCGTTGATGCCGTGGCGAGAGCACAGAGCTTCGTGCGCGCCGCCGCCCGCAAGAGCCAGAACAGCTCGCAACAAGGCCAGATGCCGCCCGGTGCCTTGCATCTGGCGCAAGCCGCCAATCTGTTGCAGCTGGTGCGCTCCAATGTGGTGGCGGCGCTCAAAGCCTATGAAGAGGCCAAAAATGACGGCGACAAGCTGTCGTCCTTCGGTTTTTCGGTGGCGATGAACAATGTCAAGATTGCCTCGTCCGAGACGATCATCGACATCATCAATCAGGCCATGCTGATCTGCGGCATCATGGGCTACAAAAACGGCACACCCTACAGCCTTGGCCGCCATCTGCGCGACGCGCATTCCGCCCGGCTGATGATTTCCAATGACCGCATTCTCGCCAACACATCAACGATGTTGCTGGTCCACAAACTCGACACACGTCTGCTGGGGTAAGCAAATGGATACGCAAGCCAATTTTCTGGACCGGCTGTTCGATGCCGGCCTGCTGATCGATACTGGCGTGGACGGGCTTTATGGCCGCAGCGGCCAGTTCGAAGATGTGATCGCCGCTTTCGAGCGGCTGATCGACCGGTTCGGTGGCGCAGATGGTGCTGAAGCTCTGCGCTTTCCGCCGGGCATGAACCGCGCTTTTTTCGAGACCAGCGGCTATATGAAGAGCTTTCCGCAGCTGGCCGGCACCGTGCACAGCTTCTGCGGCAACGAGCTTGACCATGTCAGCCTGCTGAAATGCATGGATGCTGATGAGGACTGGACGAAGGACCAGAAGGCAACCGATATCGTGTTGACGCCTGCCGCCTGCTATCCGCTCTATCCAACCATTGCCAAGCGTGGCCCGATTGCAGCCTCCGGCGCACTGTTTGACTTGCAATCCTATTGTTTCCGCCATGAACCCTCGACCGATCCGGCCCGCCAGCAGCTGTTTCGCATGCGCGAATATGTCTGCATGGGTTCAGAAAGCCATGTCACCGATTTCCGCCAGACCTGGATGGATCGCGGCCTGAAAATGATGGAAGAGGTGGCATTGCCGGTTGAAATCGACATTGCCAACGATCCGTTCTTCGGACGCGCTGGCAAGATGCTGGCCAATAACCAGCGCGACCAGAACCTGAAATTCGAATTGCTGATCCCGATCACCTCGGTCGCCAAGCCCACCGCCTGCATGAGCTTCAACTATCATCAGGATGCCTTTGGCAGCAAATGGGGCCTGAACCTGGAAGATGGTTCGGTTGCCCATACCGCTTGCGTTGGCTTCGGTCTGGAGCGGATCGCCCTGGCGCTGTTCCATCACCACGGGCTGGACGTCAAGGCTTGGCCGCAATCGGTGCGCAGCGCACTCTGGGGCTGATGATGACCACGGTCCTGCCGCTCGATCCGGCCCTCTACCAGCCGCATGCACTGCATTCGGCTGAGCGCATGTGGCCGGAAACCAATTGCTATGTCGATCTGTGGATCGAGGTCCTTTCCGTGCTGGGCCTGCCGCCGGAGGCCATGCTGGGTTTTACCCTGACCCAGGATTTCGAGGGCGACCAGTTCACCTTCTTCAAGGCGCCGCTGGAAGATCTCGAAGCGCTTTACGGCATTCGCGTCACAGAACTGGCAATTTTCGACCGAGCTGAGGCGCATGTGGCCCAGCAGATCAGCCGTGGCCGGTTGTGCCTTGTCGAAATGGACAGCTATTTCATGCCCGATACGGCAGGTGTCGGCTATCGCCAGCACCATGGCAAGACCACGGTCGGTATCAACCGGCTGGATCTGGCGGGCAGATCAATGGACTATTTCCACAATGGCGGGTTTTTCCGGCTGGAAGCTGAGGATTTCGACGGAATTTGGCAATTAGCGGCTCCGGAGGCCGCACTTCCATTCCTGCCCTATACGGAATTTGCCAAATTCCCCGAAACTCGGCCTGACGAGACGCATCTGCGCCAGGTCGCTGAGCGGCTTTTCGCCTTTCACTTTGCCCGCCGCCCGCAAGACAATCCCTTTGCGGCGTTTGCAGTGGTCTTTCCAGCCCAGGTGGAGGCCATCGCGGAGCGGCCCTTCGGCTATTTTCATACCTATGCCTTCAACACGTTGCGGCAATTCGGGGCGAATTTCGAGCTTCTAGCCAGTCACTTGCATTGGCTTGCAGCAGACGATCGCTATACGAGCGAAATTGCCGAAGCATTGCGGATTTCCGAGCTGGCAAAAACCGTCCAGTTCCAACTGGCCCGCGCCGTCACCCGCAAGAAATTCGAACCACTGAAAGCAGCGCTTGACCCCGCGATTGACGCATGGGACAGGCTGATGACGGGGCTTGCCAGCAAGATCGGCTGAGACCAGATCGGGTCATTCAGGCACCGTCTTGCCGTTATGAGGGACGCATAGCCAATGATCACCTATCTCGATGCCGACATCCGCCCACTGGAAGCCGGTTGGACCTTGCTGGTCTGCGAGCCAGGCACCTATGACAGCCCGAAGGCATTGCACCGCGCCAGCGCCCGCCTTCAGGCACCAGTACCCGGCACCGTTGCCCAGGCGCTGACCAAGGCGGGCCTATTCGATCCTGATCATCCAAGCCCGCTGCATGGCAAGGACATCTGGTATCTCCGCCCCCTGACCGGCGAACAGCCCGGCCCGGCGGTGCTGCGCTTCGAAGGCTTGGCGACCATTGCCGAGGTCTATTTGAACGACAGGCTGATCCTGTCATCGCAGAGCATGTTCGAGGCCCATGATGTCGATGTAATCCTGACCGGCTCGGACGACCTGTCGATCTGCTTTCGCGCGCTCAAGCCTCATCTGGAAAGACGAGGTCCAAGAGCCCGCTGGCGACCGCAGATGATGAGCGACCAGGGCCTGCGGCTGGTGCGCGCAACCGCCCTTGGCCATATGCCCGGCTGGTGCCCTGACATTCATGCGGTTGGGCCGTACCGGCCAATCAGCCTGATCCGCCCGGGCGCAAGCACGATAACCGACCTCGCGCTGCACGCCGATCTCGATGAAAACGGCACCGGGCTGCTCGACATCGCATTCCAGCTGACTGGCAGTGTGACAGCCATATCCGTGACATGTGCGGGTGAGACTCTCGATCTCAAAGCCGATGCCGACGGCCATGTCGCGGGCCAGCTTCGTCTTCCCACTGTTGCGCCCTGGTGGCCGCGCACCCATGGTGAGCCGGTGCTGCACGACATTCACCTGACGCTGGATGGAAAGCCGCATTCGCTTGGTCTCACCGGCTTTCGCCGCATCCGGATCGACCGGGGCGCGGATGGCAAGGATTTCGCGATCTTCGTCAATGGCGTGAAAATCTTCTGCCGGGGTGCCGTCTGGACCAATGCCAACCTGACCCGCCTGCCCAGCACCGCCGAGGATTATGCGTCCTGGCTGAGCATGGCCGCAGATGCCAGCATGAACATGGTCCGCATCGGCGGCACCATGACCTATGAAAGCGCCGATTTCTTCAGGCTTTGCGATCGGCTAGGACTGATGGTCTGGCAGGATATCATGCTGGCCAATTTCGACTATCCCGCTGCCGACGAGACCTTTGCCGACCATATCCACCTGGAAGTGGAACAGCTGTTAAGCGCCGTACAGTCCTCTCCCTCGCTGGCAATCCTGTGCGGCGGCAGCGAAGTCTATCAGCAGGGCGCCATGCTGGGCCTGCCGGAAACCAGCTGGAAAGGCCCTGTCTTCACCAGCCTTCTGCCGCAGCTCTGCGCGCGCTTTGCACCACATCTGCCTTATGTGGAAAATTCACCGATGGGTGGCACAATGCCCTTCAGCCCGGATACCGGCGTCACCCATTATTACGGCGTCGGTGCCTATTGCCGCCCGCTTGAGGACGCCCGTCGCGCCCAAGTCCGCTTTGCCGCCGAATGCCTGGCCTTTGCCCATGTCCCCCAGCAACAGGTGCTGGACAGGCATTTGCCCGTGTCACCGGTTCATGATCCCCGCTGGAAAGCGCGTGTGCCGCGAGACCGGGGCGCCTCCTGGGATTTCGAGGATATTCGCGACCATTATCTCGCCCTGCTCTACGGTGTCGATCCGGCCGGGTTGCGCCGGGAAAATCCGGCGCGTTACCTGCATCTGTCGCGGGCGGTCAGTGGAGAGGTGCTGGAGGAAACCTATGCGGAATGGCGCCGGCCCGGTTCATCCTGCAATGGCGCGCTGGTCTGGATCTTTCAGGACCTGAACATCGGTCCCGGCTGGGGGCTGGTGGATGCGACCGGAGCGCCGAAACCCGTCTGGTACGCGGCGCGGCGCGCCTTCAGCCCCATCCGCATCACCATGACCGACGAAGGCACCAATGGGCTAGATGTGCATCTTTGCAATGACACGATGCGGCAACAGACTCTGACCCTGGATCTCACTTGCCTGCGCGACGGTAAATCCCCGGTCGTAGCCGCAAGGCGTGCCGTCATCTTGCCCCCGCAAAGCGGCATGACATTGCATGCCACCGATCTGTTCGGAGCGTTTTTCGACACGACCTATGCCTTCCGCTTCGGGCCGCCCGCCCATGACGTCGCGGTGGCGACCCTGAGCACCCCGGAAAACGGCGAGATCGTCAGTCAGTCCTTTCACTTCCCGCAAGGACGCGCCCCGGCCATGCATGACGCAGAGATCAGCACCACGCTCTCGCAGGAAAAGGATGGCTGGTGGCTGATGCTGGAAACCGACCGGCTGGCCCAATCCGTCCATATCGCCCTTGAAGACGGCCGCAGCACCGACGATTTCTTTCATCTGGCGCCCGGTTTTGCCCGCCGGGTCAGGCTTCTAACATCGGACAAACCCAGCGGCGAAATCCTGAGCGGCTCTGCCTTACGACGCTTCCGGTTCTGACACGGGTTCTTTGCCTGCGGATACACCGGCTTTGATCTGCTGGGCAGGCAATTTCGACGCCTGAACCGTCATCGCCAGCGCTTTGATTTCCTCGAAATAGCGCTGCTGGGCAGCGGCGGGAGAGAAATTATGATCCGTTTCCGCCAGAATGTCGGTGCGGACATTGGGATAACGTTCCAATTTGCGGCCCTGGGGACCGAAATGCTGATAGAAATGGTCAAGACCAACGTCCTGCTCGCTATAGAGCAGCACAAGCGGCGTCTTTCGCTTTGCCAGAGCGGCAAAGGCGACGCGCACGGCCCGATGCTCCAGCCGGACATCGCGGCTGAAGACCTGGGCGAGGCCAAGGCGGCTCAACACACGACGTACGCCAACCAGTGCGAAGTTGCGGGTCGCGTTTTTCACATCCACCTTGCCCCGCCAGAGACGCCGCAAGGTTTGCATCTGAAACAGCCGATGCTTGTAGGTATCGAGCGAACGCGGCACCACAGCTAGCCCGTCTTCCACCCGCCGTCTCTTATCCCAATAGAAGACGAAGGGATTGACGAGGCAGGCTCCGGCAATGCGATGATCCTTGGTCATGCAGGAAAACCCGAGATAACCGCCACTGCACCGTCCGGCCACCACACTGGGCAGCAGTGAACGCTCTTCGAGAACGGCAAGCGCCGCTTCCACATCGTCATATTGGGTTTCGGCGTATAGCACCTGATCCGGCAGGCCCGGCACCGGCGGGCTATCGCCGACATTGGCAACATCGAAGCGCAGGGAGGCAATACCGTCGCCTGCAAGCTTGCGCGCCATGGCGACACCCGAGCGTCCCCATCCCGCACTGCGGTCATAGGCAGTGTTGAGCAACAGAACGCTTGCGCCACAGCGGGGACCAGTCGGCTCGCACAAAATACCATAAAGCCGTTTGCCCCGGCCAAACCGAAGGGCCGTCTCGCGAAAATCCACGCCATCGAGGTGCGCCTGATCTTCGTCCTGTGCGGATACCGCTGACGGATCGATAGCCAACAGACGCTTCTGCTCGCCAAGCGCTGCCGCCCGGCGAACGATCCAGCTTATGACATTTTCAGCCGCCACCATGGGCATGCGGGCCATGGCGGGATTGCCGACCATCGCATCATAGCCCGGATAGTCGATGCTCTCGACGCGGGCGCCTTTCGCTTCAATCTGCTTTGCCATTTGCCCGTCACCGGGCCGATCCGCCCGGTTGACGAACAGATGCGGGATGGAGCGATGCGGCTGCACGGCGGAAAAATCGGCTTTCTTCAAGGCCGAAGCCTTTGCATCCGGCATCACATGCCCGGCAATGGCCGTCATACCGCTGAGCCGCAAATGTTCGGCCAGGCCCAATCCGTCATCGATGACCCGCGCCCAGAACTGCAATTCCCTGAGATAAGCACGACCCGAGGCCACGGGAGCCATGGCGACAAATCCCGCCAGGCCATCGAGGTCTGCGGCCATGCCCACGCCAAGTGATGCACCCAGCCCATGCCCCAGCAAAATCACCGGCAAGCCGCCGGTCTTTTCGGCAAGGACGTCAAGCGCGGCGCGGATCGTATCTTGCCAGAGCGACAGGCCAAGCGTTCGGTCCGGCGGGTCCAGCGCATCGCCCGTGCCGGGATAATCGAAGCGCAGACTGGCAATGCCCTCACACGCCAGTTCTTCCGCAATGATGCGGAAAAGCTTGTGCGTGCACATTTCCTCAAAGCCCCAGGGCTGGAGAAACAGCACCGCGCATTTGCGCACCACACCTTGCTTGGCGCCCTCCGCCGGCTGATAGAGCCCGAAGGTGCCAGCAAAGCTGACCGGCTGAGCCACAGCATGCTGGTGCGGCTGAAGCCGCTGGCCAGATGCCGGGCCAACCCGCTCGGTTATCGCTTCCATCAACCTGCCCTTTCCTTGCCCCACGGCACTCTCTCAAAGACGGCTACTGCATAATCCCTTAAATCTCCATGGATTTAAGGTGAAAATTATTGAGCTTATATAAAGGACGCCAGCAGACCTTG
This sequence comes from Agrobacterium vitis, assembly GCF_013337045.2. Lineage (NCBI taxonomy): Bacteria > Pseudomonadati > Pseudomonadota > Alphaproteobacteria > Hyphomicrobiales > Rhizobiaceae > Gillisella > Gillisella vitis. The sequence continues at coordinate 2,960,302 of NZ_CP118259.1, forward strand.
TTCCAACCGGAAGCACAAGGGAGGCTGTAGCCCCCTCAGCTCCGTTTGGGTGTCGCGGTCAGCAACATCAAAACCACATTCAAAGGCCCCGCCAGCCGTTTTGGCAAACGGGCGATCAGCCCTGCCATGACCGATACATCCGCCTCCGGCACGGCCCGCAACAGCCGCAGCGCCAGGCAATAGACGCTGACGGCGCCGACAATGGCAAGGACAAGGCCACCGATACCCGGCACCACATCCTGCACCGCCAAAGCCGCCGCCGCACAACAGCCAGCAGCTACGGTAACCTTGAAAAGACTAAACCCCAGCGGCGCCAATGACCCTTCGAACCGCATCCAGCGCAGCATCGCCAGGCTCATGGCGGTAAACACCACGATCCGCACGAAAGCCGCACCTTCTCCCCCGTAGGAAGGCACAAGCAAAACATCCCCAACCAGCATGATAAACGCACCGCCCAGCCCGACAAACAGTCTTTGGCGGATTTTATCGAGGGCAAACAGATATTGTGTCGCCACCTGACAGGCAACGGCAACCGGCACAGACAGCGCTAGCAGCGTCAGCATCGGCGCGCTCGGGGCAAAGGCATCACCAAACACCAGCGTGACCAGCCGATGCGACACCGCCGCCAGACCCAGGCTCATCGGCAGCGTGAAATAGGCAAGACTGCGCACCACGCTTTCAAACATCGCCACAGGCAACCGTCCGCCCGGCGCGCGGTGCAGATGTTCGGCATAATAAGGCACAAGACTGCCGGAAAGCTGGATCGGCACCTGCAAGGCAAGATTGGTCAGCGAGAACGCCACGGAATAGTAGCCGACGGTCTCGATCCCCTGGTAGCGTTGCAGGAAGAACAGCTCGATCCGGTTCAGGAAGATCGAATCCACCATGAATTCCAGCGAGAGCACGAAGGAGGAGCCAAGCAGATAACGAAGGCCGATACCGCAGCTTTTCACCTTGTGGCGCAACAGGGCGGCAGCAAAGAGAAACTGGGAAATATAGGCCAGAACATAACCGAACAGCGCGCCCGGTACGCCAAACAGCAGTGTGCCCGCGATGACGCCGACCAGTTGCAGCAGCCCCGCCGTCAAGGTCATGCGGAAGAAAATATCCACCCGCTGTTCGCCAATCAGGTAGTTCTTGGCAAACATCCCAATGGCCTGCGTGGCAAACAACAACGCCGTCACCACCAGCACTTCAGGCGCGGTTTCTGCCCAATGCCTGCTTTCAGCCACCCAGAAAAACAGGAAATAGAAGGCTAGCAACAGCAATGTCGAGCCAACCACCGGCCAAAGCAGATAGGCGGCGAACCCTTTGCGGTCGGCTTCGCCATAGCCCTGCCCTTTCAGCTGCGGCAGCAGACGCAGCAATAACACGCCGGTGCCAAGTTCGGCCACCAGTGCCGCCGTGGAGGCAAGCCAGACGGAAAAGGCGATAATGCCATTGGCTTCCGGGCCAAGAACCCGTGCCGTGAAGATCGAGCATATGAATCCCGTCGCCAGCAGGGTCAGCCCCGCCGCCGCATTGAACGCGGAATTTGCGACTATTCCATTGCTCATTGCCTCACCATGTCCGTGGTGTTCTCCGTGTCCACAAGGCTGCCATCCATTTCATCACCCCGCAAACAAGACATCGACCGTCTCGTCCCAGCTTAAAACACCATCGGTCACAATCGTCTGTCGATCAAAATCCCCTGCGGCTGAAAACGCTGCGCGGATCGAGTCCGGATCGGCGGGGTCATAGCCCATGACATGGTCCCGCCCCATGGCGGCAAAATGCGGCGCGACAATCGGCAAGCGGCAATAGCTATACTGGATCATCTTCAGGCTCGATTGGCTGAGATAATCGGCACTTGCCCCATCCCGGTAAGGCGCGATGCCGAGATCGGCGAATTTGATGAACGGCACGATCCGCTCGAATGCCTGTTCACCATGGGCGACGATATTGGGCAGCACCCGGCGCGGCAATGACTTGGCCCCGAACAGATGGAAGGTCCAGTCCGGGTTGGCCGCGGCCATGACATCAATGGCATCGGCATCGAACAGCATGTCGCCAATACTGACGGCGTGTTTGCGGCCTTGGTAGGCACCGCTCTGATAGGGGTTTTGACCACTCGCATCGAAGGCTGCCTTGTCAATGCCATGGGGCAGGTAAAGCAGCGGCGCATCGCTTGGAAAATCCGCTAACAGCGCCTGGGCCAGCACATGGACGCTATCGTAAAGGCCGATGGTCTTTTCAAGCGTCCGGTAGACGGCAGGCGGCACGCCGATGGTCGAAAGCCGGTCGGCGACATGATAGATGATCCGGGCCTTCGGCGCATGCTGACGAAGCACCGGGGCCAGCAGCGGCGAAGGCCCGCTTTCCACCAGGATATGAGTGTAAGAAGACAGTCCGTCGCGGACCGCTTTGGGCAAAAACGCACTGACGCGCGAAAACAGCGGATCAGCCAGGCGGTTAAGCCAGGAAAATTTCAGGTTCATGGGGTGGAAAAGCTGAAACCAGATGAATTGCCGCAGTCCCTCGCTCAAACCCTCCCAGCGGTTGAGGCGATGGGTGCGGGCAAAGGCGTAACGCCCGTCCTTCAGCAGCCGGCTGATCGGGCTGAGCCGCCAGACCAGAAAATCCACCCTGTCGCCCCGCGACAGCAGGCTGTCCGCCATGAAATGCAGATCGACCTTGCGCGGCGCATCGGCGAAATGCTGCCCGGTCACAACAAGAACATGGCGGGGCGGTTTAACATCAGTCATCACCTGGGCATTGCTCATGCCGCAGCCTCTTGCCCGCAGCGGTGGATGGCAGGCAGGGCGCGCCGGTAAAGGGCAATGTAGCGTTCCGCCACGCCTTCCCAGGAATAGCGGTTGACATCAGCGGCAAGCGCGTGGCGCAGATCGGCACCCTGGGCTTCCAACCGGGCAAACGCCGTTTCAATCGACGTCGCTGCGCGCGCGGCATCGGCAAAATCGGCAAGCTCAATGCCGGAATGCTGGGCTGCCAGCGCCTGGTAGGCATCGTTTTCATGCAGGACAGGCACCAGACCGGCGCTCATTGCCTCCACGGCCACCAGGCCGAAGCCTTCATAATCGGATGCCGAGGCAAAGATCGAGGCCTTGGACATCAACTGGCCCAGAAGACGATTGTCGGGTTGCAGATGCAGGCCGACATGATCAGCCAGACCATTGGCGTCGATGAGCGCGCTGACATCCTGCGCCGACAGATCCGATGGCGAGCCAGCAATATCGAGCCGCCACTGCGGATCGCGCTTCACCAGCACGGCCATGGCCTGCAACAGATGATCAAGCCGCTTGTTCACCGAAAAACGGCCAATCGTCACGATCCGTTTGACCGGCTGGCGCGAGGCCAGACCGGAAAACTTGCTGGTGTCGACGCCATTTTCAATCAACACCGAGTGCCTGGGCTGGATGACCTTGAACAGAGCAAGGTCCGAGGCGCTACAGCACACCACCGAACGATACGCGCTCGCCGATAACCGGGTCAGGCTGCTGAACCAGATCTGCTTGATGGCGGCGAATTTGCGGGTGTGAAAAAAACCGCCATGGGTGGTCGCCACCATCGTCGCGCCATGCAGGAAACGACCGATCGCCAGAGCATCGAAAAAGAAATCCACCCCATGGACATGGACAAGATCGGCATCGCGGATATGGCGAAAGGCGGAAAAGGCCAGCGGGTAACGGCTGCTGCCGCGATAGGGGATGCGCACCACCTCCACGCCTTCAATCACTTCAAAGGCTGGCAGGACCTTGTGCGGATCGGAAAACAGCCGGTCGAGGGTGACGACCCGTACCCTGAACCCGCGCTGTAACAGCTCCCTGCTCAGGCTGGAGACCACATCTTCCAATCCGCCCCGGCCCGGCGGATATTGCCGCACCACCTGGACGATCAAAGGTGCGGATGAGGGCTTGGCCTCCCTTGCCGCTCGCCTTGCGCCGATGATCATGCCAATACCCCCGGGTTTCAACGGAAAGAACCTCAATTTCCTGATCGTTTGGTTAGAATGCCTTGAAACATTGGTAAAGCAACTTGTGCATAAATGTCCTATCCTTGCACAAACGCGGTAAAGAATCGTGATTAACGGGCCAAATTGTTAGGTATCATTAACCATGGCCTGCCATTTTAGCGGTTAGCCAGCGGATTTTCCGCCTCGGAGCAACGGTATGACAATGCCCTCAGAAGGACAACCGGCTGGAGTTTTCCGGTCCTGGACATGAAAATGGACATCGACATTTTTCAAATTCCCGGGATCTTGCGACGGCGCTGGTATTACCTGGCGTTTTTTGCCGCACTGTTTGCCGGTCTGGCGCTTCTCTATGCGCTCAGCCTGAAGCCTGTCTATGTATCCTCCACGCAGATCCTGCTCGATCCGCGCGGCCTGTCGGCCACCAGCAACGACAGCCGTCAGCCGACAGCCGCCGTGCAAAGCGACCCGGCCAGCCTCGACAGCCAGATCTATGTGGTGCTTTCCAGCGCCGTGCTGGGGGAAGTGGTCAACCGGCTCGACCTGACGAAAGACCCCTATCTCTATGCGGGCAAGCCAGACAGCGCCGCATCCCTCGCTGAGGTCATGGCCGCCACCATCGGCGGGCTGGTCCGGCATGTGAAAGTCGAGCGCGAAGGCCAGTCCTTCATCATGTCGATTACGGTCGAGCACCGCATCGCCAAAACGGCTGCCGACATTGCCAATATGATTGCCACCGTCTACCTGAAACAGGTGGACGAAGCCCGCTCCGATGCCGCGCGCCGGGCCAGCGCCGCCTTCCAGGCGCAGGCCAGTGAATTGCGCGACCGGGTGTTGAAGGCCGAAAGGGCGGTCGAGGAATTCCGCTCAGCCAACGGTCTGGCCAGCACCGGCGTCACCGGGCTGGTGATCGACCAGCAATTGGCCGGGCTGAACCAGCAATTGATCGCGGCACGCGGCGCGGAAGAACAGCAGCAGGCGATTTACCAGCAAACCCGCAATCTCACCGTTGCCGCCGTTGAAAACGGCAATATTCCAGAAGCGGTGCAATCCACCACGGTCGGGCTGCTGCGCGACCGCTATGTCCAGCTACAGGACCGCCAGGCCGAAGCCTCCGCCAATCTCGGCGGCAATCACCCGCAGTTGAAGGCGATCAATTCGCAGGTGGCGAGCATGCGCCAGGCCATCCAGCAGGAGCTGGACCGTGTGCGCCAGTCGATGAAGCTCAACTATGACCGGGCGGTTGCCAACCGCAAGGCGCTGGAAACCCAGCTGCAAAGCCTGACGAAAACCAGTTTCGACAGCGGCGCCCGCCAGATCACCCTGCGCCAGCTGGAAAGCGAAGCCGAAGCCATCCGCACCATTTACAAGGCCTTCCTCAACCGCGCCGAGGAACTGAGCCAGGAACAGACGATCTCCATCAACAATTCCCGCGTTATCACCGAGGCAGTGGCGACAGCAAAATCGGTCACCACTCTCAAGGTGATGATCCTTGCCGCCGCCATCCTGTTTGGTCTCGCCTTCGGCAGCACGCTGGCGGTGGTGCTGGAACTGCTGTCGCGCAAGGATATCGACGCCCCCCGGCAAGACCGCATCGTGCCTGTCGCCGCGACCCCTACCAACAGTGAACCACAATTAGCGCCGCCGGTTGCGTCATCACGTCATATCGCTCTGATTGCTGACGCAACGGAGCCGAAAAGGCCTAGATCCCGCAATCCGTTCAGTTTTATCACCGCCTTTGGCCGCCGGCTGGTTTCGCCTCTTGTCCCAGCATCCAACCCGGCAAACACACAACAACCGGCTGCGGGCGGTGCGTGGTCCCATGCGGTTGCCAACACAGCCGGTTTTCTGATCGAATGCGGGGAAGGCTATGCTGATCTGACCGTTCTCTTCGTTGCAGCCGGCAGGCCGGTGGCCAGCGCCTTTATTGGCGATGTGGCGCAGAAGCTGGTTGATCGGGATCGCGGCGTGCTGCTGGCCAATGGAACCATGCTGGACCACCGCTTAGCGATCCGCTCGCACAGAAAAACCAATGCCCGGCCAAGCCTTGCCCAGGCATTGCAGCAGCCCGATCTTGAAGACGCACCTCTTTCGCATATCCTGCGCTACGAGCGTATTGCCCTGCCCCATAACCAGCCAGCCCGGCCAGCAGCGGGAGCATCAGCCGCCTCCGTCCGCCCTACCTATTCGCGATTTGTCGAGCAAAGCCTTCAGGCGGAAACCGATTTCACCTTGATCAATGCCTGCGGCGCCGGGTTCAATGCCAGCGGAGCTGGCAGCGAACAGCATCTTACTGCCCTTGCCGCCGAGGCCGATGTCATTCTCGTTTTGACCACGGCGCAAGACGAGACCGCCGCCCTGGATGAACTGCTGATACGGATGGGCGAAGACGCAGAACGGGTCGTGGGTCGCATTGTGCTTGAGACCGCCGGATGACGGTGGCGGCGCAAACCGGGCCGACCGGCACCGGCGACCGGTCCCTGACGCAGGATGAGACGCAGCAGCCAGCGTTTCTTCCCGAATGGCTGATCTCGGCGCTTGCCTCCTTCGCTGTCATCGGCGGGCTGGTGCTCAATCTGTTTCTCTGCTTCGTTAACACCCGGATCATGCCAGTCAGCGACACCCATGTCATGCTGGGGGAAATGACCACGCTGGGCGCTGCCTTCCTACTGGCCGTCGACCGGCGCCCCGGCCTCTACCTCACCCTGCTACTATTCGTCAGCTACATGCTGATGATCTTTGCCTTGCGCGGCGCGCTGGATCTAAAAGCACTCCGCGACATCTTCATCCCGGTCGGATTCTATTTCATGGGCCGCAGGGTTGCCCATGTCGGGCTGGCGGACCGGCTGGTGATCGCCTGTGGCCTGATCGTGCTGACCGTCGCGCTTTACGAATATCTGGCGCTTGAAAGCTATCTCGATTATTTCAATGTGCTCGGCTATTACATCGCCCGCGGCACCGTGACACTTCAGGAAAGCTTCGGCCAGACACGGGGTCTGTTCATTTCCGGGCTGCGACCGGAGCCGCGCACCCTCCTGCCCTTTCTTGGCCAGCACCGGGTGTCCTCGGTGTTTCTGGAACCGGTCTCAGCCGGCAATTTCGGCGTCATCCTCTATGCCTGGGCGCTGTTTCGACCCGCCATGCCGTGGCGGCTGATCGTCATGGCGCTGGCCATGATCAGCATTGTTCTGGCCGATGCCCGCTTCGGCTTCTTCACCTGCGTCGCCATTACCCTGCTTTTGCCGCTCTACCGCTTCATTCCGAAAACCGTCTGGCTGGTCGCCCCGTTCCTGCTGCTCGCCGTGATTGCCGCCTATGGGCTGATCGTCGGCGCCGAAGGCGGTGCCAACGATCTGTCAGGCCGGTTGAAAGTGACGGCAGGCATTCTCAACAGCCTGGACTTCCAGGTGGTTCTCGGCGCAAAGACCACCGATGCCTTTACCGCCGATTCCGGCATTTCCTACACGCTGACCAATTTCGGCCTGTTCGGCTTTGTCGGGCTCTGGGCGGCTTTCGTGCTCTCACCGATGAAAGACCCCAGGGCCTGGGCGTTTAGGGGCATGATGGTGGTCTATCTTCTGCTGCTGATGCTGATCAGCAACTCCTTCTATTCGATCAAGACCGCCGCCCTGATGTGGTTCCTGATCGGCACCGCCGATGCGGTAGACTGGACCAAAGTTCTGGCCTACCGTGACCGCAAGGATGGGCAATCCGCAGACGCTGCGGAGAAATCGCGCAGATAAGGGGTCAGGCCGGCCAATTGCGGCCTGTCACCGGACTTGCCCGGCTGGATGTTGAGCATTTCGGTTTCCGGCCACCAGTCACCGGCCACCCAATAAGCCCAGCCGACCCAGCGATCCGGGTTCTTCTCCACCACAGCCACCATGTCCTTGATGCCCTTGACGCAGGGCTCTCCACCCGGCGCGCCGAATTCGCCGAGATAGCCACGCTTGTCATTCTTGCGCAGCCAATCGGTAAACGCCTCAATGGCGGCCACCGCGTCACCTGCCCGGCTGCATTCATCCTTGGTGCCGGAAAAATCCGCGTCGAAATACTGGTGAACCTCATAGGCATAATTGTTGCCGGGGTCCTTCACCCCCAGCATGACCTCGCCATTGGCGCCGCCATAGCCATCGCTTTGCCAGCTATGCGCACCTGTCCAGGACACGCCCGGCACGAGAATAAGGTTTTTCGCCCCAACATGGCGAATGGCAGCAATGGCGGCATTGGCTGCCGGAAGCCATTGGCGCGCGGGCATGTCATAAGGCTCATTCATCAAGCCGAAAACGATGGTTGGATCATTGGCATAATGAGCGGCCAGCCGCATCCACAAATCCGCGAAGGCCTCGACAGACACGTCCGGGCCATTGATCTGTTTTTGATGATAGACCGCGAAATTATGCGGATCGAGCACGACCCGCAGATGCGCCGCCTTCAGCTGCGCAACGGCTGTATCCAGGCGTTTCAGCTCGTCAGCGTCGAAGGCACTGTTGAGCTTGGGTTGCAGACGTTCCCATTTAAAGGGAAGGCGCACGGAGTTGAAGCCTTTCTCGGCAAAGTAATCGATGGTCCTGGCACTGGGATAGGTATAGGCCCTGTCCGGTGCGCCGCCAATCTCGCCGAATTCCGCGCCAGAAAGGTTGACCCCTCGCATGCAGGCCTGACCGGCCCAAGCCTGCCCGCTGATGACCGGTGCCACCGAAAGCGTGAGAGCCACAGACATGGTTATGGTTCTTTTCAACACGATTTCATACCTGTCCGTCGTCATCGCTGCCATTTTCTTATCCTCGTTTTTCGTTCTGTCACGCAGGCAGCTGTTGTGCTGGCAAACAGCGACTGGACCTATTTGCGCTGTCATTCGGCGCCCTAACCCGACGTTGCGACACAATTCGGCGCATGAAGACGCAATCGGACCACCTTTTGCCCCACAAACCCGGCAGTCTCATTCTCACGGCCTTCGACACTTTTCCTTAAAAGAAAAATAGTTTACTAGACTGAGGCAAGAACCCCCGGATTGATCGGGATTGACAATGGATTATGCATCATAAATCAGAAGGCTAACAACCCGCTTCTTCAGGCGGAGGACGCTTTAACGGAAAGAGGCCGTACAAACCGGCCACATCAGAGGAAGACGAGATGACGAGTTATGTTCTGACGGTATCCTGCCCATCCAAGCGCGGCATTGTCGCGGCCCTTTCCGGATATCTGGCGGAAATGGGATGCAATATCGTCGACAGCTCGCAATTCGACGATCTGGGTACCGACCGTTTTTTCATGCGCGTCAGCTTTATTTCCGAACAGGGCGCAAGCCGCGAAAAGATCGAGGCGGGCTTGGCACCCATTATCGATAGTTTCCAGATGGAGATCGGGCTTTACGATGCGACAGAGCGGGTCAAGGTGCTGCTGATGGTGTCACGCTTCGGCCATTGCCTGAACGACCTTTTGTACCGCTGGAAAATCGGCGCCCTGCCCATCGATATCGTCGGCGTGGTCTCCAACCATTTCGACTACCAGAAGGTCGTGGTTAATCACGACATTCCCTTCCATCACATCAAGGTGACGAAGGACAACAAGCCGCAGGCCGAAGCCCAGCTGATGGACCTTGTGCAACAGACCGGTACCGAACTGATCGTGCTGGCCCGTTATATGCAGGTCCTCTCTGACGCGATGTGCCAGAAAATGTCGGGCAAGATCATCAACATCCACCATTCCTTCCTGCCGAGCTTCAAGGGTGCCAATCCCTACAAGCAGGCCTTCGAGCGCGGCGTGAAGCTGATCGGGGCCACCGCGCATTATGTCACCGCCGATCTCGACGAAGGCCCGATCATCGAGCAGGATGTCGCGCGTGTCACCCATGCCCAGAACGCCGAGGATTACGTGTCGATCGGCCGCGATGTGGAAAGCCAGGTTCTCGCCCGCGCCATCCACGCCCATATCCATCACCGCACCTTCATCAACGGCAACAAGAGCGTGGTTTTTCCAGCCAGCCCAGGCTCCTATGCGTCGGAACGGATGGGATAACCAGGCATTTACGGATTGAGCCGGACCGCATCTGAGGCGAAATCGGCTCTTTCCACACCTCAAACGTTTATTGCCCATGTTATTTTATGGATGGGCGATGGACGCGCGGATTCTCTCTGCTAGAGTTTGTCATGAAACATGGTTATCGGCTTTCCAATGCGAGAAACCAAAAGAAGACAGACATGAGCTTGCATGATGCAGGTCGGACCGGAGTTCAGACCGGACAGGCCCAGCTCTCAGCCGATTGATTCTGCAGGAGGCAGTCCATGCCAAACACCCTTCTCTTTCAGCGCACCGGGCTTGCGCGGCCTCACGTGACGCTTGAGGCGGCAGTGACCCTGCTGAAAGAGCAGTATGGCCTTGAAGGCACCGTCAAGGAGCTGGGTTCCCAACAGGACCGCAATTTCCGCGTGGATACCGGTGATCGCCGCTTCGTGCTGAAAATCTGCCGCCAGGAGTATGCGAGCGTCGAACTGGAAGCCCAGAATGCGGCCTTGCGGCATCTGGCGCAAATCCCCGATGCCCCGAAGGCCCCGGAACCAGTACCCTCCCTCAGCGGAGAGGAGATCGTGGCCGTCACGCTTGATGAGGAAAGCTATTACGCCCGCCTGCTGACCTATATCGAGGGCGAATCCCTTAGCCAGCGAAGCTATCTTGCGCCTGCGACCATGCGCGCCATTGGCAGCTTTTGCGCCAGCATGGCATTGGCGCTGGCCGATTTCGACCATCCGGGCCTGGAGCGTGACCTGCAATGGGATCTGCGGCGTGCCGGACCGGTCACCTTGCATTTGCTGGCCTCTGTCAGCGAACCTAAACGCCGTGACGATGTCGCCAAGGCGATGATCGTCACCATGCGTCATATCAATCCGTTACTGGGTGACCTGCGCCTTCAGGCCGTGCATCACGACTTGACCGGCGACAACATCATGGGCGCGCCCGATGCCGCCGGTCGGCTTCTGCCGCAAGCCGTGATCGATTTCGGTGATCTGGTGACCGGCTGGCTGGTGGGCGACCTTGCCGTGACCTGCGCGGCACTCTTGCACCAGGCCGATGGCGATCCCTTCGGTGTGCTGCCGGTCATCCAGGCTTTTCACGCGCTTTACCCGTTGAATGAAGCCGAGATCAAAGCCCTTTGGCCCCTGATCGTCGCACGCGCTGCCGTGCTGGTGGCCAGCAGCGAGCAGCAATTGTCGATCGATCCGGACAATGATTATGTCTCCGGCAATCTGGAACATGAACGGGAAATTTTCACCCTCGCCACCTCCCTGCCCTTCTCGGTCATGGAAGCGGCGATCCTTGCCGCGCTTGGACATGAACCACCGGAGGAGCGTCCGGTGCTTGGCCGACTGTTGCCCGGCATCGATCCGCTCAGCGTGCATCTGACCGACCTGTCCACCCTCAGCCCCGCGCTGATTGAGGACGATTGGGCGGATGCCCAGATCGACTGGAAGCTGCTGGCCAAGGCCGCCGCCGATACCGGCGTTGCCGCAACCCGCTACGGTGAATGCCGCCTGTCCTATACCAGGCTTTTGTCGCCGCGCATGCCAGCGACCTTTGCGCTGCATGTCGATGCCTGCCTGCCAGCCGGAACCGAGGCCGTTGTACCCTTCGATTGCGTGCTGAAGCGCACCAGCCAGCACTTCATCTTGATGGCGCCGGATCTGGCCCTGCATATCCATGGGCTGGAATGCCAGTTTGAAGACGGCACGCCATTGCAGGCGGGAACACCACTTGGCCGGATTGCCGGTGCCGAAGGGTCCGTGGGCGGGCTGCGATTGCAGCTGTGCCGCGACACCGACCTCGTGCCGCCACTGTTTGCCAGACCCGATCACGCCTATGCGTGGCGGCGCGTCTGCCTGTCGCCCGCCGCCTTGTTCGGCGTCGATCTGGATGCGCCGTTGGCAAGTGGCGAAGCCCTGCTTGCGACCCGCAGCGAGCATTTTGCCAGCCCGCAAAAGCACTATTATGCCCATCCGCCGCAGATCGAGCGTGGTTTTGGCGAACATCTGTTCGATATGGCGGGCCGCGCCTATCTTGATATGGTCAACAATGTCGCCACCGTCGGCCATGGCCACCCCCGCCTTGCCCATGCCGCCTGGACGCAGTGGTCGCGTCTCAACACCAATTCCCGCTTTCATTACCGCGCCGTCGCCGAATTTTCTGAGCGGTTGGCGAACCTTGCGCCGGAAGGACTGGACACGGTCTTCCTGGTCAATAGCGGCTCGGAAGCCGTGGACCTCGCCATCCGGCTTGCCTGGGCAGCCAGCGGCAAACGCAACCTGGTCAGCCTGAAGGAAGCCTATCACGGCTGGACAATGGCAAGCGACGCAGTCTCCACCTCGATTGCCGATAATCCGCGCGCGCTGGAAACCCGCCCGGACTGGGTATGGCCCGTCACCGCCCCCAACAGCTATCGCGGCCCGTATAAGGGACAAGACAGCGCTGCCGCCTATATCGCTGAGGTGGAAAAGACATTGGAGGACATCGATGCTGGAGGCGCAGGCCTCGCCGGTTTCATCGCAGAAAGCCTGTTTGGCAATGCGGGAGGCATCGCCTTGCCACCCGGCTATCTCCAGGGTGTCTATCCCTTGATCCGCGCGCGCGGCGGGCTGTGCATCGCCGATGAAGTTCAGGTCGGCTATGGCCGCCTCGGCCATCATTTCTGGGGTTTTGAGCAGCAGGGCGTCATCCCTGATATCATCACCATCGCCAAGGGCATGGGCAATGGCCAGCCGCTCGGCGCCGTCATCACCACCAAGGCGATTGCCGATGCCTTCGAGCACGATGGCTATTTCTTCTCATCCTCCGGCGGCAGCCCGGTCAGTTCGGTGATCGGCATGACCGTACTGGACATCATGCGCGACGAAAACTTGCAGGACAATGCCCGCGATGTCGGCGACTTCCTGCGCGAAAAACTGGAGGATCTGGTTGCCGTCCATCCCATGGCTGGTGCCGTGCACGGCATGGGGCTTTATCTCGGTCTCGAACTGGTCCGCGACCGCCAGACGCTGGAACCAGCGGCCCAGGAGACCGCCGCGATCTGTGAACGGCTGCTCGACCTCGGCATCATCATGCAGCCGACCGGCGACCATCTCAACGTCCTGAAGATCAAGCCACCGCTCTGCCTGACCTATGAAAGCGCCAGCTTCTTCGTGGCCATGCTGGACAAGGTCCTGACCGAAGGCTGGTAACAGGCTTCGCCTGATGACGCTTAGAAAGCGGTAAACGTCATTGTCGTCAGCGAACGGACCACGCCGGGTACGGCCGAAATCTGCTCGTTGACGAATTTGCCGACGTCCTGCCCATCCTCGATATAGACCTTCATCAGCAGATCATATTCGCCCGAGGTGGAATAAAGTTCTGAGACGATCTCCGCCTTATAGATCGCATCGGCCACCTCATAGGTCTTGCCGGGAACACATTGCAACTGAACGAAAATGGGTTTCATGGAAATAGATCCTGAGATTGCGCGTCGAAAAGTCTGAAAGACCGTGCAGGCAATGCCTACACTTTTTCTATTCGATACCGCAAATGCAAGTGGGGTGTCATCCTGCAATCGCGAACTCGCCTGCGCAAAGATGCGCAGGCGAATGGCAATCTCCCAGGCAGCAGCACTTATGGATGAGGCCTGAAAGCAACGATACCCCGGCTGCGTGCCCGAACCTCCGGTGAGGCAAGACATGTGGAAAGGGCCTCATAGCCGGGCGCACCGGGATAAGGCGCGACTACGCTTGGGGGGCTGTGGTTCGCCGGGCAAAAAATGATGGCTTCGTCCCCCGTCACCGCATCCAGGTCGAGGATCGACGCCGATCGGGTCATGAGGAACAGCGGACGTGATTGGGAGCAGAGATGGCGCAGGTAACCGGTCAATGCCTCCTGCGTGGCGCGATCCAGGCCATCCTCCACCATGTCGATAACCAGGCAGGCCGGGCCGTGGGCTTCCAGCCCGACCAGAAGGGCCGTCAAGGCATCAGAAGGAACAGCCCCTTCCTCCAGAAGCCAAGCCAAGGCCCGCTCAATCCTTTCCTTTAAACAGAGATCGGCATCAAGGCGCGCCTTTGCTGCACTGCCCGTGTCTTCAAGCCGGTCCAGACCAAGGAATGCTGCATCAGGAAAAGCGGCGGCGATGGCATGGGCAAGCCTGGTCTTGCCGCAGCCGAGTGGACCGACAATATAATTGATTGGACGAATATCCAGCAGCTCGAAGCGTTCTCCACCCCATGGCCAAGGAAGATCCAGGGCAAGCCGAACATCGCCACTGCGACGGGACAGGCTTACCAGATCGGAAAACGACGGGACAGTCCCGACGGCTATATCCTGGCGCAGCGCCCGGATTTTCTCCAGGGCTTCCGCCGTCTGCCGGATGGTCCGTTCAAGCGCGGACTGATGCCGCGCGAAAGCCGGTTCGAGGCATTGCGGGTCCCCTTCCAGCACGCGCTTGACCTCTGCAAGACTGAGGCCAAGGTCTCGCAGGGCAATGATGTCCGTGGCGCGAGCCATTTCGGCGGGACCGTAAGTCCTCCACCCGGCAGTGGTGCGGACCGGTGTTATCAACCCTTTTTGCTCGTAGAGCCTCAAGGCCTTCATCGATACGCCGAGCCGGCGCGCGGCCTCGGAAGCATTCAGATATTGAGCGGAATACGTCACGAATCACCTCGTTCGTTGTTGACCGCCATACGTATGGAAGCGGCCCCAAGGGACAGGTCAAGAGCAAATTCGCTCTACACTTCTTAAGCCTCCCGCCCTATTTTAGCATCATGATCAAGCCCGAGGCCCTGCTGCATCCGACTCCTGCCGGTCTCTATTGTCCGATCGGCGATTTTTATGTCGATCCGGTGCGGCCGGTGGCCCGGGCGCTGATTACGCATGGCCATTCCGACCATGCCCGCGCTGGCCATGATAAAGTGCTGGCCACCCGGCAGACGCTCGACATCATGGCATTACGCTACGGTGCGGACTTTGCCGGATCGTCCCAGGCGATTGATTTTGGCGAAACCGTCACGATGGACGGCGTTGCCGTCGGTTTTCACCCAGCTGGACACGTTCTGGGGTCGGCGCAGATTTCGATTGAGCGGCTGGGAACCCGCATCGTCGTTTCCGGCGATTACAAACGTCGGCCCGATGCCACTTGTGCGGCTTTCGTGCCGGTGCCGTGCGATGTGTTCATCACTGAGGCAACCTTTGCGCTGCCGGTCTTTCACCATCCCGATCCGGCACTGGAAATCGGCAAGCTTTTGCGGTCGCTCGAACAGTTTCCGCAACGCAGCCATCTGGTCGGGGCCTATGCGCTGGGCAAGGCGCAGCGGGTGATCTCGCTGATCCGTCAAGCGGGCTATGACAAGCCGATCTATATTCATGGTGCGCTCGCCAAGCTCTGCGACTATTACCAGAGCCAGGGCATCGAGCTGGGAGAATTGCGCCCCGCAACGGTGGAAAACGGCGGTTCCAGCCATTTCGAAGGCGCTATCGTCATTGGCCCGCCTTCGGCTTTTGCCGATCGCTGGGCGCGACGCTTTCACGACCCACTGCCGATTTTCGCCTCTGGCTGGATGATGGTGCGGCAAAGGGCCAAGCAGCGCGGGGTCGAATTGCCGCTGGTCATTTCCGATCATTGCGACTGGCCGGAACTGATCGAGACGATCCGCGAATTGCAACCCGGTGCCGTCTGGGTCACACATGGGCGCGAAGAGGCGCTGGTGCGCTGGTGCGAGTTGAACGGTATCGCCGCCAAGCCGCTGCATCTGGTCGGCTATGAAGACGAGGGCGATTGATGCGCGCCTTTGCCACCCTTCTCGACCGCCTCGTCCTGACCCCGAGCCGCAATGCCAAGCTCAAGCTGTTGGCCGATTATTTTTCAAGCGTGCCGGACCCGGACCGGGGCTATGCGCTGGGCGTTCTGGCGGGAACGCTTGATCTGAAAACAGTCAAGCCAGCCCTCCTGAAAGACCTAGTGCTGGAGCGGATGGACCCGGTTCTCTTCGGCTATTCCTATGATTATGTCGGTGACCTCGCCGAAACCATTTCGCTGGTCTGGGATCAGGACCGTGACGAAAAAGCCGAGATTGCCGAACCGAGCCTCGGCGAGGTCGTCGCCCTCATGCAATCGCTTGGCCGCACCCAGGTGCGGGGTGCCGTGCGCGATCTGCTCGACCAACTCGACACGTCAGGTCGCTTTGCCTTTCTCAAACTTGCAACCGGCGGCTTGCGGATCGGGGTTTCGGCAAGGCTTGCCAAACAGGCGCTTTCCGACATGTCGGGCAAGGATGTCGGGGAGATCGAGACGCTCTGGCATGGGCTGGTGCCGCCCTATGTGAGCCTGTTTGCCTGGCTTGAGGGCGGCGGAGACAAGCCCGTGCTGGCGACACCGGCTATCTTTCATTCGGTCATGCTGTCCAATCCGGTCGGCAATGGCGATCTGGATGGTCTCGATCCCGCCGATTATGCCGCCGAGTGGAAATGGGACGGTATCCGGGTGCAGCTTTCGCGCCATGGAGACACCTGCCGCCTCTACTCCCGCTCCGGCGACGACATTTCCGGGGCTTTTCCCGATATTGTCGCGGCGGCGAATTTCGATGGAGTGATCGATGGCGAATTGCTGGTCGGCGGCACCGCCCGCTCCAACCAGCCGACCCGCAGCTTTTCCGATCTTCAGCAACGGTTGAACCGCAAGAGCGTCACGACGAAAATGCTCAGCGATTACCCGGCCTTTATCCGTGCCTATGATCTGTTGTTTACCGGCGATCAGGATGTACGAAATCTTGGCTATGAGGCACGCCGGGGGTTGCTTGCAGAAATTGTCGAAAAAGCCCCGGCCACGCGCTTCGATCTCTCGCCGCTGATTGCTTTTTCCAGCTGGGACGAGCTGGACGCGCTGCGGCACGCCCCGCCCGATCCGGTCATCGAAGGGGTGATGATCAAGCGCCGCGACAGTATCTACCAGGCGGGACGCGCCAAGGGGCCATGGTTCAAGTGGAAAAAGCAACCGCTGAACGTCGATGCGGTGCTGATGTATGCGCAGCGCGGCCATGGCAAGCGCTCCAGCTATTATTCCGATTTTACCTTCGGGGTCTGGATGCATATGCCAGAAGGTGGCGACCAACTGGTGCCGGTGGGCAAGGCCTATTTCGGCTTTACCGACCAAGAGCTGGAAATTCTCGATAAATATGTGCGCAACAACACCATCGACCGGTTCGGACCAGTCCGCTCGATCCGCGCCGAGCCGGATCATGGGTTCGTGGTAGAGGTGGCCTTTGAAGGGCTGAACCGGTCCACCCGGCATAAATCCGGCGTCGCCATGCGCTTTCCCAGGATTTCGCGGTTGCGGGATGACAAACTCCCGCGTGATGCCGACCGGCTGGAAACGCTGCTGCATATGCTGCCAGC
This sequence comes from Agrobacterium vitis, assembly GCF_013337045.2. Taxonomy (NCBI): domain Bacteria; kingdom Pseudomonadati; phylum Pseudomonadota; class Alphaproteobacteria; order Hyphomicrobiales; family Rhizobiaceae; genus Gillisella; species Gillisella vitis. Next base: position 2,977,676 of record NZ_CP118259.1, read on the forward strand.
ATGACCATCAGGTCATAAAAAAGCGGCGCCAGAACCATCATGGTTTCCAGCGCCGCACCCGCAAGACGACATCATGTCGCCAGACTGCGGTTAGAGTATATTAGTGGCGTTTGACCCAATCGTCGATCTCTCGGTCGGCCTCATCCTGGCCTTTTCCATAGAGTTCCTGCAATTTGCCGCTCAATTGTTTGCGATTACCAGCAATAATATCCAGGTCGTCGCCGGTCAGCTTGCCCCATTGCGCCTGGGCCTTGCCTTTGAATTGTTCCCAATTGCCTTCAACACGGTTCCAGTTCATCGCGGTCTCCTCTTCCGATTGGCGATTTCAAGAAGCCCGTGCCGCTGTCAAACATCAGCGGTCCGAGCATGGTAGCATGAGATTAACGTCATGCAACCTTGAAGGTTCCGATTATGCCGATCTGGTGCGACGGTAGACGACCGTTGACATCATGCCACGCGAGAGGGGTGACCCGAAAATAGTTGAAAAATGGAACCCTTGGGCTTGAGCAACGTTTGTTGATAGAGTTCGCGCCGCAGACGGGATAACGGTTTGCGCAGCCTTAAAATCCAGAAGGAGTTCGTCCATGGTCGATATCAATGAAGCCATCAATGATGTGGAAGCAGAAGCACGGTCCAAGGAACTCGAAGCACAGATCGAGCAGCTCAAGCAGGATGTCGCGTCGCTGACGAGCACGCTCGCCTCCCTCGGCAGCGCAACATTGCATCAGGTCGGCGACAAGGCATCGGATGCAATCAGCTCCGCACGCAGCAGCGTTTCCGCGCTGGAACAGGATCTGGAAGATAAAATTCGGGCAAAGCCGTTGCAGTCTGTGGCGATTGCCGCCGGTCTCGGTTTTATCTTCGCCCTGCTGTCACGGCGCTAATCAATGTTCGGTTTGCTCACACGTCTGACACTGGTGGCCGCAGAAGGCGTGAAGCCCAGGATCGACAAAGCCCGGCGCAACGCTATCGCTGGTGTCATTGCCGGGTTTTGTTTCCTGATTGCCATCGTTGCGGCGATTGTTTCCGGCTGGATCTTCCTGGCGGCGGAGATCGGTGCTGGCCCCGCCGGGCTGGTGATTGCAGGCGTCGCGGTGTTGATCGGCCTGATCACTCTGGCGATCGTCTCCATCATCAATCGCCGCGAGGCACGCAGGCGGGCATTTCTTCAAACCGCGACGCTGGCAGCGACCGATCCACTGACCATGGGCCTGATGGGGCGTTTGCCCGGGATGCTGAAGGTCAACCCCATCGTCGGGGTCGCGGCGGTCGGCATGCTCGCCTACTTGTTTGCGCGGAGCCAGGGGATCGGCCGTAAGTAACGGCGACGCCCACAGCAGTTGTTAAGTGCAGTCATAACCTCAACCGACGACGGAGCCCTGTTTCGGCGGTGTTCTTTGTCGCCTTGTTTTTAACCGAAAGGACCAAATTCATGGCCAAAGTTGCAGAAGTATTGAAGCCCAGAGCCCGGGACGAAAAAATCAGCATCGGTCTCGAAGACGCCTACCGCGAACAGGCCTCCAAGGATCTCTCCAAGATTCTCGCGGCCACCTATGCCCTGACAATCAAGACCCAGGTCTATCACTGGAATGTTGTTGGTCCGCTGTTCAAGCCGATCCACGAACTGACGGAAGAACATTACAACACGCTGTTTGCCGCCGTCGACATTATTGCCGAGCGTATTCGCGCCCTCGGACATCTTGCCCCGGTCAATCTGCAAAGCAGCAGCAATTTCGCACCAAAGACTGGCGAGACCCAGCATCACGCCGCCATCGACATGGTCAAGGATTTGATCGCCGACCACGAGGCTGCCGTGCGCCAGATGCGTGAGGTCGGCGAGGCTGCCGACGAAGCGGGCGATCTGGTTACATCAGACATGCTGACAGCCCGCCTGACCTTCCACGAAAAGGCATTGTGGATGCTGCGGGCGATTATCGCTTCCTAAGAGCATTTTTAGCAAAATGCGGGAGCCGGTTTCCCGAAAAGATACGCTATAACAACAAAAGCGTCATGTGCCTTGCAAAACACATGACGCTTTTTCTATATTTCCTATCACCTAGCGTGCCATAAACACCGGTTTCAGGCTTTATCTGACTTGGACTTCGCCGCCTGCTCAGCAGCATCGAGCCTTTCCAAGAGATCCAGAAAGTGATCCGGGGTCCCCTCCTCGACAATCTCATCGTAATAGGTTTTCAAACGCGCCGCGATCATGGCATTGGCTTGGCTCTGCTTTGCCGGAGCCTTGACGGATTTCGAGGACTTTTTTTCGGACATGATGTCAATGCCTGCGGCCTGGAGAGGGAGTTTGTTATATGATACGCATTCTATCAAGAAATAGATCGCAGCAAGAGCGATCCTGGTTTTTTGATCCAAGACAGTTACAAACAAGATAATAGCACTATGCAGGACATGGTTTTCTTGATCTTTATCAAATAGAGATCCGAACATTCGAACATATAAATCAACCGCATCCGATGCATTCACCCTGAACACCGGAATGAATATCGCTGCTTGTTTAAACCACTGTGGAGATCTATAGCAATTCTAGAAATCCAGGGGGTGTTGGTCGTATCAAAACCTTTTATCCCTCCTGATTGAAAAGCGTTCAATGATGTGAGCGGAAAAGGATTGTCGCAAAATTTGCGTCTTGAACTTCGCCGGTCCGCTAGCATAAGCTCATGAGCACCATCTGATTTCAACGCATGCCTCATTCCCTCCCCGGACTCGTCGACAGTGATTTGCCTTGCCCGTTTTAAGACGAAAATCATTGAAGATCGCTCTTCTTACTCTTCTCAAATAACTCAAGTCTCTGATAGATTTGGTATATTGCAATTTCTTCGAGGCGAGACCACTTACAGTTTCTTTGCACCGCAATAGAGGTGCAGGTCATGAAGTGGATAGAATGGATCGATATCGACCGGCAACCCGCACGGATCGGGCAAATAGCCGGATGAAATTTGGAACTTTTTTTGGATCCCCACGTTTGCTAGCGAGTTTATGCTGCATTCGTGCAAACTGGAGAAGCTGAATGTCCCTTACCACCCGCGTCGCTGCTCATATTCCTTATTTGAGGCGATATGCCCGAGCTGTCACGGGCTCGCAGACATCGGGCGACGCCTATGTCGCCGCTGTTCTGGAGGCTCTGATCGCCGATCTTTCGGTCTATCCCGAAGCCAGCAGTGATCGGGTTTCGCTTTATAAACTGTTTGTCACGATTTTCGGCTCGACCCATGTCGAAATCCGGCCGATGACCTCGCCTTTCGCCTGGGAAAAACGGGCCGCCTCCAATCTATTGGCCGTTCCTCCGCGTGAGCGCCATGCTTTCCTGCTGATATCAGTCGAAGGCTTTACCTATGAGGAAGCCGCAGAAGTGCTCGGCGTCAGCGACAGCGAATTCCGGGGTCTGTTTAACCAGGCCGCCGTGGAAATCTCCCGCCAGGTGGCAACCGACATCATGATCATCGAAGACGAACCGCTGATCGCGCTCGATATTGAGCAGATGGTGGAGGATCTCGGTCATCGCGTGACTGGCATTGCCCGCACCCACAAGGAAGCCGTGGAGCTTTATGGCCGAACCAACCCGAAAATGGTGCTTGCCGACATCCAGCTTGCCGATGGAAGCTCCGGCATCGACGCGATCAACGATATCCTGAAGGTGGATACCGTGCCGGTGATCTTCATTACCGCCTTCCCGGAGCGTTTGCTGACTGGCGAGCGGCCAGAACCTGCGTTTCTCGTCACCAAGCCGTTCAATCCCGATATGGTCAAGGCACTGATCAGCCAGGCACTGTTCTTCAACGAACATGCCAAACAGGATGCCTGAGGGCGGGGCCATGCGATTTTGGACCGGTCTGGTTCGGCATCGCAATCAATGAGGGGATAGCGTCAAAGCACGAGGCGCCGGATAAAACGGGTCGTCATTGCGATGTTGGTGAAACTATGCAGGCGCATGGATGCCGCGCGCCCTTGAAAAAGGGCTACCGCCGCTGGAGAGAAGCACTTGGTAAATCGGTTGACATGGTTCGAACCGCAGCGTGCTGACAGGCCCTTGCGTGAGTTCTTCATCACAGCCCTGCTGGATATTGGCGCAAGTCTGACCCTTCAGGATATGGACGGGCGCTATATCTGCATTACATCCCTGCCTCAGCGCTGGCCGCTCGCCCATGGCGAAGAACCCAGTGACGACTCGATTTTCGGACCCGAAATCGGCGCCCAGTTGCGGGAGCTGAAAGCCGGGCTGGTGGAGGCGGACCAGGGAGCGGAACTGAGTGTGGAGCCGGGCGACGACACGGTGTTTGAATTTCGCTGCCGAATGATCCGCATCAGCCCGGAAGACGTCTGCATGATGACGATCCTGGTAGACCGGACCGAGGAAAAACGCCGCGAACGGCTGTTGCGTGCGCTATTGCGTGAAGTCAGCCACCGTTCGAAAAACCTGCTGGCGATTATTCAAAGCATCGCTTTCCAGACGGCCCGGTATTCCGGGACGCTCGACCAGTTTCTGGGCAAGTTTCGTGGCAGGCTGCATGCACTGTCGATGTCGCAGGACCTGATTACCGATTCCAGTTGGCGTGGCGCTTATTTCCAGGATCTCGTCCGCCAGCAATTGGAAAAATACGTGCCGGAAACGGCAAATCTTGTTCAGGTATCCGGTGACAATGTTCTGCTGTCACCCAATGCATCTCTGCATATCGGGCTCGCCCTGCATGAACTGATCGTCAACGCGGTCAGCCACGGCGACTTCATCAGCCAACGCAAGAAAATCGAGGTCTCCTGTCATCAGCAATGGACACGCAATGGCGAGGAAATCAGGGTGACCTGGAACGAGCCGATTGAAACGCTGGCCGGCGAGGATCTGGAACGCGCCAGGGGACGGTTCGGCAGCACGGTGCTCGAACGTGTTGTGCCCGCCTCCGTCAACGGCCATGTCGTCCACCGTTTCGACAAGGACAGCGTCTATTACGAACTGACCTTTCCAGTCGAACTGCATGAATAACTGTATTTCACGCTGCGATCCCTGACCAGGGAACCTATTCCTCTTGCCAGTCTTTTGTGAATGCGGGCTTTCGTGAGTGCCGGCTTTTGTGAGTGCGTTTACACGCCGCAACACTGCACCCCGCCGCAATATGGCGCATCGGAAACGATGCACGTCCGCTTGCGATACAATTCAAACCTGCTGCATAATCCTGTCGCGACACCATACCGGGTTGCGAGCGATTGTGCAGGAGCGAGCCATGGAGCCCTGATGCGCCTCTTTAATTGTTCCAATTGCAGAAACATGGTGTTCTTCGATAACACCCAATGCCTGTCCTGCCATTCCCTGCTGGGTTTTCGCCCATCCGATAACGGGTTTATTGCCATTGATTCCAGTAATGCTGCGCTGATTGATGGCGTGCCGCAGCAGGGCTTTATCCGGCTCTGCGCCAATGCGCGCTATGATGCCTGCAATTGGCTGGTCGAGGACGGCGAGGAATTTTGTCTCGCCTGCCGCCACAATCTGGTTATTCCGGATCTCTCCAGTGGCGACAATCTCGAAAACTGGCGCAAGATCGAGAATGCCAAGCATGTGTTGTTTTATTCGCTCCAGCGTTTCGGCCTTTCATTGGTCACCCGCACCGAAGCAACCCCGGACGGACTGGCGTTCGAGTTCCTGGAAGACGATTCAGCCCGCACCGGCGGGCAGCCCGTCATGACCGGCCATGATTCAGGCCTGATCACCCTGAATATCGCCGAGGGCTCAGATGCGGAGCGTGAAGCAAGGCGCGTCGCGCTGGGCGAACCGTTTCGGACCCTGATTGGACATTTCCGCCACGAAGTTGGCCATTACTACTGGAATGTCCTGGTGCGCGACGGCAACCAACTGGCGCAATGCCGGGCAATTTTCGGCAATGACGAAGAAGATTACGGCGAAGCCCTGCAACGGCATTATGCCAATGGACCGGTTCCGGGCTGGGAGGGCAGCTTCATCAGCGCCTATGCCGCCAGCCACCCCTGGGAAGATTTCGCCGAAACCTGGGCGCACTACATCCATATTGTCGATGCCCTGGAAACAGCCTACGCCTTCGGCCTGCGCACCCGTCCGATCATCGACGAACAAAGCCTGACCGTGAAAGTCGATTTCGACCCCTATAGAGTGGATGGTGTCAGAGCCCTGATCGATGCATGGGTTCCGCTGACAGTCGCCGTCAACAGTATCAACCGCAGCATGGGTCAACCGGATCTCTACCCCTTTGTGCTGTCGGCGCCCGTCTTGGTGAAACTGCAATATATCCATGATCTCATTCATGGGGCCACGCATAAAGCCGACATCTGACATCGACCTGCATCGGGAAACCTATCGGTTTCCCCGATGCACTCGCAACTGGTCACTGTGATATTTTTGCGACAGTACGCCCACGTTGCCCTTCTCCCGCCAGCGCCATCAGGAACAAGCGAATAGCCGGGCCGTTACCCTCTTGAAGGGTAAGGAGATTGGCCATGATGAGCTTTGCGGCAATAATGGTGATTGTTGCTTGTCATCCCGAACGAACGGATTGCATAGACCGGCCAGTCGCAGTGATCGACTATGCCGATGCAAACCTGTGCCGGGCAGATCTGCCGGAAAAATTGCGTCGTCTGGAAGGCTATGCCCTGAAGATGTATGGGGATTGTATTCCCATCGCGCCCGGCTTGCTGGCAGGAAAAACCGGCATTCGCTCCATCATGGGAGTGAGCGAACTGCAAGCGCTAAAAAGCCAGGGCGGTTCCCAAAAACAGGTGCAGGCTGTGGCCCTGGACAATAACCGCTTCTGAAATTTTTCAGATACCCATAAAACCCTGGACACGCCAAGGGCATTGTGAGGTGTGTCACACGCTCGCTTTGCTTTCCATTGCAGTCCGCAAACGCAACAAGGCCCGGCAATTGCCGGGCCTTGTTGTTATTATCAGTTCGCAAAGGTCAGGCGCGCCTGAACAGACGGCTTACCAACGAAATCAGGAAGAGCACGATGAAGACAAAGAACAGGATCTTTGCAATACCGGCCGAAGCCCCGGCAATGCCACCAAAACCCAATGCGGCGGCGATAAGAGCGACGACGAGAAAGACGAGAGAATAATACAGCATGGATTTGAACTCCGTTATCAACTGATTTAGAAACGAAAAGCCTGGGCTAAAGTTCCATCCGCCTCGTCAAGGCGTCATTTTTTGTCGCAAACCCGCTAGCGACAAGCTGGAAGCTCTGGAAAATTCTTCCCGCCTCAAGCGCAGCACACCGTCTGGCTCCAGAGATCGCTGTCTTCAACCGCCGGCAATTGAGGACCGTTATCATTTCACCTTAATTTGATGAAATGCTATCACTCGACATCTTGTTCGCTATATGCGAAATTTCAATTTAACACTTTATATTTTCAGCATAATTTCCTCCTCACCTCGTGTCTGACGCCAGAGACTAACCCGGAGAAAAAATATGCAGGGAGAAGCGGAACCTTCTCAGATATGGTCCGTTAAGCCTGACATTAAAATCAACCGTCAGAGACATCATGAACAACCAGCATAATCATCGTGACGCAGGAGAGGATGGAACCGGGGGAATCCCGGCTGAGGCACACGGCACGATCAGCAGCAAGCTCCGGCAATTCTATGATTCCGTCCAGGAGGAGGGAATTCCGGACCGTTTCATGGACTTGCTTGAGCGTCTGGATGCCGCCGAACAAAATGCGGGGAAACAGTGCGACAGGAAGGACACTGCTCGATGACCCTTGAAAAGCAATCGGATGATCGCGGCTTCAAGAGAGATATGCTGGCTGCCCTGCCCAATCTACGTGCGTTTGCCGTGTCGCTGGCCGGACGGCATCACGTTGCGGACGATCTTGTCCAGGATACGATCATGAAAGCCTGGGCAAAGCAGGATCATTTCGAACCGGGCACCAATATGAAAGCCTGGTTGTTCACCATTCTGCGCAACGAATTCTATTCGCAAATGCGCAAACGCGGTCGTGAGGTCTCCGACCCCGACGGCATTTTCACCTCACAGCTGGCTGTTCATCCTCAGCAATACGGTTCGCTGGACCTTCAGGACTTCAAAAAGGCGCTCGATCAACTGCCGAGCGACCAGCGCGAAGCCATTATTCTGGTGGGTGCCTCCGGTTTCGCCTATGAGGAAGCAGCGGAAATTTGCGGTTGCGCTGTTGGCACCATCAAGAGCCGGATCAATCGGGCGCGAAACCGCCTGCAGGAAATTCTTGGTGTGAGCGGTGAAGGCGATTTCGGTCCCGACGCCCATGACGCTGCGGTAACGAAACGCGCATTTGCGGTATAATGACATCTTCCGGTCAGCGTGCGGGTCGCGCCGACCGGAAGATTTGCTTGTCATCTGTTTGGCCCCTGATCGGCGCCATTCCCCTCGATTTTTGTCTCTAAACCAGCACCCATCGGATCTCGATTGGCTGCTGCTTCGAATACCGCAGCCAGCAACCGTTGCTCGTCAAACGGCTTTGTCAGGAGCGCAAAGCCAGGTTCTGGCTGGCTAAACCCCGGCACCTCATCGAAGGAGGTCAGAAACACCACCCCCGCATTGTGACTTCGAATAAGATCGAACCGCGTACGGTTCTGCTCCGGCATGATGGTCGCATCGATCAGCACCACATCATAGCGGGCTTCGCTCAATCTCAATGGCATATCGCGAGGGAGGCAAACGGTGATTTTGCCGCCTGCAACTTCCGTCAGCACGACCTCGATCTCGATAGCGATCAAGGCCTGTTTTTCAGCAACGAGTACATGCAGCGGTTTTTCAGTCATTGATTAACCTTTTTGCTTAAAAGCCCTTATCGGTGCTGCATCGCTCCGGGTCATTTAAAAAAGACATGTCACCTGTCCTCAATCAGGAACATTTGTTCCTCCTGATACTTTACTGAAAATAAAAGCAAATAAGGAGACGGAATGCCAGAGGAACCGGCAAGGCATGGAGAACGGCTCAAGAACGGAATTCACACGGCCTGTCTGGTCTGCCCAATCCGCCTCAATGACCATTTCCGCGAATTCACACCCGGCGAGCTCGAATTCGTCCGCGCATTCCGAAAGGGTGAATTTCATGCTGACGCGGGGACGACAATCCTTGTTGAAGGCAGCCATAGTGCTCATCTTTACACAACCCTGACCGGCTGGGGATTTCGTTATAAAATCCTCGAGGATGGTCGCAGGCAGATTCTGAATTACGTGGTTCCGGGTGATATGATCGGTTTGCAGGGCGCGGTTTTCGATGAAATGGCCCATTCCGTTGAAGCACTGACACCCATGCGGCTTTGCGTCTTTGAGCGAGAGCGGCTTTTTTCCCTTTTTGAAAAGCATCCAGGCCTTGGCTACGACCTGACCTGGATCGCGTCACGCGAAGAAAGCATGCTGGATGATCATCTGATCAGCATTGGCCGGCGCACCGCACTGGAGCGCGCTGCCTATCTGCTGGCTTTCCTGGATGATCGCGGCCGGGTGGCTGGGCTTGTCGACGCGGAGAAACCCTATTTACCGATCACTCAGGTCCACGTTGCCGACACGCTCGGCCTTTCGATCGTTCACACCAACAAGACTTTGAAAAAGCTGACCGCCCGTGGCCTGATCCGCTGGCTGGACCGTGGGTGCGAAATCCTTGACAGCGCCGGTCTTCAGGCTGCTGCAAACTGGACGCCCGATGGCATGATGCGCCGTCCTTTTATCTGACGGTGATTTTTGTCCGAGATCAAACGGTACAATACAATTCTTCCCTCCTACAAAGAAACCGAAGTCCGTCAGCTGGAGATCCGGCGGACTTCGGCTTCGCCCGCCTTGGGGGGCAAGGAACGGGCATCTTCTCCCGCGCCGAATGGCGCAGGATAAGGCGAGTCTATTTTAATGCATGTATTTTATGCGACGATGACAATGCCGCTGACCAAGGCGATGATGAAGATTACCAACACGATAAAGATCAGGATTTTCGCAATACCGGCAGAAGCCCCGGCCACACCTCGGAAGCCAAGAAGGCTGGCGACGGCGGCAATCAGCAGAAAAATCAAAATCCAGTGCAGCATGACAGGCTCCTTGAAATAATTATCGGCAGGAGAACGGCAAGCGACTGAAAATGTTCCTTCATTGGCAAGGGGCGATACCCGGCATGGGCAATTTTCCATGGTCTTCGCAGGCAACAATCCGCCAAGCTTCATGCCCGCTACTCGGGAAAACCAAGAGCCACTTTTCCCTGGCAAGCGCGAGAGACGGCCCGCTTCATTCTGAAACAGGCAGTCTCTCTGATCTTCTGTTGGAGCTTGCCTGATCGGGAAAACCGGGGGCCACTTTTCCCTGGCAAGCTCGGGGGCAAGCTCAGGGAAAATGCATCCTTGGCAAGATTATACTTGAAAACATCACTCAACTTTAATATCGACAAACAATTAAAGGCACTGCACCGCCATGCGCGGAACATGCCGGCACCGGCAATGGATTTTGATCGGAAGGTTGTTTGATGGCGTATCGTCGCTCCTCTTCGCTCGCTCGCGTGAGCATGACCGTGGTTATTGGCTCGGGCCTGCTGATAACCGGCACGCTGATGAGCTCAGCCACCGCCTTCGCCCAGCAAGGGACGGCACAAGCTCAAACCACAAGCGAACCGACCCTAGCCACACCTGTCCAAACATTGCCGCAAGAAACGCCTGCGGCACCTGCCAATTTGACAGCTCCACCAGCCGATACTGCTGTGTCACCTTCTCCCACGGAAGGCGTCGCAATGGACGCTCCCGCCGCAGTGCAGCGCTCCGATATTCCCCACGATCTTTCCCCTGTTGGCATGTTCATGGCTGCCGACTGGGTCGTTAAGTCAGTGATGATTGCACTTGGCCTTGCCTCGGTCGCAACCTGGACCATCCTGCTTGTCAAAACCCTTCAGCTTTCCGGCTCAAAGGCGAGACTGCGGCGCGGTCTGGCCGTGCTGCAGGAAGCGCGATCCCTCTCGCAAGCGGCGGGCGCATTGCAGAAGCGGCGCGGCACAGTGCCAGATATGCTGCTGATCGCTGCACGCGAGTTGAAACTATCAGAGCCTGCGCTTGATTATGCCGGCAATGACGGCGTCAAGGAACGGGTAAGCTCGGCCCTGTCGCGGATCGAATCGCGCGCCGGGCGCCGCATGACCGCCGGAACCGGCATTCTTGCCACCATCGGCTCGATCGGTCCCTTTGTCGGTCTGTTCGGCACCGTCTGGGGCATTATGAATTCCTTCATTGGCATTTCACAGTCGCAGACCACCAATCTTGCCGTCGTCGCGCCCGGTATTGCCGAAGCGCTGCTGGCCACCGCGATCGGTCTGGTTGCCGCCATTCCCGCCGTGGTGATCTATAACGTGTTTGCCCGCGCGGTGACCGGCTATCGCCAGCAATTGCTGGATGCGGCAACAGCGGTGGAACGGCTGGTCAGCCGGGATCTCGATTTCCGCAAGGTGCCGGCCGATGTGCGCGCCGCCCGCCTCAAGGTGGTGACGGAGTAATCCGATGGCTGGAGGTATCCGCGAAAATTCCGGCGACGATCTAGTTGAAAATCACGAGATCAATGTCACCCCTTTCATCGATGTCATGCTGGTTTTGCTGATCATCTTCATGGTGGCGGCTCCGTTGGCGACTGTCGATGTCAATGTCGATCTCCCCGCCTCCAGCGCCACACCGGCCAAACGGCCGGACGAGCCGGTCTATCTCACCCTGAAACAGGATCTCAGCCTGGCGCTTGGCAATGACACGGTCAGCCGCGACAGGCTGCCGACCGTGCTGGAACAGGTCTCCAAGGGCAATAAAGACACGCGGATTTTCCTGCGCGCCGATAAGAATGTCGGCTACGGCGAATTCATGACGGTGATGAACCTGCTGCGCGACGCAGGTTATCTGAAGATCGCCCTGGTTGGGGTGGAAACATTGCCGCAGGCGACCAGCATTACGCCACCCGCAGAGGATACCAACGGCCAATGAGCAGGCAAGCGGACCCGACAGGGCGGCGCAGTTCCGCCCTCGATTGGTTGCTCTGGTGTACAGCCGGAACCCTGGTGTTTGCCGCCCATGCCGGTGCCGTGGCGCTGATGCTGCAACAGCCGGAAGAGCCGTTGGCCGACGGTGCTCCGCCCGCTGCGATCATGATTGAGCTGGCTCCCGAACCGGTTGCTACCAAGGTCGAGGAAAACCAGATCACGCCCGATCAGCAGGATGCCGAAGAGGTAAAATCCGAGGCGGTGGAGAAGCCGCCACAGCCGGTCGAGCCGCCACCCGTGCCACAGCCGCCCGAGGCGCAGCCACCGGAACCGACACCGCCTGAAAAAATCGAAGAAACACCACCACCGCCACCCGAGGTCGCGGAAGTGCAGCCCGAGCCACCACCGGAACCCGAGCCCAAACCGGTGGAAGAACCGACGGTCGAGGAACAGGTAACGAAGGAACTGGAAAATGTGGAAGTCCCACTGCCGGTAACTCGTCCAGTGCAAAAGCCGGTGGAGACTGCAGACACGACACCGGTTAAAAAGAAGCAACCGAAAGCCACCCCGCAGCCGCAGGCCCAGAAAGCCCAGCGCGAGGCCCAGGCAGAGGTGACGCAATCGGACCGGACGGCGGCTTCCAACACCAGTTCCGGCCTGTTTTCATCGAGTGTCAGCCCGCAAAATTGGCAGGCACGGCTGGCTTCCTATCTTGAGCGACGCAAGCGCTATCCAAGCGAAGCCCGCGCCAACAAGGAGGAAGGCACGGTTTACGCCCGCTTCCAGATCGATGACAGCGGCAATGTTCTCTCGGTGTCGATTTCCCGGTCTTCAGGGTTTGCAAATCTGGATCAGGCAACGGTCGATGCCATAAAACGTGCCTCACCGGTGCCAGCACCTCCACTAGGTGTCAGCAAGACGATTACGGTACCGTTCCGCTTCAATCTCAAATAACAACTGGAAAAAGGCATCTCCCGTCAGCCAAGCACGGGAGATGCGGAGTGTGTCGCGCAACGCAGACGCTCCGCTTCAGCCATCATCAATGGACCAACACCCTTGATGTCGTCGTCGTTCAACGCCTCAGACAGGTAATAGGCGGGCGTTCCATCCCGGTAGACGCCACCAAATCCGCCCAGACCAGCCACACAACAAATCTGCTTCATCACCATCCGGCCAGAGGCGTTGGGACCAAGTGCATGGCGGTGAAGACTTTCCAATGCCTCCGCCCCAATCTCCGCCTTTGCCCCCGCAATTCCGAGCCGGGCTGCCTTCAGAGAGGCATAGGCGAACATCGCCGTGGCGGAGCTTTCAGGATAATTGCCGGGAAGATCGGGCTGATCGATGACCTGCAACCAGCGGCCATCCGCCGTGCGCAAGTGTGAAAGCCGGGCGAGAAGTCCGCCAAGCTTTTCGGCCAGCATCGACTTATCCGCTCCCTCTGGCACCAGGCCGTAGAGATCGACCATGGCCATCGCCAGCCAACCGATCGCACGTGCCCAATGGGCGGGCGACAGGCCGGTTTGCGGATCGGCCCAGGCTTGCAGGCGTTCCTCATCATAGCCGTGGCGATAAAGCCCGCTCACACCATCCGAGGTCAGCTCGAGCGTAACCAGCAATTCTTCCAGCGCATCGCGGACCATCGTCTCCTCGCCAGCCAACTTTCCGTATTCGGCCTTGAAGGCGAGACCCATATAGAGCCCGTCCAGCCAGACCTGATGGGGATAGCGCAGCTTGTGCCAATAAGGTCCGGCACCAAGGCGCGGATGGCTTTGCAACTGCCGGGCAAGCCGGTCCGCAGCAATCCGGTAACGATTGTCATCCGTCGTTTTCAGCAGGAAAATCAGCGCCCGGCCCGGCAGGATATTGTCGATATTATACTCGGTCAGCACGTAATCACGCATCTGGCCCTGGTCATCCAACTGGTCATCGACCAGCCGCTTCAGATGCGCCGACCATCTGGTATCACCGGTCGCCTCGTAAAGGGCAATCAGCCCGGCATAGAGACAACCGTCCTCATAGCACCAGCTGCCGCCCTTATACGGCTGATAATCACGGGCATAGGCGTCGAAATACTCGACCAGATCGACAGTCATACGGCAGGCCTCCCAAACGATACGGGCGCCGATCCTCCAACCCTCGCCACGAACGGCCAAGTTCATCCGGCTTGCCATCATTGTCAATCGCCATGTCGCCCGCCGATAACCGTTAAGGCGTCAAATCAGGATGTTACCTGCGCAGGATGACCCAGATCGCATGGATGATGCCGGGGATATAGCCGCACAATGTCAGCAAAATATTCAGCCAGAATTGCAGGCCAATACCGACCTGAAGGAAAACCCCGACCGGGGGCAGAAGAATGGCAAACAGAATGCGAACGACGTCCATGACCTATCCTTTGTGCAACACATGTCCATGCAGAAATGGATATCGAGGCAAAAGGGTCCATAGCGAAGATCATGAAATTTTGGTCATCAACTGGAGGAAGTCCCGGCCCGTAACACCATCCCATAGAGATCCCGAGGCTCATCAGGGTCGGCCAGCAGGTCCAACTCGGTGAAAAGCCCGGTCTCAGCCAACTTGCTGCGCACATAGCGCAGAGCCGAAAAATCCTCGATGGCAAAGCCGACCGAATCGAACAGGGTGATCTGGCGCGAATCGCTCCGTCCCTTGGCCGCGCCGGTCATGACCTGCCACAGTTCGGTGACGGGATGATCGGACGGCATTTGCTGGATCTCCCCCTCGATCCGGGTTTGGGGAGGATATTCGACGAAAATTTCGGCACGGTTGAGGATATCGCGGTGCAATTCAGTCTTGCCGGGGCAATCGCCGCCAACCGCGTTGATATGAACACCGGGGCCGACCATGTTATCGGTGAGAATGGTGGCGCATTGCTTGTCGGCGGTGACGGTGGTGATGATATCGGCGCCCTCGACCGCCTCCTGCGAGGAATGGCACAGCGTTATCGCCAATCCGCTTCCCCCAAGGTTGCGCAGGCATTTGTCGCTGGCACTACGATCGATATCATAAAGCCGAAGATGCGTCACGCCGCAGATCGCCTTGAAGGCCAGCGCCTGAAACTCGGCTTGCGCGCCATTGCCAATCACCGCCATGCAGCGGGCATCGGGCCGGGCCAGGTATTTGGCCGCGACAGCCGAGGTCGCCGCCGTACGCAATGCCGTTAGAATGGTCATTTCCGACAGCAGCATCGGATAGCCATTGCCGACATCCGACAACACGCCGAAGGCTGTCACCGTCTGGCGGCCTTGGCGCATGTTCTTCGGATGGCCATTGACATATTTGAAGCCATAGAGCGTGCCGTCACTGGTCGGCATCAACTCGATCACCCCGTCGCTGGAATGGGAGGCGATGCGTGGCGTCTTGTCAAACACCTCCCAGCGGCGAAAGTCCTCCTCGATCACTTCGGCAAGTTCGGTCAGGAAGGTCTCGACCCCGATCCGCAGCACCAGTTTCATCATATGATCGACGCTGACGAAGGGGACGATATTCAGATTGGCAATAGCACTCATCAAACGCTCCCGGCGTAATCGCGTGTGGGGCGGTCCATGACCTGCCGTCCCATCAGGCTTGCCGTCAGATCGGCCATCAGGATGGCGGTACGGCCCCGCTCGTCCAGGAAAGGGTTGAGTTCGACCAGATCGAGGCTGGAGACTAGGCCGCTGTCATGCAGCATTTCCATCACCAGATGCGCCTCGCGGAAGGTGGCGCCACCCGGCACCGTGGTGCCAACGGCGGGCGCAATCATCGGATCGAGAAAATCCACATCGAAACTGACATGCAGCAAGCCATTCGCGGCCCGAACCTTGTCCAGAAAAGCCCGCAGCAGCACGGCAACGCCATGCTCATCGATCATCCGCATGTCATGCACGGTGATGCCGGTCCGGCGCAAAGCCGCCCGTTCGGCTGGATCGACACTGCGGATACCGATCATTGCCACACGAGCCGGATCGACCGCTTCGACCAGATCCGGAAAATAGCCGGTAAACCCCGGTTGGCCGGTGAAATACGCGACCGGCGTACCATGCAGATTGCCGCTTTCCGTGGTCTCCAGCGTATGGAAATCGGTATGGGCATCCAGCCAGAGCACGAAAAGCGGGCGGCCTTGTTCCGCCGCCCGGCGCGCCAGTCCCGGCACCGTGCCAGCCGAAAGCGCGTGGTCACCACCCAGAAATATCGGCATACCGTCCGCACTTTCGCGGTAGGCGACCTCGGACAAAGTCTCGATCCAGGCGACGGTTTCCGGCAGGTGATGCACAGCCGGATTGGGATGATTGAGGGTCTTGAAGGCGGCAGGCGCGACATTGCCGAGATCGGTAACGCGATGGCCAAGATCTTCCAGCATCGGGCCGAGCCCGGCGATGCGCAGCGCACTCGGTCCCATTTCACAGCCCAGACGGCCCGCGCCGATCTGCAAGGGAACTCCGATCAATCTGCACTCCATGCGTCTCTCCTGTTGTTGTCACTATTCAACCATTTGAAACTGGCGATTTGAACGATATAGATTGGCAATAATGTCCATATGGCTTATCGTTATGGCAGTTTTATTGCTCAAAGTGAGAAGGCCGTGGACGATCTCGATGAAAAGCTGGTCACGCTTCTGCGCCATAACGGCCGGCGCAGCATTTCCGATCTGGCGCTGGAAACCGGCGCGTCGCGTGCGACAGTCCGGGCGCGGTTGGAACGGCTGGAGCGTGATGGTACCATTCTCGGCTATACCGTGATCCTGCGGGCCGATACGGTCGATCTCGGTGTGCGTGGCATCATGATGATCGAAATCCAGGGCCATGTCACCGACAAGGTGATCCGGGCTCTGAGCGGTTTTCCCGAGATTTCCGCCGTGCATTCGACCAATGGGCGCTGGGACCTGATCGTTGAACTGGGCGCGGCAACCCTGACGGATTTCGACAGTGTCTTGCGACGTGTGCGACTGGTTCCCGGCATTACCAATAGCGAAACCAGCCTCATTCTCTCGACGCCGCGCTCAACCCGGGCAAGGCTGTCGAAGCCGTGAGCTGAAACCGTCTCTGTAAAAAACACGAGACGAAAAAGGCCGTGCAGGACGCCCCGCACGGCCTCATCTACCTCAAAACCTCATCCAGGGCATTTCACCCTTTGCAGCCGCAGGTCCGCCAGTGCGGTTAATACAATCAGAGGTTATTGTGGGTATATCACGCCTTTCTTAAGAATGACATTGGCATAAAGGCGGGGTTCGCCAGTTTGCACAACTGTATGGGCCGCCTTGACGCGGGGATAGAAATCCGGTCCCAGCAGCGGGACGACCGGCTGTTTTGGCTCATGGGCGGCGCAGCAGGCGATGATTTCGGCATGGACCGGGTCAAGTGCATCGCGATCCTTGCCGACGGTGGAGCGGAAAATCGCTTCCGGCACGAAATCATCGATGGGCAGAACGGAGAGAATGGCATCCAGCACCGGAATAAGGCCGAGCCCATCCAGCCGCACCAACCGCTTTGCATGTTCGAGACCCGGATAATTGCCATCGACAATGGCGATTTCATCGCCATGACCCATGGCCCGCAGGGTGGCCAACAATTCGGGACTAAGGATGGGGTTGAGGCCCTTCAGCATTTACAGTAACTCCTTGAACAAAACATTCTGATCCAAAAGATAACGGGAAAACAGCGGCAGGCTGGCACCGCCAACCGACCGTGCCTGGTGGCCCACGGCGCCTTCGACGATCTCGGGCATCAATACGCCCTGGAGGTCGAGATCACGCGCTGCCTCCTGTATGGCCACGACCAGACGCTGGCGCACCCATTGCGGAAAACCGCCATCGATGACGGCGGCGGAAAAGTCGATGATCGATGCCGCCGCCACAATCGCCTGGGCCAGCGCTGCGGCGGTATCGCGGATCCAGATTTCCAGCGGCTCGCCATAGTCCACCCAGTCGCTCGGCGAATACCACAGGGACTGGCTATCCTGTCCATAGTCGCGCAGCAGGTTTTCCAATACGAAAATCGACGCGATCTTCAAAAGCTGGACGGTTTTGCCATCGCGCCTTTGCACCGGCAACGGCCCAACCGCGCCAGCTGTGCCGGTGCGCCCGGAAAACAGCGAGGAATTCAGCACGATGCCGCCGCCCACGAAGGAGCCGAGGAAAAAATAGACGAAATCCGGATAGTGCGGCCCGACCCCGAACACCAGTTCGGCAGCACAGGCGCTGGTCGCATCGTTCTGGATGAAGACCGGATAACCAATCCGGGCCGCGACATCGGCTTTCAGATCGGTATCGCGCCAGACATCCATTTCCTCTGATGGCGCTCCGGTCTCTTCCGCCCAGCTCCACAGTTCGAACGGGGCTGCGATACCCACACCGGCAATTCGGGCCCGCTCCGCGACGGAAAGCCTGCCCTCAATATCGGAAATGCCGCCGACGATGAAATCCAGCAAGAGGCCGGGCATCGGATAAGGATAGGTCCGACGCACCTCATGGCGGATCGTGCCGACGAAATCCATCAGCACCAGATTGGCGCTTCGTCTTCCGATCTTGACCCCAAACGAATAGACCGCATCCGGATTGAGCCGCATCGGCACCGAAGGCTGGCCGACGCGTCCGCGCACCGGCTCTCCGCGCACCAGCAGCTTTTCGCGCTCCAGCACCCGCATGATCACCGTCACCGTCTGGGCCGAGAGACCGCTGCGCCGGGCAATTTCCGCCTTGGACAGGCTGCCATGCCGGCGCACCAGCGACATGACCAGCCGCTCGTTATAGGCGCGCACGCCGACCTGATTGGCGCCGCCACTCGTCTCGAGGGCAGCGGGCGGCATCGCCAGACCCGCATTCATTCCCTCTGTCATCGATCATCCTCCCATCCCGCCCAACCCGGCCAGAGAGCCGCGTGCGACAAGAATTTCCAGGCCCCGAGCTCCGCCGGATCGGCATTTCGCCATCCTGGCCCGGCAACCAATTCTGCTGAGCATCCTGCTCCGTATCAACCCGGCACAGGCTCCTCCCGCCCTGCCAAGACCGCGCCAAGCATGCCACAGTGGATTAATAATTCAACTCGATTTATTTATTGACAGGGATTTGGAATAGTGTTTTCTTGAGGCAGGAAGCATGGGGGGCCAACACGGGAGAGGTGATGGACCATGCGAACCGGACGGCCCCTTGAGAGGGTGCGTTTATCTTTGTCCTTGGGAGGATCCATATGAAGACCAATTTGATCGGCGCCACGCTTGGCGCCCTGGCTCTTGGCGTTGTCTTTTCGACAGGCGCGCAGGCCGCTGACGTGTCAGCCTGCCTGATCACCAAAACCGATACCAATCCCTTCTTCGTCAAGATGAAGGAAGGCGCATCCGCCAAGGCCAAGGAACTGGGCGTTACGCTGAAGTCCTATGCCGGCAAGATCGACGGCGACAGCGAAAGCCAGGTTGCTGCGATCGAAACCTGCATTGCCGATGGCGCAAAGGGTATCCTGCTGACCGCCTCCGACACCAAGGGCATCGTGCCTGCCGTCAAGGAAGCCCGTGACGCCGGCCTTCTGGTTATTGCCCTCGACACGCCGCTCGACCCGGTCAATGCTGCGGATGCGACCTTCGCAACCGACAACCTGCTGGCTGGCAAGCTGATTGGTCAGTGGGCTGCTGCAACGCTCGGCGACAAGGCCAAGGACGCCAAGGTTGCCTTCCTTGACCTGACGCCTGCCCAGCCATCGGTTGACGTCATGCGCGACCAGGGCTTCATGATCGGCTTCGGCATCGACCCGAAGGACCCGAACAAGATCGGCGACGAAACCGATCCGCGCATCGTTGGCCACGACATCACCAACGGTAATGAAGAGGGCGGCCGTACGGCCATGGAAAACCTTCTCCAGAAAAACCCGAATATCAACGTCGTCCACACGATCAATGAGCCTGCTGCTGCCGGTGCCTACGAAGCCCTCAAGGCCGTTGGCAAGCAGAAGGACGTGCTGATCGTATCGGTTGACGGCGGCTGCCCTGGCGTGAAAAACGTCAAGGAAGGCGTGATCGGCGCAACCTCGCAGCAATATCCGCTGATGATGGCTGCACTCGGCATCGAAGCAATCAAGAAGTTCGCCGACACCGGCACCAAGCCGCAGCCTACCGCTGGCAAGGACTTCTTCGACACCGGTGTTTCGTTGGTCACCGACAAGCCGGCCAAGGGCGTTCCGTCGATTGACGTTGCCGAAGGCCTGAAGAAGTGCTGGGGCTGATCTGCTCCAAAAAAATTCGCAGTAGAAGGGCGGCTCAGGCCGCCCTTCTGGTAAGCGGTTTCTGCAACCAAGGCTATCAGCAATAGCCCTTGGTTGAATAAGTAAGTTCTACAATGCCGCAGGCGGCCGTCGGCAATTGGTGCCACGGTCCAGCCCGGCCCTCAAGCCTCAGAAGAGGTCCACGGGAGGAAAGCCGATGAGCGAGCCAAAAGCCGCCACCAAACCTCATCTTGAATACGAGAATGTGCTGTCGGGCAGTGCCACTGCGGTCGCGCAGTTCGATACCAACGACAAGACGCCATTGCAAAAGTTTCAGCACTTCCTGCATTCCAGCCCGGCTGCCGTGCCGTTGATCGTGCTGATTCTGTCACTGATCGCGTTCGGCGTCATTCTGGGTGGCAAATTCTTTTCGCCCTTTGCCCTAACGCTGATTTTGCAGCAGGTTGCCATTACTGGCATCATCGGTGCAGCCCAGACCCTGATTATCCTCACCGCTGGTATCGACCTGTCGGTGGGCGCCATCATGGTCTTGTCTTCTGTCGTCATGGGGCAATTTGCCGTTCACTATGGCGTGCCTGGCCCGCTTGCCGTGCTGTGCGGCTTTGCCGTCGGCGGCATTTGCGGCTTCATCAATGGCGTGCTGGTGGCCCGCGTCAAGCTGCCCCCCTTCATTGTCACGCTCGGCATGTGGCAGATCGTGCTGGCAGCCAATTTCCTGTATTCCGGCAACGAGACAATCCGCTCGCAAGACCTGGGCACCAATGCGCCCATCCTGCAATATTTTGGCCAAAGCTTTAAACTGGGCGGCGCCGTGCTAACCTATGGCGTGATTGCACTCGCCCTTCTGGTTGCCGTGCTCTGGTATGTCTTAAACAACACCGCCTGGGGCCGCCATCTCTATGCAGTTGGCGACGATCCCGATGCAGCGGAATTGTCTGGCGTCAATGTCAAACGCATGCTGATTTCCGTCTACACGCTTGCCGGCCTGATCTGTGCGCTGGGTGGTTGGGCGATGATTGGCCGTATCGGCTCGGTATCGCCAACGGCTGGTCAGTTTGCCAATATCGAATCCATCACCGCAGTGGTGATTGGCGGCATGTCGCTGTTTGGTGGCCGTGGTTCCATCATGGGCATGCTGTTTGGCGCGCTGATCGTCGGCGTATTCCAGCTTGGCCTGCGTATGGCCGGCACCGACCCGCAATGGACCTATATGCTGATTGGCGTGCTGATCATTGCCGCCGTTGCAATTGACCAATGGATCAGAAAGGTAGCTGGCTAATGGCACAAGAACCCATTCTCACCGCCCGTGGCCTCGTCAAGCGTTATGGCCGTGTAACCGCCCTCGACAACGCCGATTTTGATCTGTACCCGGGTGAAATTCTCGCGGTCATTGGTGACAACGGTGCTGGTAAGTCCTCGTTGATCAAGGCTATTTCCGGCGCCGTGACACCGGATGAAGGCGAGATCAAGCTCGAAGGCAAGACCATCAACTTCCGTTCGCCGATTGATGCCCGCAAGGCCGGCATTGAAACCGTGTATCAGAATCTTGCCCTGTCTCCGGCCCTCTCGATTGCCGACAACATGTTCCTGGGCCGTGAAATGCGCAAACCCGGCATCATGGGCAGCCTGTTTCGTGCTCTCGACAAGCCAGCTATGGACAAGTTTGCCCGTGAAAAGCTTTCCGAGCTTGGCCTTATGACCATCCAAAACATTAACCAGGCTGTGGAAACCCTCTCGGGTGGCCAGCGGCAGGGTGTTGCCGTGGCACGCGCTGCGGCTTTCGGTTCGAAAGTGGTTATCCTCGACGAACCGACGGCGGCGCTCGGCGTCAAGGAAAGCCGCCGTGTGCTGGAGCTGATCCAGGACGTGCGCTCGCGCGGCATGCCGATCGTGCTGATTTCGCACAATATGCCGCATGTGTTCGAAGTGGCCGATCGCATCCATATCCACCGGCTTGGCAAGCGTCTCTGCGTGATCAATCCGAAGGATTACACCATGTCGGATGCCGTTGCCTTCATGACGGGCGCGAAGGAAGCCCCAGCGGAAGCGATTGCCGCATGACGGTTTCCGTCTCCTCGCTGACAGATGATATAATCCGGCTGGCCCAAGAGGCCAGCCGTTTCATGATCGCCGTTGCCGGACCGCCAGGCGCGGGCAAGTCCACCCTGTCGGAAGCCTTGCGCGAGGCGCTGATTGCGCGCGGCGAAACCGCGGAAATCCTGCCGATGGACGGGTTTCACATGGACAATGGCATTCTGGAACAGCGCGGCCTGCTGAAGCGCAAGGGCGCACCGGAAACCTTCGACGTGCGCGGCTTTCTCGACATCGTCACGGCGGTAAAAGCTGGCGACGAGGAGGTTCTCGTACCGGTCTTTGACCGCGACCGCGAATTGGCTATTGCCTCGGCCCGGCCAATTGCACCGGACATCCGTTTCATACTGGTCGAGGGCAATTACCTGCTTCTCGATCGCGCGCCCTGGACACGCCTGCAAAGCTGCTTCGACCTGACGGTCTTCGTCGGCCCACCGCTGGACGTGCTGGAACAGCGCCTGCGGGACCGTTGGGTTCATTACGGACTGGACGAGGCCGCAATCGCCTGGAAATTGAATGGCAACGACTTGCCGAATGGCCGATTGGTGATCGAAGCGTCCCGGCCCGCTGATATCAGTGTTGATATCGTCGCCATCGCGTGAAACCGTATATTTCCTGGAAACAGGGTGGGATAAGCCTCGACTCCCACCAAAAATCTGCTTACAAAATAAGCACGCTTATTTTCAGCACAATGTCATTGACAGCTGCCCCCTTCCTCGCTCTATTTGTATAGTCAAATGGCCGAGAAACGGCTGAGGGGAATTGCACCGGTACGAGAGATCGCCGGGTAGCGGGCAACTGGAGAAATTGTGATGCAGAAAAGACTGTTGCTGAAGGCGGCGCTTGGGGCTGCCCTGTTGTTTGGCGCGAGCCTTTCGGCCCATGCCGAAGATGCGCTGGCGAAGATCAAGGCCGCAGGCACCTTGAAGGTCGGCACCGAGACCGCCTTTGCGCCCTTCGACTTTATTGATGCTGGCGACCACGTTGGCCTCAATGTCGATATGTTTGCAGAAATCGGCAAGGAACTTGGCGTGAAGATCGAGTGGATCGCGCTGCCCTGGGATGGCGTTCTGCCGGGCCTTGAAGCTGGCAAGTTCGATATTGTCGCTGGCCCCGCCACCATCACCAAGGCCCGCATGGAGCGCTATCGCTTCACTGCCCCGATTGCCGAAGCCACGGTTGCCATCCTGAAAAAGGCCGGCGACAAGACCATCACCAAGCCGGAAGATCTGGCAGGCAAGGCGGTCGGCGTCGGCAAGGCCACCGCCCAACTGGCCCAGCTTCAGGAATTTTCGGCCACCTTGCCGAAAAAGATCGAGGTGCGTGAATATGTCTCCTTCAACGATGCCTATGCCGACATGGCGGCGGGCCGCGTCGTGGCAGTTGCCAATTCACTCCCCAATATCGCCTTCGTCGCCAAGCAGCGTAACGGCGCTTTCGAAGTCGTGCTGCCGCCATTCGGCAAGAAGAGCTATTTCGGCTTTATCGGCACCAAGGATGCCGACCACGCCAGCCTGATCGACGCCGTCGATGCCGCACTCATCAAGATGAAGAGCGATGGCCGCATGGCGAAATTGCAGGAAAAGTGGTTTGGCACCAAGTTTGATACGCCTGATAGCTTGAAAGACCCGGCGTTTTGAGGTGAGCTATCCTGAGGCAATGCCTTTGGAGCAGCATATAATCTCTTGATATGCCGCCTACCCCCCTCTGCCTTGCCAGGCATCTCCCCCTCAAGGGGGGAGATCGACTCGCGGGAAGCGCCGATTTCCTCAGCCAGCATGATATTTTAACGGCTATATCGGTTTGAACTGATAATTTTCGTCTATCCAATCTCCCCCCTTGAGGGGGAGTGTCCGGCAGGACAGAGGGGGGTATCCCGCCCGCTGCCATCTATTGTGGTCCGCCATGGCGGAGACTGGGGTGCCATGTCATTCAAACTCTTCTTTCTGCTGGTTAAGGCCGCCGGATGGACGCTGGGCATCAGCGTGATTTCGATTGCCATCGGCTTTTTACTGGCCGTACTCCTGTCCGGTGCCATGCTCTCCGGCAAACGGCTCTACACAATGCCCACAGAACTGTTCATCAGCTTCTTTCGCGGCGTGCCGCTCTTGGTGCAATTGCTGCTGATTTACAATCTCCTGCCGTTTATTGGCATCAACGTGCCAAGCGTGGTGGCCGCCATCATCGGCTTGTCGCTCTGCACCGCCGCCTATCAGGCCGAAAACCTGCGGGGTGGCTTTGAAAGCGTGCCGAAAGGCTTGATCGAGGCCGCCGATATGGCTGGCTTCTCAGCACGGCAAACCTTTTTGCGCATCAAACTTCCTATTGCGCTTCGGCTCACCTTTCCCGCCTTGGTCAATGAAGCGATCATGATCCTCAAATCCTCGTCGCTGGTATCCGTCGTCGGCATAGTCGAGCTGACTCGTATGGCGCAGGATCTGGCCGCTTCCACCTATTTGCCGCTTGAACTGTTTGCCTCGGCAGCACTGATTTATCTGATTATCTGCTGGAGTGTTGCGCTTTTGAGTGGCGTGGCTGAACGCGTCCTTCCGGGAGCCGTAAAATGATTTTTGATCCCAAAGTCATTCTCGATCATCTGCCGGAAATTTTCAGCGGCACCGTCACCACCTTATGGATCTGGATTGTCGGCATGTTGCTGGGTGTGCTCGTGGGCTTTCTGGTGGCAACAGGCCGTCGCTACGGCGGAAAATTTCTGGATATTCCGCTGGGGCTGATGGTGGAAGTGCTGCGTGGCACACCGTTTCTGATCCAGATTTTTCTGGTCTATTACGGCGGCCCCTATGTTGGCCTGTCGCTGGACCCGATTCCTTGCGGATTGATTGGCCTCACCGTCTATTCCGCTGCCTATTATTCCGAGATTTTCCGGGCTGGTTACAGCTCCGTTCCCCATGGGCATGTGGAAGCGGCGGAATGCCTCGGCTTGACACGCCTTCAAACCATCCGCCGCATTCTCCTGCCGGAAATGGCGCTGATTGTGCTGCCGCCTTGCGTCAATCTCGCCATCATCCTTCTCAAGGAATCGGCGGTGTTGTCTATCATCACCGTTCCCGAACTCACCGCCACCGTCAGCGCCATAGGGTCTGCCCAATATGCCTTTCTGGAGGCGATTTTCGTGCTGGCGGTTATTTACTGGGTCATTGTGGAGGCCACCGCCTGGGCGGCCCGCAAGGCTGAATCCCGTTTGAGCAGATTGAGGTTTTCCGCGCCATGACGATTCCCGCTATTTCCGTCTCCAAGCTCGTCAAGCGCTTTGGCACCAACACCGTGTTGAATGACATCAACCTCGATATCCCCGAGGGCAAGGTCTCGTGCCTGATTGGCCCTTCCGGCTCTGGCAAGAGCACGCTGCTCCGCTGCATGGCCTTTCTGGAAGAGGCCAGCGAGGGCATGATCACCGTCAGTGGCGAGGCGCTTGGCTACTTTGAGCGGCCCGATGGCCAACGCGAACGCCTGCCCGCAGCCCAGATCCGCGCCGTGCGCTCACATATCGGCATGGTGTTTCAGCAATTCAATCTCTGGCCGCATATGACCGCGCTTGGCAATGTGTCTGAAGCATTGAAAACCGTGCATAAAATACCCAAGCGCGAGGCAGAAAACCGCGCCATGGTGCAGCTGAAAAAGGTAGGGCTGGAGAACCGCGCGGGCCATTACCCCTCCCAGCTCTCCGGCGGGCAACAACAGCGTGTGGCCATTGCCCGCGCCTTGGCCTTGCAGCCCAAAATCATGCTGTTTGATGAGCCAACCTCGGCGCTGGACCCAGAATTGACTGGCGAAGTGCTAACCGTGATGCGTGACTTGGCGGCGGAAGGCATGACCATGGTGGTGGTAAGTCACGAAATTGGCTTTGCCGCCACGGTGGGCCAGCAGATCAGCTTTCTCGATCACGGCAAACTGCTGTTTACTGGCGCGCCATCCGATGTTTTTGCCAAGCCGCGCCATCCGAGATTGGAGCAGTTCCTTGACACCTATCTGGATCGCGGCGCATCGATGCTGGCATGATGACAGACGACACCGACACACCCAGCAAATCCCTGCACCAGCGCATTCTGGATGATATTGAGAGCAATATCCTCTCAGGCCGATGGCCGCCGGGCCATAAAATCCCCTCCGAACAGGTACTAACCGAGGAATATGCCTGCTCTCGCATGACGGTGAACAAGGTGCTGACCCAGCTTGCCCGTGCAGGTCTCGTGCTGCGCAAGCGCAAGACTGGCAGCATTGTCATGCCACAGAATTCGCAAAGCGCCATTCTGGAAATTTACGACATCAAGGATGAGGTCAATTCGCTCGATAAGACCTACCATCACGGCATTCTGTCACGCGCAATCCGCGCGCCCACCAAGACCGAGTCCGAAAACTTGTCTCTTGCACCCCGCCGCAAACTGCTGGCCATCACCTGCCTGCATTATGCCAATAACAAGCCCTTTTGTCTGGAAGAGCGCATTATCAATCTCGGCGTGGTGCCGCAGGCGCTCGATGCCGATTTTGCCGATCTGGCCCCCGGTCCGTGGCTGCTGGATCATATTCCATGGAACGCCGCCGAACACCGCATTGCCGCCGAAGCCGCCAGTGATGCGGCGGCCAAAACCTTGGACATTGCTGCCAACACCCCGGTTCTGGTGGTGGAGCGCCAGACCTGGCGGCTGGATGAAACGGTAACGCAAGTGCGCCTGACCTATCCCGGTGCCAGTCACGCTGTAACAGCCCGCTTTACCCCATCCCAACGCATTATGACTCCTGCCTGATCAGAAAAGAAGAGATCGCCATGGGCCGCACCGACACGCTGAAACTTGGAACCTTCGTCTACACTTTCGGTTTCAACCCGGCTGCGTGGCGACACCCGGATGCCGATGTGAATGGGGCCAACAAGATTGATCACCTGCTGAACGTGGCGAAAATCTCGGAAGCGGCGAAATTTGACTTCATGTTCCTGGCCGATTCCCCCGCCGCCGCCATTGGCGATGCTGATGCACTGGCGCGCTCGCCCACCAAGATGAACCGGTTTGAGCCGCTGTCACTGATTTCGGCGCTGTCCGTGCTCACGGAAAAGCTCGGCTTTGTCGCCACCGCCTCCACCAGCTATTACGAGCCGTTTAACATTGCCCGCATTTTTGCCTCCATCGATCATTTGAGCGGTGGCCGCGCCTGCTGGAATGTTGTGACCTCAGACCATGACGAGACCGGCTATAATTTCGGCTTTGACGGTCTGCCACCCCATGCGGAACGTTATGAGCGCGGCTCAGAGTTCGTCGATGTTGTCTTTGGCCTGTGGGACAGTTTTGAGCCAGATGCTCTGGTGCTGGACAAGGCCAACGGGCTTTACCATGACAAAGAAAAGCTGCACACGCTGAACCACAAGGGCAAGCATTTTCAGGTGCGCGGCCCGCTCAACATTGCAGCCTCCCCACAAGGCCGCCCGGTCATTGCCCAAGCTGGTGGCTCCGAAGCGGGCATGGAACTGGCCGCCCGCACCGCCGAAATCGTCTTCAGCCTTGCCTCCAATCTGGAGCGCAACAAGGCCTTTGCCGACAATATCAAGGGCCGCATGGCCAAATATGGCCGCTCCACCAATGATTTAAAACTCATGCCCGGTCTTGTGGTGAACGTCGGAGAAACCAAGGCTGAGGCGCAAGCCAAGGTGGATTTCCTGATCGATAACCTTCACCCCGATGTCGGCCGCTGGATGCTGGGCGAGTTTCTGGAAGCCGATCTTTCTGGTGTTGCCCTTGATCAGCCTTTCCCGCTGGAGCGCCTGCCCGCAGAGCCAAAAGGCTCAAAAGCCATGTTTGAATGGTTGCGCGATTTCATCATGGAAGGCCATACCGTTGGCGAGCTGATCCGCTTCTATGCCGAGAAAAGCACCGGCAATGGCATCACCGGCACCCCCACCGAGATCGCCGATTTTATGGAAGAATGGTTCCAGGCCGGAGCCGCCGATGGCTTTATTCTGATGCTGCCAACCCTGCCCGCCAGCTTGAATGATTTTGTCCGGCTGGTGCTGCCGGAATTGCGCAGGCGTGGATTGTTCCGGGAAGAGTATGAGGGCAGCACGTTGCGGGAGAATTTGGGGCTGTCGATGCCGGTCAATCGGTATGTGGCAGCACGGGATGGTCGGGACATCAAATAAACAACCTGAGCAAGGTCACCCCCTCATCCCCCCGCCGGGACCTTCTCCCCGCTGGGGAGAAGAAAGCTGATCATTGACTTTGAATTCATACGAAATCGGCATCCACATAGACGATCTTTGGCGTCATGCAATGACATCTGCTCCACGACCTCTTCTCCCCATCGGGGAGAAGGTGGCGGCAGCCGGATGAGGGGGTGCGAAGCCAAATTGTTGGACGACAAGATCAATCTCAAAACGCCGCCATCAAATCCCGCATGACGCTCGCAAACCGCACTGCAATCCACTCCCGTGCCTTATGCCGCCCAGCTTCCACCTGCTTGGTGCCAGCCACCCAGACGCAATCCACCGAAGCGCCATTGGCAAAGAGAAAACTGTCCAAAATCTGATCTCCGCTCAAACCGAGATCATGGTGCGGGTTGAGGCTGACAACATCGGCAGGCTTCCCCACCTCCAGCCCACTGTCCGCCATCAACGCAGCAGCACCACCACTCACAGCACCGTCAAACAGATACCGCCCCGTTGAACCACCCGGAACAGCCATCACATTACGGGCGCGATGAGCCAGGCGTTGCGAATATTCCAGCTGGCGCAACTCATCAGCAATGCCAATCAGGATGTTGGAATCAGAGCCGACACCAAAACGCCCGCCCTGCCCCAAGAACACGTCAGCATTGAATGTGCCATCGCCCAGATTCGCCTCGGTGATCGGGCAAAGACCGGCAATGGCACTGCTCTTGGCCATCCGCACTGTTTCATCATCCGTCATATGGGTAGCATGGATCAGGCACCAGCGAGTGGTGAGATCGGCATTGTCCAGCAGCCATTGCACCGGGCGCTGACCAGACCACGCCACGCAATCCTCCACTTCCTTGACCTGCTCGGCCACATGGATATGGATTGGCCCATCGAAAGAAAGCTGTTGCAGCGCTGATAATTCCTCCGGCGTCACGGCCCGCAGGCTGTGAGGCGCAATACCAGTGACGCTACCGGGCAGATTTGATGCCGCTTTTTTCGCCCCCTCCAAAAGCTTCGCAAAACCATCGAGATCATTGATAAACCGTCGCTGGCCCTCATTGGGGGCCAGACCACCAAAGCCGGAATGGGCATAAAACACCGGCAGCAGCGTGAGGCCAATTCCGGTCTCGCTGCTTGCGGCAACTATGCGTTCTGCCATCTCGGCACGGTTGGCAAAAGGGCTGCCATCACGGTCATGGTGGAGATAGTGAAACTCGCCCACCCGGCCAAAGCCAGCTTCCAGCATTTCCACATAAAGCTGGGCGGCAATGGCCTGCATCTGCTCCGGATTCATGGTCAGCGCAAAGCGATACATCACCGTGCGCCAGCTCCAAAAACTATCATTGTCTGGCCCGCGCAATTCCGCCAAACCCGCCATACCGCGCTGAAAGGCGTGGCTGTGCAAATTGGCCATTGTGGGCAGCAAGATCTCGTGGCGCTCATCGCCAGCTTGCGCCTCAACACCCTGCTCAATGCCGGAAATGGAGTGGCTTTTCAGCGTCAGCCGCACATCCTTGGCCCAGCCATCCGGAAGCAGCGCCTGTTTTGCGTGGAGTGTCGTCATAGCTTTCCCCTCTCATTTTCTGGCTTGCGCCTTTTCTGTCTTGCGCATGGGCTCATTAAGTATATACATAATAGGAAAATCGGTGAGGCGCAATGCAGCCTGAACCGCAATAACAAGGGATCAGCATGACAGATCGGGATCGCATTTTCACCAATGCGCGGTTGGCAACGCTCAATCCGCAACTTTCAGGCCTCGGCATTATCGAAGATGCCGCGCTGATGGTGCGTGATGGCAAGATTGTCTACGCTGGCCCAATGGCGGAACTGCCGATTAGCCTGCTGAATGCTGCCGATGTTGCCGATTGCGAGGGCCGCTGGATCACCCCCGGTCTGGTGGATTGCCATACCCATCTGGTGCATGCAGGCAACCGCGCCCATGAATTTGAAATGCGGTTGGCGGGTGCAAGTTATGAGGAAATTGCCCGGGCGGGTGGCGGCATTGTCTCATCCGTATCCAAGGTACGGGCGGCGAGTGAGGCGGATTTGTTGCGCGAAACGCTGCCGCGTCTGGATGCGCTTCTGGCCGAGGGTGTCACCACCGTTGAGGTCAAATCCGGCTATGGGCTGACGGTGGAAGATGAGCTGAAAATGCTGCGGGCCGCAAAAAAGCTCAGCGATACGCGCCCCGTTTCCATCACCACCACCTATCTCGGTGCTCATGCCACACCCGCAGAATACAAGGGCCGCAATGGTGATTTTATCCGCGAGGTTGTGCTGCCCGGGCTGAAAGCTGCCCATGCAGAGCAGCTTGTTGATGCGGTGGATGGGTTTTGCGAGGGGATTGCCTTTTCACCCGAAGAGATGCGCGTGGTTTTTGATGCAGCCCAAGCTCTGGGCCTGCCGGTGAAACTGCATGCCGATCAGCTGTCCAATCTATCCGGTGCGGCCCTTGCCGCCGAATATGGTGCACTCTCAGCTGATCATCTGGAATATACCGATGCGGCGGGCGCGAAAGCCATGGCAGAGGCTGGCACCGTGGCGGTGCTGCTGCCGGGTGCCTTTTACTTTATCCGTGAGACAAAAAAGCCGCCTGTTGATCTCTTCCGCCAGCACGGCACCAAAATGGCGCTGGCCACCGATAACAACCCCGGCACATCGCCGCTGACCTCGCTGCTGCTGACCATGAATATGGGGGCCACCCTGTTTGGCATGACGGTGGAGGAGTGCATAGCCGGAGTGACCCGCGAGGCCGCCCGCGCGCTGGGTCGGCTTGATCAGATTGGCACGCTGGAGGCCGGAAAATCGGCTGATCTTGCCATTTGGGATATTTCTGAACTGTCTGAGCTTGTCTACCGCATGGGCTTTAACCCGCTGCACCAGCGGGTGTGGCGCGGCCAAGACACATAGCAAAGACGCATAACAACAAGGGGCCACAATGACCATTACCCTTCACCCCGGCTCTGTGCCGCTGGCCGATCTGGCGAAAATCTATTGGCATGGTGAGCCAGCCGTGCTGGATCGCAGCTTTGATGCGGGCATTGAGCGCGCAGCCGCCCGCATTGCTGCCATTGCTGCGGGTAATGAGCCTGTTTACGGCGTCAACACCGGCTTTGGCAAATTGGCCTCCATCAAGATTGATGCGGCGGATACGGCCACGCTTCAGCGCAATCTCATCTTCTCCCATTGCTGCGGCGTCGGTGCGCCACTGGCTGAGAATATTGTGCGGCTGATCTTGTCGCTGAAGCTGATTTCGCTGGGCCGTGGAGCCTCCGGCGTGCGGCTGGAGCTTGTACGTTTGATTGAAGCCATGCTGGAAAAAGGCGTGATTCCGCTGATCCCGGAAAAAGGCTCTGTCGGTGCCTCCGGCGATCTGGCCCCGCTGGCGCATATGGCTGCGGTGATGATGGGCGAGGCAGAAGCCTTCTATCAGGGCGAAAAACTGCCGGGCAAACTTGCGCTGGAACGCGCTGGCCTTACCCCGGTTATTTTGGCAGCCAAAGAAGGGCTGGCGCTGATCAATGGCACGCAGGCCTCCACCGCTTTGGCCTTGGCAGGCCTTTTCCGCGCCCATCGTGCAGCACAAGCAGCATTGATTACCGGGGCGATGTCTACCGATGCGGCCATGGGTTCATCGGCACCGTTTACGGCCGATATTCACACCCTGCGTGGCCACAAGGGCCAGATTGATACGGCTGCCAGCTTGCGCGCCTTGCTGGAAGGTTCCGTCATCCGCCAAAGCCATCTGGATGGTGACGAGCGCGTCCAAGACCCCTATTGCATCCGCTGCCAGCCGCAGGTGGATGGAGCCTGCCTTGATTTGCTGCGGATGACGGCCCGCACGTTGGAAATCGAGGCCAATGCAGTGACGGATAATCCGCTGGTGCTCTCAGATGATACTGTAGTGTCTGGCGGGAATTTCCATGCCGAGCCAGTGGCTTTTGCTGCCGACCAGATTGCCATTGCCGTGTGTGAAATCGGGGCCATTGCCCAGCGGCGTATTGCGCTGTTGGTGGACCCGACCCTGTCTTACGGCTTGCCTGCGTTTTTGGCCAAAAAGCCGGGCCTCAATTCCGGCCTGATGATTGCCGAAGTCACCTCTGCCGCGCTGATGAGCGAAAACAAGCAGATGGCCCATCCGGCATCAGTCGATTCAACACCGACGTCTGCCAATCAGGAAGACCATGTTTCCATGGCCTGCCACGGTGCGCGGCGCCTGTTGCAAATGACCGAAAACCTGTTTGCCATCATTGGCATTGAGGCTCTCACCGCCGCCCAAGGCGTGGAGTTTAGAGCACCCCTGACCACCAGCCCCGAGTTGCAAAAGGCTATTGATACCTTGCGGGCCGTTGTACCGACGCTGGAGGAAGATCGGTTTATGGCACCGGACTTGGCGGCAGCCAGTGCGCTGGTGGCCGATGGGGCTTTGGTGGGCAGTGTATCGGCTGGGATCTTGCCGGGGGTGGAGGGGTGAGCGGAATGGGCGTTTTTATGTGGGGTCTACCCCCCTCTGGTCTGCCGACCATCTCCCCCTCAAGGGGGGAGATCAGCACGAGGCAACGCCCAGTTCAATTCTTTATCCAAACACTTTTCAACGAGTCGATCTCCCCCCTTGAGGGGGAGATGTCCGGCAGGACAGAGGGGGGTTACCCCATACTCCACGGGAGACATGTCGCATGACCCAAGTGTTCGAAATCACCCAAGGCACTTCACCCGTCATCCTCGCCTTCCCGCACACGGGGACGGATGTGCCACCTGCCATCTGGGACCGCCTCAACGACAACGGCAAACTGCTGGCCGATACCGATTGGCATATCCACAATCTGTACAAAGACCTGTTGCCAAACATCACCACCGTTCGCGCCACCTTCCATCGCTATGTGATTGACGCCAATCGTGATCCCGCGGGGGTGAGCCTCTATCCGGGGCAAAACACCACGGGGCTTATTCCAGAAACGGATTTTGACGGACAATCGATCTGGATGGATGGACAGGAACCAACGGAGGCGGATATTGCTGAACGCCTGAGCGCCTTTCACGCGCCCTATCACGCAGCCCTTTTGGCCGAGATTGAGCGCGTCAAGGCAATCCATGGCGTGGCGGTACTCTACGATTGCCACTCCATCCGCGCCAACATCCCCTTTCTGTTTGAAGGCAGATTGCCGGATTTGAACATCGGCACCGATATGGGCCGCACCTGTGATGCCGCCATTGAAGCGGCAACGGTGGAGATCGCGGCGTCAGCGGAAGGTTACACCTCCATCCTCAATGGCCGCTTCAAAGGCGGCTGGACCACGCGCCATTATGGCAAGCCAGACACCGGTATTCACGCCATTCAGATGGAGCTGGCGCAGGCCTCTCACCTTGCCAGTGAGGCACCGCCCTTTGCCTATGATGAAGACAAGGCGAGCCGTTTGCGCGTGCATCTCAAAGCCATTTTGGAGCGGATTGAACAGATTGCGTTTCAACTGAAACAAAAGGGGGAATGATCATGACCAACCCACGCCACAATATCCGCGATGTGCGGGCTGCCACCGGGACAGAACTAACAGCCAAAAGCTGGATGACCGAAGCCCCCTTGCGCATGTTGATGAACAATCTCGACCCCGACGTGGCCGAGCGTCCGCACGAACTGGTGGTCTATGGCGGCATTGGCCGCGCCGCCCGCACATGGGAGGATTTTGACCGCATTGTTGCCACGCTGAAAACCCTGACGGAAGAAGAAACGCTGATTGTGCAATCGGGCAAGCCAGTCGGTGTGTTCAAAACCCACAAAGATGCCCCACGGGTGCTGATTGCCAATTCCAACCTCGTGCCGCATTGGGCCACATGGGATCATTTCAACGAGCTGGATAAAAAGGGGCTGGCCATGTATGGCCAGATGACCGCAGGCTCGTGGATTTACATTGGCACGCAAGGCATTGTGCAGGGCACCTATGAAACCTTCGTGGAAGCGGGCCGTCAGCATTATAACGGCAGCCTAAAAGGTAAGTGGATACTAACAGGCGGCCTCGGCGGCATGGGTGGCGCGCAGCCGCTGGCAGCCGTCATGGCCGGTGCCTGCTGCCTTGCGGTAGAATGCGATGAAACCCGTGTCGATTTTCGCCTGCGCACCCGCTATGTTGATGCCAAGGCCCACACGCTGGATGAAGCCTTAGCGTTGATTGACCAATGGACCAAGGCAGGCGAAGCCAAATCCGTGGGCCTGATTGGCAATGCTGCCGACATTTTCCCGGAACTGGTGAAGCGCGGTGTGCGCCCCGACATTGTCACAGACCAGACCTCGGCCCATGACCCGATCAATGGCTATCTGCCCTCCGGCTGGACCGTTGCCGAATGGCGCGCCAAGCAGGAGAGCGATCCGAAAGCGGTAGAGCGTGCCGCTCGCGCATCCATGAAAGTGCATGTCGCCGCCATGGTTGATTTCTGGAACATGGGCGTGCCGACGCTGGATTACGGCAACAACATCCGGCAAGTCGCCAAGGAAGAAGGGCTGGAAAATGCCTTTGCCTTCCCCGGCTTTGTGCCTGCCTATATCCGTCCGCTGTTTTGCCGGGGCATTGGTCCGTTCCGCTGGGCTGCCCTTTCGGGTGATCCAGAGGATATTTACAAGACCGATGCCAAGGTGAAGGAATTGTTGCCCGACAACAAGCACCTACACAATTGGCTGGATATGGCGCGCGAGCGCATTGCCTTTCAGGGCCTGCCTGCCCGCATCTGCTGGGTGGGTCTGGGCGATCGCCACAAACTGGGTCTGGCCTTCAACGAAATGGTCCGCAGCGGCGAGCTAAAAGCCCCGGTGGTGATTGGTCGTGACCATCTGGATTCCGGCTCCGTCGCCTCGCCCAACCGCGAAACCGAAGCCATGAAGGACGGCTCGGATGCCGTATCCGATTGGCCCTTGCTGAACGCGCTGCTCAATTGCGCCTCGGGTGCCACATGGGTATCGCTGCACCATGGCGGCGGTGTGGGCATGGGCTTTAGCCAGCATTCCGGCATGGTGATCTGCGCCGATGGCACCGATGATGCCGCACGGCGCTTGGAGCGGGTGTTGTGGAACGACCCGGCCACCGGCGTCATGCGCCATGCCGATGCGGGCTATGACATTGCACTGGATTGCGCCAAGGAAAAAGGCCTGCGCCTGCCTGGCATTCTGGGTAATTGACATGCAGATCCTGCGTCGGGAAGATTATCGCCGCATGCCCTGGAAGAACGGCCAGGGCATGACAGAGGAAATCCTGATTTTTCCGCCCGACAGTGGCCTTGGGGATTTCGATTACCGGCTGTCCATCGCCCATGTCGGCGCGGACGGCCCTTTTTCGACCTTTCCCGGTGTGGACCGCAGTATTGGATTGTTAGAAGGTGACGGCATGGTTCTGTCCCTATCAGACGGCCAAGATGTGGCACTCAAACAAGGCAGTGAACCCCTCGCCTTTTCCGGCGATTGGGCCGTTTCCAGTCGCAATCTTGGCAGCAAAACCATCGACCTCAATATCATGACCCGGCGCAGCCGCTTTCGCCACACCATGAAAAGGGGCAATCTGGAAGTGCTGCACGGCCAAGCGACCAGAACCACGACCACGACCACGACCACGGCATTGGCCATTTTCAACGGTGATGCCACCATCATCGCCAATGGACAAACCATTTCCCTGCACCGCTTCGATACGCTGGTCTTTTCGCCAGAAGATCCACTGGACCTGACAATCACGGTGCAGTGCGATGTCTTCACCGTGACGCTGGATGCAGAACATCAAAGCTGAAGAAGATTGTTCCTTCTGCGACATAAAACCTTAACCTGGCAAGAATTTTAGGATAATTCTCGTGGAGAATGAACACTTGAAGCCATGAGGCATCAGGGATAGCGATGATCCTCAATGTGTGGATGCATCAGCATCTTCGATGTATTCCGACCAGAGAACCAATGCGGACAAAAAGCGAGACGAAACGACGCCAGATCCTGACGATTGCCGGGGATCTGTTCCGGGAGCACGGATTTGGAGCCGTCAATATGGCGCAGATCGCGGCCTCGGTCGGCGGATCGAAATCGACCCTTTACAATCATTTTCCCTCCAAGGAAGCCTTGTTCGAAGCCTATGTGATTGAAGCGGGACGCGAACCCTTTGCAGCTTTGGCCGATAGCAATCAGGCTGGCGACACCGTGG
Organism: Agrobacterium vitis; assembly: GCF_013337045.2. Classification (NCBI taxonomy): domain Bacteria; kingdom Pseudomonadati; phylum Pseudomonadota; class Alphaproteobacteria; order Hyphomicrobiales; family Rhizobiaceae; genus Gillisella; species Gillisella vitis. The sequence goes on from NZ_CP118259.1 coordinate 3,014,253, forward strand.
AAAAATCGCTGACGGCCTATGCGCGGGCCTACCTGCGGCTGCTGCTTTCGCCGGAGGTTCTGGCCATCAACCGGCTGGTGATTGCCGAAGCGCCACGTTTTCAGGAACTTGGCAGGATCTTCTATCAGAATGGACCACAGGCCACGCTGGACCAGATCGAAAAAAAGCTGGAGCATCTGGTCGAGCGCCAGGCGCTTGCCATCCCGGATATTGCAATGGCGGCCTTACAGTTTAAGGCGGTGGCCGAGGCGGGTCTTTATGAACACTGCCTCTGGGGCCTGATTGATCGTCCGAATGACGCGCAGATCGAGACCGCAGCGAAAAATGCATCCGCCACCATCCTGACGCTCTATGGCCGCTGAAATGCTGGCCTGCGGCTGTTAACGACAGCATCATGCGTTTTATGAAACGCGTGATGCTGTCGTGCTCGTGCGATAAACGAAGCCCTTCGGTCAGAAGGGATATTGCAGAGGAATGCTTTGGGTGGTGATCAGGTGATCGCAGGTGAATTCCGCGACGACCCAATCGCTGTTGAACCGCCCGATACCGCTATTCTTTTCACCACCGAACATCGCATTGGGGCTATCGGCAACGGAAATATCGTTGATATGGGTCATGCCGGCATGGATGCGCTTGGCAAACCGCAGGCCGCGCCCCTCATCCCGTGTGAAAACGGCGCTGGAAAGCCCGAATTCGGTCTGGTTGGCCAGTTTCAAGGCGTCCTCCTCGCCATGAGCCTTGATGATCGGAACGACGGGGCCAAACAGTTCAGTCTGGGCCAGCGTCGAGTTGTTATCGACATCAATAAACACATGTGGCGGCAGGACCTGGCCTTGCGGCTCGCCGCCCAGCGCCAGATGAATGCCGGAGGCCTTGGCTTCTTCAATTTTTGCCAGGATACCATCAAGCTGGCGCTTGCTGATGATCGGGCCGATATTGGTGCCAATGAGGCTGGGATCACCATAGGTAAGCTTGGAGACGCGCTCAATAAAGCGAGTGACAAACTCGTCATAGATCGAAGCATCGACGATGATCCGGTTGGTGCTCATGCAGATCTGGCCTTGGTGCAGGAAGCGGCCAAACAGCGCGCCCCGGACGGCCAGATCGAGATCCGCATCATCAAGCACAACGCAAGGCGCATTACCGCCCAGCTCAAGCCCGACCCGTTTCAAGGTTGAGCCCTGCATGGCAAGCTGCCCGATATGACGACCGACCCGTGCCGATCCGGTAAAGGAAATGAACTTCGGCACGGGATGCAGCGTGAACATGTCGCCGATCACCCCGGCAAGGCCGACGACCACATTCAGAAGGCCGCCCGGCAGGCCAGCCTCTTCATAAATCTTGGCAATCATCAACCCGCCACTGATCGGGGTCTCTTCCGCCGGTTTGACAACCACCGCATTGCCAAGCGCCAGCGCCGGCGCGATCGAACGATGCGACAGATGCATTGGCATGTTCCAGGGGCTGATAACCCCGATGACACCGAGAGGAGCGCGATGCACCCGCACGTCCTTGCCAGGCACTTCGCTGGGAATAATCCGGCCCTGGACGCGCGACGGCATGCCGGACACCTCCAGCATCATATCGCGCACCGAGGCCCATTCAATCTCGGCCTTGATGCGCGTGCTGCCGGATTCGGCGATGATCATATCGACGATTTCAGCATGCCGTTGATCGACGATCTGCGCCGCCCGCAGAAAAACATCGCGCTTTACACTGGCGGGCCTATCTGCCCAATCGCGCTGCGCCGCTTCGGCGGCCAGATAGGCCGCATCGAGATCCTCCACCGAGGCCAGCGCGATTTCGGCAATTTTTTCCCCGGAATAGGGATTGTTGACATTAAGGACATCCCCTGCGGCGCCAGGACGCCAGACGCCGCCAATATATTGGCCGCTGTAAGCGCCATAGGGTTCCGACCGGTTGATCGCGTTCATTGCTTTTCTCCACAATTGAAATTCAGAGAGATGTATGGGGAACCAGGACCGGATCCCGTTTCAGCAGGGTCAAGAAGACCGAATGGTGATGCTCCCAGTTTTCAGGAGCGGCTTTCAGTGCTTCGAGTGCAAAATCGACATAGCGCCTGTCGAGCGAGGCGATGTCATCACGCCCACGCCGTTCCAGAAGACGGCCCAGCATGGTCACAAGGCAGAGAAGCAGAAACACGTCCCGGCTGGTTTCTGAAGGCGCAACGAGCCGCAGACTTCCCATACGCAGGATGCGCTGGATCATTCTGAAGCGGCGTTGCAGCACCTGTTCATGGCTGGCAAGCCGGGCCGTTACCTCAAGATCTTCTGTCAGACGGTTGCGCAGCACTGTCAGCACCAGGCGATGATTGACCGGAAAGACAAAACGAAAAGCGAGTGCCGCAGCAGCAACACCCGCCACCATCGCCAAGGTCTGCTCCACCGAAAGCCAAGGCGATACCGCCACCGGAAAAACCGGCTGGGCAGCGAGTAGGAATGACATATTGCCATCGATGGCAGCTTTGGCGGTTTTCGGACGCGACATGGCGTAAGCGCCCACGGCCAGGAAAGGTGCCACCATCAACAGCATGTCCAACGCGTTTTCCGCATGCGGCAGCAAATAGATCCGCGAGAACATGCCAAGCGTTGCGCCGCACAGTGTCCCTTTCAATGCCTCGCCAACCGCGAGCTGAGGGGCTTCATGGCTTGAAAACAGCGTCACGAATACCGCAGCTGTCATCAGCATGACCGGACCCAGCGACCAGCCAGTCAGCTTCCAGACCAGGGCCACCGCGCTCAGCGCAAGGAAAGTCCGGCAAAAGGCAATTGCTGCTGCCCTTTTGTCCGAAATGCGCAAGGCATTGATGTCCAGCAGGCGATTGACCGGCTGGACAGCGTAAAGCTCACCCAGGTAACCGATGGCAGCGGTCACCGCGGCCGACAGTTGCGGGGCGTGCTCGCCGATTGCCGCGACAGCAGTATGGGCCGCCTCGATATCGCCACGCCCCAGCGCCAGATCGACAGCGGCCAATGTTTCAGCGGTCTTTTCCGTCCTCATCTGCGGCTCGCCGAGTTGGCGGGCCGTCATCGCTTCGGTGACCAGAATGGTCGAGGCGGCGGCAATGTGACGGGCGAACCGGGCGCGCTGGTGCCCTGTGAGCGAGCCCGCAGCCAGTGTGTCGAGATCGGTATCCATCTGGACGACTACCGAGAAGAACTGTTGCACGGGTTCACCCACGGCCCCCCCCATGGTTTCCCCAGGGGTTTTCAGCAGGGCCGCCGAAAGCGACAGAGCCTGACGCAGAAGTGCAAGAGAGCGGGTATGAACCATGTCCTTGGCTGCCCCCGGTGCAAAAAGCACCGTGGCGACAAGCGAAGCCACCACACCGATCAGGGTACAGGCGATCCGCGACCAGGCCAATTCATGGCCAAGCTGGGGCTCGATCAGACCCGACATGGTGACGACGGCAGCGGTGTAACCGGCCAGCAAAAGCCCATAGGAGCGGAAGTGGCGAAAGAACGATCCCGCCGCAGCGCACAGCGCGACCCAGCAAATCAGCACCGACAGCTGCAGGCCAGGTGCAGCGCTCAATTGCCAGAGCATTAGAAAGCCGAAAAGGGCTCCGACGATGGTTCCCGCCAGCCGCGCCAGTCCCCGCTCGACCACCAGCCCACGGGTGGGCTGGGCGACCAGCCACACAGTCATTGCCGCCCAGTAGGGATGGTGAATTTGCAGCAATGTGGCCAATGCCATGGCAAGAATAGCGGCAACGGTGGTGCGCAAGGCAAAGCTGACGCTGGGGCCTTTTAAGAAAACAAATCGACGCCGCCACCGGTTCACATCGCCACGTGTGGTGTTTTTTGTTGCTGGAGACATGCGGTCGGTTCTCTTCAAGGGCGGCAACGGGGTCCGGTATCGGATTGATGTCTAGTCGGAAAGTCATGAAATATGACAATTCGTATACTCTTTCGAATATCCCATATCCTTACCGCATAATTCCTTAGATTGAACTCGATCCAATGCGAAATTATGTCGAAAATTTGAACTATTACAGTAACTTACATGCACTTGACGAAATGCATGCCGCTGTAGAAAACGGTGCAGAAAATCGGGATCGGCCCAATGATCTAAGTCTTGGTTTTATCGCATTGGGCTGAAAATCGTTCCCGGTTTCCAGCCCAATGCCGTCCTTCAGGCTATGTCAACCCGCCTTCAGCTGATCGCCCGGCACCCAATTGCCGTGCAACGACATGCGCAGACGCATCGGCAACTTGATGGTCGCAATCGGACCGTCAGACAGATGTTGCGCATCCAGCACGAGAAGATCCGTAGCGCGCTCCGCCAACCGATTAACCAGACCGATCACATAGCCATCGCCTTCAGGCGAATCCGGCCGGCGCGGCACGAAGATCGGCTCCTGGAAACAGGACTGGTCATCGGCAAACCAGAGCTGGGTCTTTCCGGTTGCAATATCCAGATGCGCCAGTTGATTGAAGAACTGAAACGGACGCGGACCGATCCGGGCTTCGTCAAAAGGCTTGGTCGGATCCATGGCGATCACAAAGCCATGGCGATATTGCCGGCCACAATAGCGGTCGTCGCTGCGGGGAAACTCACAAGCGAAACTGGTGAGCGGCTTCACTTCGATATTGTTGCCGTTCGACCGCATGTCGAAGGTCCAGCGCATCATCTGCGAAGACAGGGTTTCCGGCGGCGGCACCGTGCCATCCGATTGCGGGAAGAAATAGAAGATATTGCCTGATGTGACGGGCATATCGACGAAGATCCTACCGCCATCATCGAAGGCGTTCAGCGTATGGCCCTGGAAGCCGTTGGGCGCCTTGAACCAACGAACATCACGTCCGTCGCCATCCCGGCGCAGAATGCCGAAGAGCTGATCCAGACCCGGCTGCCACTGGAAGTGCTTGCCGCCCTGCTTCATCCGCTCCAGATCCGCCGTCAACGGCATCAACGGGAAAATCACGAAATGCTCCGTGACCGCGAAATCATGGATCATTGCGGCATAAGGTGCGGTGATCCACACTTCACGCTTCATCCGGCCATGCTTGTCGATCTCGTAATAGACGATATCGGGGGTGGCCTCGCCTTTGGCCTCGTAGCCGAAACACAGCAGATCGCCGGTTTCTGGGTCGAATTTCGGATGGGCCGTGAAGGTCGCGCTGGTCAACTGGCCATCGAAATCATAAAGACCGATGGTTTCAAGCGTGATCGGATCGAGGGCATAAGGTGGGCTATCCTCCTTCAGCGCCAGCAGCTTGCCATTGTGAACAACGACATTGGTATTGGCGGTGGAGTTGGAAATATCCTTGACGCTCGGATCATTGGTAAAGGGATTGCGATAGATCCCGTGCAAGGAGGCGCGGGCGTCGCGCTGGGCCTTCAATCGCTCGGTCATCACGTAACGACGCTGAAAATCCACATGGCCGTTCTTGAACCGGAAGGCGCTGACGGCGCCATCGCCATTGAAGAAAATGTCCTCTCCAAGCATAGGGGGATATTGCGGATCGGGAGCAACCTGAAAGAACGTGCCGTCGATCTCCTCGGGCACCTTGCCCTCCACTTCGAGATCATAAACCTGGCCTTCAAAACGGGCCGGCTTGTAGAGCGATCCAGTAAATTCAGGCTTATTTGGAAATGGGACTGTCATCGGATTGACCTTTCATAACCGTACGATATTGTACATATACAGCCATGTGACAGACGTCAAGTTATAAACGTACATCCCAGTACGATTTCAGGAGGCGCCATGCGTGTCAGAACCCAGGCCAAGCGCCAGGCCATTGTCGACATCGCCGGGTCGATGTTTCTTCGCCACGGCTATGCCCAGGTATCGATGGCGGCGGTGGCGGCAGAAGTCGGCGGATCCAAGGGAACGCTCTACGGCTATTTCCCCAGCAAGGCGGATCTGTTTGCCGCTTTTGTCGTTCAGGCGGGCGAAGATGCCTTTGCACCGTTGATGGATGTCATCGACAAGGAGCAGGATGCGGCAAACACGCTGAAGGCGCTCGGAATGAACTATCTGAGGCTGCTGCTACGCCCCAAGATCATCGCAATCACCCGTCTGGTGGTATCGGAAGCAGGCAGGGCCACCGATCTCAGCGCGATTTACTTCGACATCGGTCCGCGCCGGGTGCTGGACCGCTTCATACAGATTTTCGAAACAATGAAAATATCAGGTAAACTTGTGCCACCCGATAGCGCGCAGGCCGCACGGGAATTCAAGGCGCTGTGCGAGGCCGGTCTTTATGAACCTGTGCTGCTTGGTGTAGCCGGTATTCCGAGCGAAGGCGACATGGAGGCCAATGTCGCAGCCACGGTCGATATTATGTGCACGAGGTATGGACCGACAAAATCCCGGCGGCGACCGAAAGCACCGGCAAAACAGCCATCGACCACCGGTGTAACACGCAGGAAACCGCCGCCGGAGGATGATCTGTTATCCGAAAAAGCTCACCACGAGCAACCCTATAGATTATGAGCAACATCATGCACTTGACTTGTTTTCAGGGGGAATATCAGGCGTCATTTTCAATGACTCCTGATATAACTCCCCTCAAAATCAATCCGTCAGACTGCGAACGCCGGAGGCCGTACCAACAGGGGTTGCGATCAATTGCATGAACTTCATGAAATCGACCGTCGGATGACGCGAAGCGTAGATGACATCGCGACTCTTGATCGGGAAATTCTGGCCAACAATCAGGCTATCGGGTGAACGCATGTTGAACCGGTAGACGATCGGGTATCGGCCATCCTTGCTCGCCACCATGCCCTTGGACTGCAATTCGTGGAACCGTTTGGCGCCCAGAATATCCATGACGATTTCCGGCTCCTCGTAGCGGAACACGAAATAGCCCTCCGCATCCACCTGGCTGTCGGAACCGCCGCCGCCAAGCGCGATGGCTTCAAGGAGGTTCAGATCATTGGCGCCGAAGGGTACACGACCATTTTTCTGCACTTCACCCAGGATGGTGAAGGTGCGCGGATCGTGGGTGACATAGATCTGGTCGCGCGGCTCGACATAAATGTTTTCACGCGGATTTTCGATCAGCGACTTCAAAAGCACGCTGGCCGATTTGGTGCCGCGTACCAGAGTGACGTAGGATTCGTAGGGTTCACTGGAAGCCCCGCCAGCCCGTGCGATCACCTCGGTGAGCTTGTCTCCGGCCAGGGTCAGCTCCACATTCGAAGGCTTGCCGACGGAGCCGGAAACCGTAACAGAACGCGAGGCGGTGCCTGCTGCCGTGACAAGGACATCAGGCTCCACGGCCTTATTGACCAGCTTGGCCAGGATAGCCTTGCGTGCTTCTTCCTGGGTCTTTCCGGCCAGGACAATCTGTCCGACATAGGGAATGGTGCCGGTTCCATCTGGCTGGATCACCACATCGATGGTCGTCTGCTTGGACTGGCTCGTTGAAAACAGCCCGTCCGATCCGGCTTCGAAAATGCTGATCTTCAACTGATCGCCAATCCCGATCACCACCCGGCCAGCCCGTCCGCCAATACCGAAACGGCGGCTGAACATCGAATTGGAAAAACCGGAAACCGTACGGGCAGTCCGCTGATCGACATCCACAACATCGAAAACCGATGCATTGGGCCTGTTCAGCTCCTGCCTTGACTTACCTGCCTGGCCCTCGATTTGCGAGGAAAGCGGCCCTGACGCCGGTAGAGTATCGCATGCAGCAAGACCCGCAGTAACAAAAACTGCGACAACCTTTTTCAACGGGTAACTCTCCACTCGCACAACTCCTTGGCGCTTCCACAGTGCGACTGCCATCGCAGACGGTGGGCGCAACAAACTACTAGCGACCTTCTACGGTCGTTTCAAGATACCCTCTCTACGCTGACACTATTCAAACAATCTTAACGAATTCTCACCCACCGACTTTCAACAGGAAAAGCACGGCAAAGATTGTTCCGTAAAGACGCAGACGGCATAGCAAGATAAACTTTCCCGGACCTGATCTCGATCCCGAGTGGGGAACCTCGACACCCAGAACACGACCTCAGCAAGATCAAGGCTGCTGGAGGGCCTCGGAACGGCCAGGCGATACCCCTTCGATCAGTGGTCGCAGCGGGATCAACTGCGCGGCAATAAAATCCATAAACACCCGAATGCGGGGCGAATGGCGCAGGTCCTGATGGGTCAGCAGCCAAAGGCTGGCGGAATAATCAGGAATGGTCGGCGAAAGCCGAACCAGGGCGGGGCGTACATCACCGATGAAACAGGGAATATGGCCGATGCCGATGCCCGCCTCCACCGCATCGGCCAATGCGAGCACAGAATTGGCGCGGTAGCGCAGCTGTTTTGGCGCCAGCTGTTGCCTGGCCGCCTTGACCACTTTCAACCCCGCCATGTCTTCGCCTAGGCAAACCCAATTGGCGGCCTCGAGTTCTTCCGGCGAAGGGTCGGATGCGGCGACAAAATCCTGGCCGCGACCGTAGAGTGCCCAGGCGATCAGGCCGATGCGGCGTCCGACAAGCATGTCCGGCGGATTGTCTGTTGCACGAATGGCAATATCTGCATCCCGCCGCGAAAGGTTCAAAGCATTATTGCCGATCACCACATCCAGCTGAATGTCCGGATAGGCCTGCTGGAACCGGGCAAACAAGGGCGTCAGCAAATAGACCAGCAGACTGTCGGCCGTCGTCACCCGGATTTCACCGGCCGGCGCAATCTCCCGGCCTTGCAGACGGCGTTCCAGCTGCGCGACCTCCGCCTCGATCCGCTCGGCAGTGCGCATGGCTTCTTCACCGGTCGGCGTCAGTGCGTAGCCGGAGCGCCTGCGCTCGAACAGCGGCACACCCAGTGCCTCTTCCAGGGCGCCCAGCCTGCGGAACACAGTGGAATGGTCAATCCCCAGTGCCGCCGCTGCCCCAGCCATGCCCTGGGCCTGCGCTATTGCCTTGACGAGCCGCAGATCGTCCCAGGCCAAGGATTTTGCTGCTCGCATGATAGGCCTCCGCGTTTATTTCCAGAATGCATTCTGGTTTCTTACCGCGCAAAGTCAAGTTTGCATGAATGCAAGCAAAACCAGCTGCAATCCGAACGGCAAGCGCCTATCTCTTGGTCATCGAAAGCGCCGCATCATTGCCGACATCGGGAACCGAAGTCCAATCCTGCACCTGCTTTCACGGACTAGAGAACCCGATTAGCGGCAATTCAAACCGCACGGCGTCCTCAATGCTGACCAAGCAAAGGAGAGTTCACATGGCACATGGCATTCATCACGTCACAGCAATTGCTGGCCCAGCGCGCCGCAATCTCGATTTCTACACGCGGGTTCTCGGCCAGCGCTTTGTCAAAAAGACTGTCAATTTCGACGATCCCGGCACCTATCACTTCTATTTCGGCGATGAGGCCGGCAATCCCGGCACGATCATGACCTTCTTCCCCTGGGAACATGCCGCACCGGGCCGCCTCGGCATCGGTGAAACCCAGGAAACAGGTTACCGGGTTCCCAAATCCTCCCTGGGGTTTTGGACGCATCGCTTTATCGAACAGGGCGTCGTGCATGAAAAGATCGAGCAGCGCTTTGGCCAGACAGTCCTGCCTTTCAAGGACCCAGACGGGATGCGGCTTGCCCTGGTCGGCATTGAAGACATCGAACAAGAAGCCGCCTGGGCAGCCCCCGGCATTCCGGCAGAGCATGCGTTGCGGGGATTTCACGGGGTGACGCTGCTGCTGGACAAGATCGACGCAACCGCTGCTGTCCTGACCGATGTGTTCGGCTTTGAACAGCAGGGCAAGGAAGGCTATGTCACCCGGTATCATGTGCCTGGCACTGATATCGGTGGGGTGGTGGATCTGCGCGCTGCCGGTGAATTTTTGCCCGCCCGGCCAGGTGCCGGCTCGGTCCATCACGTTGCCTTCAGAGCAAAGGACGATGCCGAACAGGCGGAAATGGCTGAAAAACTGCGCAAGAACCACGGCTTGCAGACAACGGAACAGAAAGACCGGGACTATTTCCGCTCGATCTATTTCCGCTCTCCGGGCGGCGTGTTGTTCGAAATCGCCACGCTCGACCCCGGCTTTGCCGTCGATGAACCCGCGGCAACCTTGGGTCAGGCACTGAAGCTGCCGAAGGGCCTGGAAGGTTTCCGGGCCAAGATTGAGGGGATGCTACCCGATCTCGGCGATCTCAGCGTCGCTCAGCAGGACTAGAGTTCGTCAGGCAGAGGTGAAATCCGGTTTTCGGAAAATCCGATGCGACAACAGAAACGACAGCATCGTACCGATTCCAGTTTTCTGGGAGATGCTGACGTCCAGATGCTCAAAAATGCGGCGCGTTAACAAAACGCGCCGCCGACACATGATCGTGCATTTTATCAAGCACTCGCATGCTGCAACACTTTACGTCTGCTGCACATCTCGCGCCTCACATCGGGGCCGCATAGGAGAAATCCGACATGACCCATTCCCCCAGCTCGTCGTTTATCCATCAGTTCGTTCCGGCGACGGTGCCAAACCTTGCGCCCTTGCTTTTGCTGCATGGAACAGGCGGCAACGAAAATGATCTCTTATCGCTTGGCGCTGCCCTTTCACCGGGTGCGGCTCTGCTATCCCCCCGTGGGCAAGTGCTGGAACACGGCATGCCACGCTTCTTCAGACGGTTGGCGGAAGGTGTGTTCGATGAAGATGACCTGCGGGTGCGGGCAGCGGATCTGGCCGGTTTCATAAAGGAGGCCCGTGCGGCTCATAACCTGGCGGCCCCTGTCGCCGTCGGCTTCTCCAATGGCGCCAATATTGCCGCCGCTCTGCTGTTGCTGCATCGCCAGACCTTGGCTGGCGCGGTGCTGTTGCGGGCCATGGCACCGCTTCAATCCCCGCCAGTAGAGCATGACAGTGGCGCTGGCGTACCAGTTCTCGTGCTATCTGGAGCGATGGATCCAATCATTCCCGCTGACAATGCAGAACGATTGGTCGGCTCACTTCAAGCTGTGGGTCATACGGTCAGCCACGACATCCTACCGTCGGGGCATAATCTCACCCAACTCGATCTATCGATCAGCAAGCAGTTCCTGGACGTAAATTTCACCTCGGCTGCGACCACCTGATACGACAGCTTTCTGGCGATGGATGAAAGGCGCAATGCAGCCTCTCCGTCCAAAGCCGTTTACAGCTGACCAGCGCGTTTGGTTGTGGGCTTTGTCTTGGCGGCAGCGCGGATTTTTTCTGCCTCCAGGGCATGTCTCAATTCGCGCAGCCGTAAGGTCTTTTCCTTCTGCCGCTCGAGGGCAGCAAGATGTTCATCCATCGCCTGCTGCCCCTCCTGCTGCTTCACCAGTTTTTCCTGGGCGCGAACAGCGCGGCGTTCAACCAGATCCTCATCTTGATCAGTCAATGTAAAATCCCTTTGCTGAGAGGCTGTCGGGGGGAAATGGACCCTCGTTTCCCCAAATTCGTCCGGTTCAGTGTAAACGTGGCAGATCCTGCGATTCTACGGTCAACGGAAATCCGCCGCGGTCAAAAGATACATGTTGTTGCCGCCTTTTTTCCCATAGGCTTTTCTTGCAACATCCAGAATAGATCCGCGCAGATTGTCAAATGCGGCGAGGAAGTCGTGTTCCCCGACGATAACCTTGGCCATCGCCTTGGATATCGCATCGAGTTCCACGAAAAACCTGATTTCAAACATGCCGTCGTAACCAAGAAACCGGATGCGGTGTCCCTTCTCATCGAAACTGCGGCTATTATTGGGGAAGGTTAAAGCCATCGCATTATTCTCGCTCGCATATTTCAGAAACATGAAGAGATCACCGGGCTCCCGAAGGGAGCAAACCGTCGCAATCGTCGTTCAGTAGACCCATCCAATCATCACAGCAGTCTTTCACCGCCATCTGCAGGCTTGCTGCGCTTCTGGCGCTTTTCGGTTTTTGCCGGCTCAGGCTGCTGCTCAGGCGCAGTCTCATTGGAAACCGCCTTGACGGCTGGCGTTTTTGCCGGTGCGGCATCATCGGTAATGGTGGTGAAGCGAATCATGGCTTAATCCTTCGAATGAACGGGCTTGAGCAAAGGGATACGGTCAGGAAATCGACTGTCGATTATGACGGTGACTGCACGTTTCCTTAAATCGAGCCTGATTTAGGAAACATTGTACAGCATCTTTAAAGTTCTATGGCGCCTTTCGTGCTTGGCTAAACACACAGCACCTTATCTAAATTCAACGCCAGCCAACCAAAGCAGGGCGCAAAGGCAGCACCCTGCAAGCAAAGCAGACCTTACACATATATGATGCAGTGGCGCTTCTTTTACAACGGCACAGCGCCCTTGTTTTTTAAAGGTTGCGCGCGCTCGATGTCCCATCACCATAATAGCGCACGACACTTGAGCGTGTCACCGGGACGGCGCGGCGCTGAACAAGCTTGCCCAGCATGAAATAAAGCAGGAAGGAGCCGATCTGATAAGCGAAGATAATATCGATTTCCACGAAAGCCCGCTCGACCAGCAGCATGGCGAGACCGAACAGCACACCGGCCTCTGGATCTCGGGCATTAACGAGCAGACGTTTGAGATTGCCGATCAATGCGAAGACCAACATTCCAACCAGCAGAACGAGGCCGATAATCCCGGTCTCAACAGCGGTTTCGATGAACGTATTGTGGAAATGAAACCCGGCCCGGGTCGGAATATAAAACTCATCCCATAGCCGCTCCGCCTCGGAAAAGCCCTGGACCCAATAGGCCTGGTAACCGACGCCAAAAATCGGATTCGCCCAGGCTGCCGCTATGCCCTGCTGCCAAAGATAGGTTCGCCCGGTCAGGGTCGAATCCTTTCCGAATGCTCCCAGGATCAAATCGACGCCACCAGCATAGACGAACGCCGCCGCCCCCAGCCCGCCAAGCACGACGCCAGCCACAACCAGCACAATACGATGGCGCGGCGACAGGAGAATGACCGCTCTCAACACTAGAGACGCCCCGACCACCGCCATGACGGTAATGACCGATGTGGCCGACTCCGATGCAAACAGACAATAGGCCGATAGCAAAGCCAGCCCAGCGGGCGGCAGCACCCATATGCTGCGTTCTTTCAGGATAATGATCGCGGCGAACGAAAAATACACGCCGAGCGAGGCATAAAAGCCCAGCTGGTTCTTTGACGAGAAGGCACCCACAAAGCTGAAGGAACCGTCCAGGGGATCCAGAAAATAGGAACCGAACAGCAGCGAATAGACCAGCACGATACCGGTGCCGATCATTGATCCCCTCAAAAAGGACCTTATGCCCACCACACGCATGGCAATCAACGCACAGACGATATGCGAGAAATATTGCAGCGAGGCCCTGACCGTCACCGGTGGCGCCGCCGACCAGAAGATCGACAGGATGGTCAGAATGCTGAACGCAAAGATCGGAAGGTACAGACCATAATTACCCAGCACGCGCCGGTAATTCACAGCAATCAGCGGCAGCCAGACTCCGTAATAAGCCAGAATGGAAATTTGCCCGAAACGGGCAGAATAGGCAAAAACGAAGTAGGAAAGCGCAATCGCCGTGACGGCATAGAGACCATTGCGTTCAGGGTCGATCAAATGCGATTTGGCGATCCGCATCGACCGTTACCGCATGGCTGGCTGAGACAGCTTTACCGTAACCTTGATCACATCGCCGGGCGCTACTGAGGTATTCTCGTCAACAGCGATTTCAGTGGGCTTCCCATCCTTTTCGCGGACGATGGAATAAGCGACATTGGCTTCACCATCAGCATTCTTGGCACTGGCGCTTTCCGAAGATTGCAGCAGGGATTCGGCCATCAGGCCACGGCTGGTGGAAAGCTTCAACGCAATCTGGTCCAGCTCCGCCTCGGTATCCTGCAATTCCTGGGCAAGCTGGGCATCCCAGTCGTTGCGTGTCGTGGTTTCGTCCTGCTGGGCCTTGTTCAGATCCTGCTTGGCCTTCAGCGTATTGGTATCGATATCCAGAAGCGCCGACTGCAAATCCGACACCTGCTGCTCGACCGCCAAACGACGCGAACTCAGCGCCAGGCCCTGCTCACTCAAGCTATTGACCTTGTCACGATCTTCCTGAACCATCGTCAACTGACGGGTCTGGGTCTCGGACTTCTTACCGAGCGCCTCAATTTCAGCCGCAAGCAAGGTCTTGAGGTCGGCGAGTGACGACAACTGAACCTTGAGCTTGGCGGTCTGGGAATTCATCAAGGCCGCTTCCGACTCAACCAACTGGTTGATGTCGGGAATGGATTTCAGTTCCTCAGGAATTTCGATCGTCTCTTTTTCATTCATTTCCGCAAGAACGCGCACACGACGAACCAGCAAACGGTTGCGTTGGGAGACCAAAACGGCGCCATCGCCCTGCGCCTGAAGGAAATCACGAGCAAAACGCTGGCCAGCATCGGCGCGCTTCAAGCCGCCCGCCACGCTCAGGGCCTTCAAAACCGTCATACCCGGTGCATAGGGATATTCACCCGGCGACTGAATCGCGCCAGCCATGTAGACGGGGCGATATTCGGAAATTTCAACCGATGCGGACGGCCGATCACTGAGACCGAACAATTGCTGCATCTTTTTGCCGATCTCGTCGGCAACCTCGGCTGTGGTTTTGCCGGAGGCCGGCAATTCGCCGATGAACGGCAGAGACACCTGACCCGCAGCACCGACGGAATAGTCGCCACTGACGGCGGCCCAGTCCCGTACGGCACCCTCGGCCGTCTGCCATTCCGCCACCCGAACGCGGACCTTGTCCATTACGCCCAAACGGTAGTCATCTGCCAATGTCAATCCCGGCACAGCCAAGGACAGGCAAAGCGTGAGTGCTGCAACGTTCAAGGTCGTAATGCGCTTGGATGACCGAAATCCTCCAGCAAATCCGTAAGCCTTCATGGCAGATCCTATGCGTATTCTATAAAAAGGCGGCACGTCTAAACGTCATTTCGGGCAGCAGCCCGATCGGCTCCGCCCTTATGACATTCTTTTTTTAGTAGCTGCCGCGAGACAGGCACACTGCCGGAACCGTGCGGACCATGATGAGTACATCCCTGGCCAGCGACCATGTCTTAACATATTGCGTGTCCATAGCCACCCGCGTTTCGTAGGAAACATCGTTGCGGCCGCTCACCTGCCAGAGACCAGTCAGGCCAGGGCGGGTTTGCAGATAAAAAGCTGCAGCACTATCGTACATTTCCAGCTCATCTTCGACGACAGGCCGGGGTCCGACGATGCTCATCTCACCCTTAATGATATTGAAGAGCTGCGGAAGCTCGTCCAGGCTGAGCTTACGCAGCACGGAACCGATCGCCGTCACACGGGGATCGTTTTGCAGCTTACGGGTGGCACGCCATTCTTCATAAGCTTCCGGATTGGCCCGCAGGTAATCCTGCAAAACCTTGTCGCCATTCTGCACCATGGTGCGAAACTTCATGCAATGAAATTGCTGGCCGTTATGTCCGATACGGCGATGGCCGTAAAATACACTGCCGCCATCGGTAAATTTCACCATGGCTGCAATCATCAAGAACATCGGGCTGAAGATAATCAGCGCCATCGTGGCGATGAAAATATCAAACCCTCTCTTGGCAAGACCACCAACCGGTTGGGTACCGGATGCGGCGGTCGTAAAAAACGGCGAACTGGCCGATCTTGTCGCGGACTTCATAGAGGTAACTCCATTTACGTGGGCGATTGGTCGGGTCCCGGCGGGACGCGTCCGTGGTCATTGATCCCTAGTGTGTGGTGATAATTTGTCCTTCGCAATAGCCTTTGCAGAAAACCTTCCAGAGGATGGAATGATAGCGATTAAAATATGTGTCTCTTTCACACTACAATTTAAGTATTTAACGTCCCATTGTGACACTTAGGTTTCCGAATTTGGATATTTTGCAATGAAAATCCTTTAACCTTCCCGCAAATGGAATGTTTATTACTTTTAATATATATGGGAACTCAATGAAATTTCATAAATTCGTCATGTGAAATGGAGGAAAGCGGCTCAGGTTGATGTCCTCTGACATGGATATTGCATTGCATCATTATGGTGCGACGCATATAGGTTTAAAACGATATCCTAATATTGAAACAATTCGTGATCGAATTAGGTAAAGATTTAATGAATTCAGAAAGGCGAAATATAGGTTTTCGGCTCGATCCCCACCTCCCCCAAGCCAAGGTCGTCCCTATTCAAAGACGCAATGACCTTCATTGACGCCCTATCGCAAGCCAAGGAAATAGTTAGTAATTCCCTAAAGCCGCGAGAAAAATTGACTGATTTTTGTAACGGTCCTGCAAGCCATTTGCTCTATTGTCGCGCCAAGATCGCAGCCAAAGGGCCGTACAAACATGAAGATTGAAAGAATGAGGCAAGGTGCCTATATTCATTATGCCTCTGAGGAGAAGGCAATGGCTATGATCTCAAGATCAATGTACCGGGGGGAGGCTCTAAATTATGCATGCGCCTAAGGTCTTCTTTAGCATGATTGGTGCACTGCTGGTGTTTGCAGTTGCGACTTATTTCCTGTCAGGCTCGCTTGCTGGCACGCTCATTAAAACAGTTTTAGCCGCCATTCTTTTGCAGGTTGGTTACTTCTGTTGTGTTGCTTATCTTGTTTTTCACGAATCAAAGCGCCGCACACAGGCGACCGGGACCAGCGACGCGACAGCCAGCAATGGCGCAATCCGCGCACTTGGCAAGACGGGTCAGACCGCATTGCGCAACAACTAACCGGCCTTCTTTTCGCCCGGCCGCGTTTCAGCCAAAATCAATTGGCAAAGATTGCGCGAAAGCCGTTGACACGGCTCACTTCGCCAAGCATTTGTGTTTGAAAGCCGCGTTTGGCTTGGAAAACGGTTGATTTGGAGCAAGGCGATTAGAACCCCGGGAGACATCCACTGCCTTTCCGGTTCCTGCCGTAATGTAGGGGAAATTTTGCTTCGTCATCTGTTCGAATCAGAAACGCGCTACCTGCGCGTCAGATTAGAATACGGGGGACCGTAATGATGATGAATTCCACCGTATGCGTTATTATTGCCGCTAAAAACGCTGGCGCCACTGTGGCGCGGGCGGTGCGTTCTGCCTTGGCGGAAGCCGAAACGCGGGAAGTTGTTGTCGTCGATGATGGATCGGTGGATGGCACCGGCGCAGAAGCTTTTTCCGCCGACGACAACAGCGGTCGCTTGAAAATTATCCGCTTCGACCATAATCGCGGCCCAGCCGCCGCACGCAACTGTGCTATTGAAGCATCGACGGCACCTTTGCTATCTATTCTCGATGCAGATGATTTTTTCCTGCCAGGGCGCTTCACTCAGATGATGGCTGAAGACCATTGGGATTTCATCGCCGACAATATCGTCTTTGTGAAAGAGGAATGCGTTTCCCAGGTCAGTACCGAGGTCAAACGTTTCCGGCGTCAGGCGCGCCTTTTGGTGCTTGAGGATTTCATTGCTGGAAATATTTCCCAGAGAGGCGCGCAACGCGGGGAAATCGGCTTCCTCAAGCCAGTCATGCGGCGCGACTTTCTGGATCGCCATGGCTTGCGATATAACGAAAGGCTTCGCCTCGGCGAAGATTATGATCTTTATGCACGTGCGCTTGTCGCTGGTGCCCGCTACAAGATCATTCATAGTTGCGGTTATGGTGCTGTTGTCCGTCCTGATTCGCTCAGCGGCAAGCATAGAACCGAAGATCTAAAGCGGCTTTACGAAGCTGACCGCTCCATCCTCGCCAATCCAGACCTGACGCAGGAGCAGAGATCATTGCTGCTCCAGCATGAAAAGCACATCCGCGACCGCTATGAGCTGCGACATTTCCTCGATTTAAAGAATAATCAAGGTGCATTGTCCGCCATCTCCTATGCGGCGACCCATCCTGTTGCCATACCGGCCATCATCGGCGGGATTGCAGCCGATAAGAAAGATGCGCTGATTGGCAGTAGCCAACGCCCTCAATCTGCCCAGTCCTCGGGGCCTCTGCGCTATCTCTTGCCTGCCATCGCGGATGCCGACCAGCGATAGAGGATCGGACCGAAAGTTAAGAACCGGTTTTCGGATAAATCCTGTCTGTAAACAAAAACTGGGAGCATCGTGCTGATTCTGATTGTCTGCACGATGCTCTCAGCGCCGGGCACGACATATGGCGCACAAAGGTTCGCTGTAGCTCCTTATATTTGTTGCATAATTCTTTAAACCGATTCCGATTTAAAGAATTGTCCAATAGTATTTAACAGAGACAACCGTCACCTCCAGCGCTGTGCGTTTGATAACACGCACAGCGCCGTAACACTTGAATTATGCTGCAGGTCGGATCAGGAAGCCGCGCCGATCCCATAATCACGACGGACGCCCTCAATAACCTCCAGGAAGCGGGCTTTACGCTCATCCAAAACGGAATCTCGGCTCAGTTGCGGTTCTGCTTGACTTGCCTTCCATAGATTAAGCATGGCTGGCCCTGCCAGGATCTGTTTGACGACGGTGCGCAATCCGGTTTGCTTCGGACCGCGTGCTTGTTCCAGAACCGCTGCATCCACAGCCAGATCATTCGGATTTTCTGGGGCTGGCTGGTGGTTTTTAAAGCTCACCCCCCAAAAGCTTTCGCCCTTTATCTGGGCTTCAGCGCGGCTGGACAGCGGGACGCGCAGGGGTTTGTAAGTCACACCAAGAGTAGAAGCCCAATCGTTCCACTTGAAACTATTGATAGAAGCTGAGGTGCTGACCGCGACCCATGGAACGCGTAGAGCATCGGCAATGATCGCGCCATGCATTGATTCGGCTATAATCACTTCGGATTGCAGAATCTGACGAATAACCGCCTTTGCCTCGCCGCAGGGGTCGATATAGGTGAGGCCCACTTTGGGCACAATTGATGCCCAAACGCCCGCTACCGCCGATTCCCAGTGAGGAACGAAACTCTTTTTGTATAGTTTTGGCAGCTTCTGGAATTCAGGCATTTCCGCCAGCATCACAGCCGGATCGATCACACCTTTTTCCGGCGGCAGACCAAGCGCCTTGGCAGTCAAAGGACCGCGCACGGACCGTATATCCCATTCTTCCGGTCGGCTCATATCCGGCAGGCTTCCATAGCCAAAACCGCTGCCGATCACCAGCTTATGCTGGCCTTCCGGCAAAAGAGCGCGATTGAGAACAGTTCCGACGCCGACAAGCAACGTTTCCGGATGCACATCCCGAAAACCTGGCATGAGAAAATCCCATAACCAGAGGTTAAGGTCGTCACCAAAATTTCCATGGGCGGATTCCCAATAGTAAGGCTGCATGAATGTTCCTTTACGGGGCGAGGCAGACGCCCGATGAGAATGCATGATCACTGCATTTCAAGATACTTTTATATCAGCGGGAAAATTTACCAACCGCAAGGGCCAAAGCACTTTGGACGATGGCAGGATCCCGTCTCATCCATCGCAATAGCACGCCGAACTGCGGTAGCTTACGGCGTTTTACCATGCCCATCTGACCCCAGAGGGCATTTTTACGAGCTGTCTGCTTATAGTGCTGAATAAAGCTCAAGGCTTCAGGTTTATTGGAAAATCGACGTTCAAGCGTGTCTAGCGCCACCCAGGTATTCAACTGCTGCTGCAGAAAGGCGGGAGAACTTGAATCAATACTGTGGAAAATATTGATTCCTTCACCGCGCTCGGCTCCAGCGGCATCGCACAGAATGACGCGCTTGGCCGCCAGCACACAATCACAGAAGAACAGTACATCTTCAGCCGCCAGCCGAAGCTCGGCTTCAAACCGGATTTTCTCAAATAGCGGGCGACCAATCACCATGCAGGACAGATGCAGGAAACTCCAGTTCTTCAGCATCACCACTGGCATTTCCGGCAGTTCGAGCACCAGTGGCGTCTCCTGAAGCTGCACGGTTTTTTCGGTCTTCTTCAACTCGGCAACACTGAAATGATAGTAGAAATCATCTCCGCCGTGGATCGATGCCCAATAGCAATCAGCACCGAATTGGGTCATGGCCTCATAGGCATTTTTCAGGTGATCCGGCGCCCATTCATCGTCGGAATCCAGGAAGGCGGCGAAATCGCAATCGGCGGCAATTGCGTCGAGCCCGGTATTGCGGGCACCGCCCGGACCACCGTTCTCCTGCTTGATAACCCGAATACGGGCACGGTGTGCCGGCTCCAGCGGCTGCAATTCCAAATCGATGGAATAGGGTGACTGGTCATCGACCACAATAATGTCGAAGTCCTGGAATGTCTGGGAAAAAATCGAGCCCAGCGCCCGTCTTAAAATTCCGGCTTCCTTCTGATAGAAGGGAATAATCACTGTCAGCTTCGCCATCTTTTTGCCCTGTCGTTTCTCAAGAAAGAGGTTCAGTTGCCTGTTCTGTACCCTTGCGCTATCAGACTATGGTGCTTTGCACCATATTCCACGATGCAATCAGGTTCGCCATAGCGCTTGTGTTGTTTGCCACCCTGAAAGCAAAAACGCTCCATAACCATACAATTTTGGCGCTTTCCCACAAGCCTTTCGACCTGTAACCGCTCTTTCGCCCCCAGACCTAAGGATGTTTGCCCATGCCGCCAACCGTCAATGCGAAATCCGTAACCCGGAATGTCGGCTGGAGCGTCCTTTCCAAGACAGGCACTTTCGGGCTTAAATTTGTCACGGTCCCCATCCTGGCACGCATTCTCACCCCTGATCAATTCGGTGCTGTCGCCGTTGCGTTAACCGTGGTGCAATTTCTGGCGATGATCGGCGGTGCAGGTTTCGGTGCAGCTTTGGTCATCCAGGAAAAGGAAGAGCCGGAGACGATTCATTCTGTTTTCTGGGCGAATTTGATCATTTCCTGCCTGATGGCAACCCTCCTTTACGTGTTTGCCGAACCGATTTCGGCCATGCTGGGAGCGGTCGAGGCCGCGCCGCTGGTGCGCATCATGGCGGTGCTTATTCCGCTGCAACTCACCGGAGACGTTGCCTATGCTCTCCTGGCCCGGCGAATGCAGTTCAGTCAGGACGCGCTGTGGAGCATGATTTCCGAATCAGCTGGCGCACTGATTGCGGTCGGCATGGCCTTGATGGGTTATGGGGTGATGGCGCTGGTGGCGCAATTGTTTTCCTCCTCCATCATCCGGCTTTGCGGGCTCTACTATGTATCCGGTTATGTCCCGGGCTTTGCCTTCAAGCCGCGCCGCATCCTGGCGCTGGGGCGCTTCAGCCTCGGAATGATGGGCTCGGAAATCGCCAATTTCATCACCTTCCAATCTCCCATGGTGGTGATTTCCCGCTATCTCGGCCTGTCGGATGCCGGCGCTTATTCCGCCGCCAACCGGTTTTCCAGCATTCCCAACCAGGTCGTCCTGTCCGCTGTCATGGGCGTGCTGTTTCCCGCCTTCAGCACCATGATGCATGACCGGGATCGCCGCTCCCAGGCGCTGATGTTGAGCACTCAGGTGACGACCGTGCTGCTGGCGCCGATGATGTTCGGCATGTGGGCATTGGCCGAGCCGGCCATGCTGGTGTTGTTTGGACCGCAATGGGCCTGGGCCTGGCCGGTTCTCGGTCTGCTTGCCTTGTCTAAGGGCATTCTCACGCCGTGCAGTACGTTTATCCCTTATCTGAAAGGCGTCGGACACGGCGGTACGCTGTTCTGGTGGGCCGTCATCCGGGCAATCGTCACCACCGTTGCCGTCGCGGTTGCCGCAGCCTTCGGAAACCTGGTCGATGCCATGGTGGCGCTTTGCGTTGTCAATGTCGTCGTGCTCTTCGGCTATTCCTGGGTGGTGTTCCGCGCGGACCAGATGCCGTTCCTCAAGGGCATGTTTATTTCCACACGGCCGATGGTCACCGCCCTGGTCATGGCCGGCATGGTTCGCGCCCTTCTGCATTTTTATGGGTATCTGGTCCCCAATCCAGTATTGCAGGTATTGATTGGTGGTTTGATCGGCGGCACAATCTACGGTGTATTCGTTGTGCTGACGGAGGCCGAATTGTTGAGAAAACTGAAAACCATGGTGCGCAACCGCAGATCCGCGGCCCCCGCACCTGCAGAATAATGTAAGCCATGCAAACCGCTCTGCGCCGCCTCATTATCGAGCCATTCTGCCCTCATCCGGGAAAACCGATGGTATAGGCGGTGCAATTCCTTAGCTTTTTTCGAGCTCTGGACAAAAAAATATTCGCACACGCGAATAGACATATAGCAATAAGCGCATAAATTTAAGCTGCTGAATTTTCAAGATTTTATCAAAAAAATCCTACTATTACCCCGCTAATCCAACCCGAGCTCACTGGGCAAACTGCAAAAAATTGAAGATCAAGAGGTAAATTTTTTGCTGCACTGCCACATTTTTACAGGCACATTCCCATAATGTGAAGGTGCTGGCCCATACTGTGAAGGGCCTTAGGGTGATGGGGACCATAGAGGATATTGAAGACAGGAGTACCGAATATCGTGAAGATCGACCAGGAACTGTCCGCGCGGATTCATATGGCGCGGTTGATGCTGATCGTCGGCATTGTCTTCGTACATGTCCCCTTCGATCCGCAGTCGAACGCCTATCTGGGCCAATACGGCGCCTTTGATTGGCTGCGCGCCTTTCTCGGCGATATGCTGTTTCGCATTGGCGTTCCCTGCCTCAGTGCGATTTCCGGCCTGCTGATGTTTCGCCGAGGCCTTGACGATTTCGATTACAAGAAAGTGCTTCGCTCGAAAAGTTCGAGCGTTTTGCTGCCTTTCCTGCTGTGGAACAGCATCGTTTTCCTGTATGTGCTGACAACGCAATCCATGGGCTATGGCGAAGGATATTTCCCAAGTGTTCTCACCGCATCCTATCGGGAACTCGTTACCCTGGCGCTGGCAACGGAAGATTGGCCGATCAATCTGCCACTCTATTTCCTGCGCGACCTGCTACTCTGCTTTCTTCTATCGCCGCTGATTGGCTTCCTGGTAAAACGGCAACCCGCCCTGACGCTTGGGGTTATGCTTCTGTATGTCGTCCTGCCGGTGCCCAATATGATTTTCCTGAAAAAATCGATCATTCTCGGGTTTTCGGCCGGTGCGGCGATAGCGATACACAATATCGATATCCGCAAGCTCGACCGTTATGCCTTGCCGATTGTGGCAGCGGTGCTGGTCTGCGCCATGGCGGTCTTCGTCTGCATGTATCAGACAGGCTTTAACGAGCATCCACTCTGGCTTGATGTGATATATGGTCTGATTACGGTGATTGGCGGCCTGGGAGCCTGGGAAATGACCCGGCTGCTCAGAAATACCCGCCTTGGCAAAACACTGGTCGCCGCACCCGGCGGGCTTAGTTTCTGGATCTTCTGCGCGCATTATCCGATCTTGATGACCGCATGGATGATCTGGCAGAAATTCGATATAGGGCCTTACCCTCTATTTTACGTCCTTGCGCTGCCCGTCACCTTTTGCCTACTGCTTGCCTCCCATTTCCTGGCGATCCGGCTCACACCCGGATTTTACGGGGTCATGACCGGCCAGCGCAATGCAAGCGGCAGAGACAAGAACAAGAACGTGGCAGCCGGGCGGGCGCTTGCCTTCAGCAAAGGAGACTGACATGAACCACCCCTCGCTTTTCCGAGGTCTGTTTTCTCGGCTACTCTGCGCCTCTGCTTTTGGCGCAACGGTTTTGATGACCTTGTCCACGGCGCATGCCCAGCAACCCGTCGAAGGCCAATCCTTTGTCGATACATTTGACAAACTGGATTTAAAACGCTGGTATATTTCCGACGGCTGGAATAACGGACCGCATCAGAACTGCACGTGGACCAAGAAGAACGTGAAAATCAAGGATGGCCATCTGGAATTGACATTTGACGACAAGCCCCTGGGCGAGCGTCAGTATTCCTGTGCCGAAATTCAGACCAAGCAGCGCTTCAGCTATGGTACCTATGAGGCGCGCCTGAAGACCGCCGATGCGTCCGGGCTGAATTCGGCTTTTTTCACCTTTATCGGCCCGCGCGACAAAACTCCCCATGACGAGATCGACTTCGAGATCCTCGGCAAGAACCTCAACGAGGTTCAGGTCAACCAGTATATCTCGGCCAAGGGTGGTAATGAAAAAATGGCTGCCGTCGATAACGGCGCTAACAAGGGCTTCAACGATTATGCCTTTGTCTGGGAAAAGGACAGGCTGCGCTACTATGTCAACGGTAAGCTGGTTCAGGACGTGACCGATCCGGCCAAATTGCCCAGCCACAGCCAGAAGATCTTCTTCAGCCTTTGGGGTACGGATACATTGAAGGACTGGATGGGGTCGTTTTCCTATTCCGGACCGCAGACCATGACCGTAGAGAGACTGGCATTCACGGCGCTGGGCGACAAGTGCCAGTTCCCGGAATCGGTCGCTTGCACGCTGAATTGACACCAAGCAATGTGAGAGCGGCCTTACGTTAATAGGGAAGCTACGCTGCATCATGGCTTGATCCGGGTAAGGTTCAAGAAAAAACATGTCGCATCACTGAAACATGACTGGGGGCGAGGTAAGCCATGGGTGGCTTACCTTTCCATGAAGACGCAATTTCGCGGGAAACCCGATCCTCTCTGGCGAGGGTTTCCACACAATTGCACAAAGGGGGCCAATGACCATACGTGTGCTATACCTTGCGCATGACCTTGCCGATCCTGCCATTCGCCGCAGGGTGATGATGTTGCGTGCCGGTGGCGCGGACGTGATGCTGGCTGGCTTTCGCCGCGATGAAAACAAATTGGCCGCGGTGGAAGGGGTTCAGCCGATTGAGCTTGGAATAACCGCCGATGGCCGCTTTGCTCACCGCGCGGCAACGGTGTTGAAAGCAAGCTTGTCAGCCGCCGCCAAACTTGGCCATCTGCCCCGCCCGGACGTGATCATTGCCCGCAATCTCGAAATGCTGGCCATCGGCCGCCGCGCCCGCCATATTTTCGGTGCAGCCGTGCCAATGGTCTATGAATGTCTCGACATCCACAGGCTGATGCTGCGCAATGATCCGCTCGGCAAATCGCTGCGCGGTCTGGAAGCGCGGCTCGGTCGCCAGGCTAGCCTGTTGATCACCAGCTCTCCGGCCTTTGTCGAGCAGTATTTTCAGCCGCTTTCAGGTCTCGATCTGCCGACCATGCTGCTTGAAAACCAGGTTCTCGACCTGTCCGGGCAAGACGCCCCGCTGGCGCTGACACCGCGGGTTCCGGTTCCCGGCCAGCCTTGGCGCATCGGTTGGTTCGGCGCCCTGCGCTGCTCGAAATCCCTTAAACTGCTTGGTGAATTCACCCGGTCGATGCAGGGTTCGGCAGTTGTCGAGATGCGTGGACGGCCCGCCCATATCGAGTTTGAGAATTTCGACGCTCAGGTCGCGCGTGAACCGCATGTCAATTTTCATGGACCCTACAAAAATCCAGAGGATCTGGCCGGGATTTACCAGCAGGTTCAATTTGTCTGGGCCATCGATTTCTACGAGGAAGGCCAGAATTCAAGCTGGCTTTTGCCGAACCGGCTCTATGAAGGATGCCGCTATGGCACTGTTCCCATCGCCCTGAAGGGAACTGAGACAGCACGCTACCTGGCCCGCAAGGGCATTGGCTTTGAATTGCCGGATGCAAGCGTCTCGTCCCTCGTTTCACTGTTTGAAACCATGACTGCCGAGCGTTACCAGTCCGCCTTCGATGCGGTTGCCGCCCAGGATCCACACAGCTTCACGCTCACCAGAGCCGATTGCGAAACATTGGTGCGCCGACTTGCAGCGCTTCCCGCAGATCCCTTGGCCTCCCGCTCGCTCAATTCAAACGCCCTGAAGGCGCCGATCCTTTCAACCAAGCCAACCCTTTCGAACAAGGTAGACGTTCATGATGGCTGACAAGCTGAAATCCGTAAGATGCCTGATCGTCATCCCCTGCCTCAACGAAGAAAAGCATATCGAGGGCGTCATCGCCAATCTGGCCAAGGCGCTTGACGATCTGAACGCTGAAATCGTCGTCGCCGATGGCGGCAGCCGCGATCAGACCCAGGCGATCGTCTCGCGCATTTCCGCTGCGAATTCCAAGGTCAGACTGATCGACAATCCGAAGAAGATCCAGAGCGCCGCCGTCAACTTGACTGTTGCCCAATTCGGCGGTGATTACGATTATATCATTCGCATCGATGCCCACGGCACTTATCCAGACGATTATTGCCAGACACTGGTGAAAGAGGCCCTGGAAACCGGGGCCGACTCCGTCGTTGTCGGCATGTTGACGGTTGGCTTCGGAACGTTCCAGAAGGCAACGGCGCTGGCCCAGAATTCCAAACTCGGCAACGGTGGCTCCAAGCATCGCACCGGCGCCCAAAGTCACTGGACGGATCACGGCCATCACGCCCTGATCCGCATTGCCGCCTATAAAGCGATTGGCGGCTATGACGAATCGTTCCGTCATAACGAAGATGCGGAATTCGACTACCGACTGAATAAATCCGGCTTTCGTGTCTGGATGACCGCCAATACCAGCATGGTCTATTATCCACGCTCCAGCCCCTTGCCGCTCTACCGGCAATATTTTGGCTATGGCCGCGGTCGCGCCCAGAATTTCCTGAAACATCGCTCCCGTCCAAGCCTGCGTCAGCTCATTCCGCTGGCCGTGGCGCCGGTTGCCGGTTTCGCATTGCTGTGCGTGTTCAGCTGGCTCGCACTCATACCGCTTCTCGTCTGGGCGCTGGCCTGCCTTGGCTACGGCGTCTGGCTCGCCATCGGCGAGCGCCAACCGCTCGGGCCGCTGGCCGCCCTCTCGGCAATGATCATGCATTTCGCCTGGTCTGCCGGTTTCTGGCGGGAAATATTGGATTTTCGAAATCGTAAAACCTATCCGCTGCCGCCCAGTCAAGAGGTTGCGTCATGAATGCCGCCCATCCCATCCGCATCGATATCGGCATCTGCACGTTCCGGCGGCCCGAGCTTGAGACAGCTCTGTTGTCGCTCGCCATGATCGACGTTCCCACCGGGGTTTCCCTGCGCATCATTGTTGCCGACAATGATCAGACGCCCAGCGCCGCATCCCTGGTCGATAGCCTGCGCCCACGTCTTCCCTGCGGGCTGATTTACGTCCATTGCCCGGCTGGCAATATATCCATTGCCCGCAATGCCTGCCTGGATGCCAGCGATGCCGATTACC
This sequence comes from Agrobacterium vitis, assembly GCF_013337045.2. Classification (NCBI taxonomy): domain Bacteria; kingdom Pseudomonadati; phylum Pseudomonadota; class Alphaproteobacteria; order Hyphomicrobiales; family Rhizobiaceae; genus Gillisella; species Gillisella vitis. Next base: position 3,041,292 of record NZ_CP118259.1, read on the forward strand.
TTGCCTTTATCGACGATGATGAGACAGCAACGGAAAGCTGGCTGAACGAACTGCTGACGGTCGCCCGCCAGACCGGTGCCGATGCCGTACTTGGTCCCGTCAAGGCGAGCTATAGTGACAACGCGCCGGAATGGATGCGCAAAGGCGATTTTCACTCGACATTCCCGGTCTTTGTCGGCGGTGAAATCCGCACCGGCTATACCTGCAACGTGCTTCTCGATCTGCGTTCACCACGCCTTACCGAGCGCCGTTTCAACCTGGCGCTGGGCAAGACCGGCGGTGAGGATACCGAGTATTTCACCTATATATACCGCAATGGCGGCAGGATCGCCTATGCCGAGAACGCCCTTCTCCATGAACCCGTGACCCCATCGCGCAGCCGGTTCGACTGGTTGGCCAAGCGCCGCTACCGCATGGGCCAGACCCATGGCCGGCTGGTGGCTGAAGGCCAGGGAACCCTGACGAAATTCAAGGCAATCCTGATGGCCGGAGCAAAGGCTATTTTCTGCTTTCTGGCCGCACTGGTTTTCGCCTTCATGCCAATCCATCGTCATCGTTATGTCCTGCGCGGCATCCTGCATCTCGGCGCCATCTCCGGCATTCTCGGCTTTCGTGAAATCCACCAATACGGATCGCTGGAGACTGCCAAGCCATGATCGCCTGGACCCCCGATGTCACGGTGGTGATTGCCGCCTATAATACCGGTGAAACCATTGAGCGCGCCATTGAAAGCGCCCTGTCGCAGGTCAATGTCACAGTCGAAGTTGTTGTTGTCGACGATTGCTCATCCGACGATACCCGCGACCGGGTCGCAGCCCTCACCGATCCACGCATTCGCTTGATCGCATTGGAGCGCAATAAAGGCCCGGGCGGTGCCAGGAATGCGGCAATAGACGCCGCCCGTGGTCGCTGGATCGCCGTGCTGGATTCAGACGATACATTCAAACCGATGCGGCTGTTTCGAATGATCGAGCGTGCCGAGGACGAAAAGGCCCAGGTCGTCGTCGATAATCTTGATGTCATCGACATGAATGGCAGTTGCCGGACGATGTTTCTGGAAGACGCGCTGGCACATATCGGCCAAATCGACCTGGCGCGGTTTATCGGCTCCAACATCCTGTTCCGATCCGAGCATAATTTCGGCTATATGAAGCCTGTCTTCCTGCGCAGTTTCCTGAATGACAAAGGCCTGCGTTTCGACGAGAGCCTGAGAATCGGCGAGGATTACCTGCTGCTGGCTTCGGCCTTGGCCGAGAATGCCCTCTGCACGATAGAGCCGACGGCGGGTTACCTCTATTATATCAGGGAGGGATCGATCTCGCGGGTGCTTCGCCTCCATCATGTCGATGCTATGATGGCCGCCGATGCCGGTTTCATCTCTCGCTATCCGCTGAAAGGGGCAGCCCTTGCGGCCCAGACGGCCCGGACCCGCAGCCTGAAGGAAGCGCGCGCTTTCATAAATCTGATCGATAGTCTCAAGGCACGATCGCTGTCGGGCGTTATCAAAACCGCCCTTGCCAATCCCTTGGCGCTGCGCCATCTAAAAATGCCAATCTCCGTTCGTCTCCAGCGACTTATAAAGAGCTTGCAGAAAGACCAGACATCAAACGCCGCTACGTCTTCTGCCGATCCGCCCATCAAGGGCTAACCCACTACTTTAGAGAGAAGTGACATGGATCTTTGCACGCCAATGCCAAAATCAGTGATGCCCTTGTCTCAACCCGGAGCGATCTTGACGTGCGCCGTTTACTCTTTTTTAAAGGAATTGGTTCCGTCGCATGAAGGCCGTATTCAGGCGGACCAAGACGTCCTATAGTGCAAAATCCTTAAGTCCGAAATCGATTTAAGGCGAAAACGATGCTTGACTATAAAGTGCCTGGGTCTGCTTTGTTCGTCATGGATGACATCAGGCGCCGGAAAATCAACATTGTTCTACAATTTGCTTCGTCCGGGCCGGATCATTCCGACCCTGACGAAGCCGGGAAACGAGCATCTGTCGAGATCAAGGGTTTGGAGTGCTGTATGAGTGTGAGTTTTTCCAATGTGCATGAGCAGTCGCGGCGGTCCAGCTGTCCGTTGACAGACCATGCCCGGACGAAGAGCTCCCGCCCGCACGGCATTGGCGGGAGACGAACCCTAAATGGATCCCGGCAGGTCAGCGGAGGTCTTTTCCTGACAGCCATCCATGCCTCAACCACGTTTGAAGCCGGTTTCCGGCTTATGCCTGGTGCCGCCGAGACATCCTTGGACCAAACTATGTTCCGCAACGAATTATGAAGAGCCGCCCCATGAACGAGAGAAGTTATCCCTATAAAGCCGTTCTGCAACGGGAGCAGCCTGAAGCCGATTCCTTTATCGATCTTGATAAACTGCTGACCATTGCCGTACGCAGGGCCAGGATCGTCGGTCTGTCGATCGCCCTCTTCGTGATGCTCGGCATTACCTATCTCCTCTTCACGACGCCCTATTATACGTCGATGACGCAGATCCTGCTGGATGACAGCCTGTCGCGCTACACGCAGGACGACAAGGCAGCGCCCGGTGACCGTTCCCAGGCTGATACGGAACTGGCCAGCGCCGTGGAAATCCTCAAATCCAACAGCATGGCCCTGCGGGTCGTTGACGAGGCCAAGCTCAGCGATAACGAGCTGGTCACCAATCCTCCCGCCTCGCCAGTATCCTTCGTCAAGGACATGTTGAGGTCCGTGAAAAGGCTGGTCAGCCCTGGACCGAAATTGACCGATGCGGAAATCGCAGCAGGCAAGCGCGGCAAGGCCGCTGCCATGCTACAGCAGAACATTACCGTGGAACGGGTGATGCGCAGTGCGGTCATTGCCGTATCCTATCGCTCTCCCGACCCTCTGCTGTCGGCGAAAGTCACCAAAGCCTACGCAGATGCCTTTCTGACCGATCAGTTGAACGCCAATTTCGATGCCAGTGAGCGAGCAACGCTGTGGCTGCAAGGTCGCTTGGACGATCTGGCAAAGCGTGCACAGCTGGCCTCGCTGGACGTTGAAAAATACAAGGCAGAAAACGGCCTGACCCAAACGGGCGGCGAACTGATGTCCGAACAGCAGTTGACCGACCTCAACAAACAGCTGATCGTTGCTCAGGCCGATGCGGCAAGCGCCCAGGCCCGCTACGAGCAATATAAAAGCATCGTCACGCAAGGCCCGCAAAATGCGGTCAAGAATGCCATCGTTTCCGGACAGGCTGGCGCCAACCAGGTGCTTCAGGATCTGCGAAGCCGGTATTTGTCGATCGAAAAGCGTGAACAGGATATCGTTGCCAATTTTGGCCCAACTCATCCCCAGGCCAAAGCGCTGAAGGCTGAAAAAGACAATGTCGGCGGCCAGATTTTCCAGGAACTGCAACAGCTGACATCAAGCTATGGCAATGAATTCGACGTTGCCAAATCGCGCGAGCAATCACTGCGCGGCAGCCTGGAAAAGTTGACCGGCACAAATTCCGATGCCAATCGATCGCTGGTGCATCTGAAAGAGCTTGAGCAGAAATCGTCAGCGCTCAAAACCCTCTATGAAGCTTTCCTGAATCGCTACGAAGTGGCCAGCCAAAGCCAGTCCTTGCCAGCGGCCAAAGCGCGGGTCATCTCGGAGGCTGGTATACCCGCCTCACCATCCAGCCCTAAAAAGACAATGGTGATTGCTCTTTCCATGGTTCTCGGCCTGATGGTCGGTGCCGGGCTAGCCTTTCTTCAGGAAATGCAGGAGCGGTATTTCCGGCTGGAAAGCGATGTGCGCACCACACTTGGCCAAAAATCGCTAGGTTACCTGCCCCGTCTCGGTCCAAAGTTGAAAAAGGCAATCAACCCCAAACTTGCCCGCTGGCGCCAGAAAGCGCCTAAGGGAGCAACTGTCGTTCCTGGGGCAGAAAATGTATCACTCGACAGAATGATGCGAACCGTAATCGAAGCGCCCCGGTCCGCCTTTACCGAAACCCTGCGCAATACCAAGCTTGCCACCGATATTATCCTGCAGGGTAAGACAAGCCGCGTGATCGGTATTCTGTCGGCGCTGCCTGGTGAAGGTAAGTCCACGGTTGCAGCAAATTTCGCCGTTCTGCTTGCCTCCAGCGGCAAGCGGACATTGCTGATCGACGCCGACTTGCGCAATCCGAGCCTTAGCCGGCTTCTACAGCCCGCCCCGAAAACCGGCCTCGTGCAAGCCGTGCTTGGTGAGGTCTCCTGGCAGGATTGTATCAAGGTGGATCAGGAAACGAAACTTGCCGTCCTGCCTATCGTTCCAGGCGCAGCAGCCAGATCTCTGGCGCATACCAACGAGCTCATTGCATCACCTGGAATGAATGCCTTGCTCGAAAATGTCCGCCAATCGTTCGATTACATTATCGTCGACCTTGCGCCACTTGGCCCGGTCGTCGATGCAAAGGCCTTCGCGCCCCTGGCAGATGGTTTCGTCTTCGTTGTCGAATGGGGTAAGACACCAAAGAAGCTGGTCTCCGATCTACTCGAAGCAGAACCGCATATCAGCAATAAGGTCCTTGGCGTTCTCTTGAACAAGACCGATATGCAGACCCTGACCCGCTATAGCGATTTTGGCGGTTCGGAGAAATTCCGCAAACAATACAACAAATACTACGTGGAATAAGCGCTGTAACGGCGACCCACAAAACAACAATTGAAATATATTTGACCCTCTCCGCCAGCGCCGAGAGGGTCAAATATCAGAAGATGATAGCGACTAGAGCATCGTACAGAAAATCGGAACCAGCACGATGCTCTAGGTTTTTGTTTGCGCATCGGATTTATCCGAAAACCGGTTCCCACTTTTCGGTCCGATGCTCTAGAAATCGTCCGCTACCATGATTTCAAGGCGCGAAGCGTCGCGGTCTTCTTGAACACATGTCCGTCCATACGGGCAAGAAGACTATCGAGAAGGCTCACTGCCTCACCCACCGCAGGCCCCTTGTTCAGCATCACACATTCGGCGCGGGCGGCCATGGCGGCATCAGTCATCTCTCCACGGGAGGGCAGACCTGTTTTGACAAGATCTTCGAGAACCTGCGTCGCCCATATGGTGGGTACGGCCGCTGCCTCGCAGAGCCACAACAACTCCTCCTGCATTTCCGCTACCCGCTCAAAGCCGATTTCAGCCGCGAGATCACCCCGCGCGATCATCACACCAAACGGGCGATTGCGGCATCGGGCTCGCACGATCAATTCCGGCAGGTTGGTCACAGCCTGCGGCTGCTCGATCTTGGCAATCAAGCCAAGCGGCTGCAAACGAGCCGGAAATTTTGCCAGTGCATCCTCCAAAAGGTCGATGTCATTGGCATGACTGACAAAGGAATAGCCCAGCATATCCGCATGTGCCATAACAGTTTCCAGATCAGAATAGTCTTTGGTCGTCAGCGGTGAAAGACCAAGCGCTGTATCGGGCAGATTCAAACCCTTTTCGGGCTTGAGTTTGACACCACCGGTTTTGGTATGGGTTACACGAATGACCGCTTCGTTTGGACCCGTTTCTTCGACGACACCTTCAAGCTTGCCGTCATCATATCTAAGCCGATGGCCCACAGCGACGCGGGTGACGATTTCGGGAACCGACACGGTCGCCGCAAACTCCACATCCTCCGTTGGTCGCGGCTTTCCTTGCGCAACCAATCTGAGGCGGTCCCCGACCTGAAGTTTGCGCTTCTCCCCCGCAACGGCTTCCGTGCGAATTTTTGGTCCTGCGATATCCATCAACACGGTGAGTTTATGACCAATGATCTCTGACGCCGCGCGGACGTGGCCTGCGATCTTTGTCCACGCCTTCTCGTCATCATGTGCACAATTGATCCGGGCAATGTCCATCCCGCGTTTGGCGAGATCAAGCACAAAATCCGGCTGATCAGCCGCCTCGCTCGGCATGGTCACCATGATCCGCCCACGGCGAGAAGAGCGGGCTGGTCCAAACAATTCCTCTGTTGCCGCCCGCAACGATCGCTCTCCGGCAAAGAATTTACTCTCTGACAGTTCATCCAGGTGTGACGTAACACCTTGTAGTCCCGACAGCGCTGCGGAGACCGCATCCAAAGTTGGAAGCACACGACTTTCCAGACGTCCCAAAGACGACAGCCCTCTCCACATCAACTCGCGCTGCAAAACACGAAGGTCACGGTGGCGCAGTGAAAGATAGTGACAAAGGTTCTCAATCGCTGGCCTATGTTGCGCGGGAAGCACCGCTGAGCCGCACAGACCTTGCAACAAATCTTGCGCATGAGCAGCAATGTCAGCGCGAAGCTCAATAACGTCGCGATGCAATGCCTCCAAGGCGATTGAATTCTCGTTCGAAGCGGAATTAAACTGTGCCATCGCCACCATCCTCGATTTATCCAGAAGACATAAGCCTTCCAGTCATAAATGACTGATGACGGCTTACGCCGCTTTGCGCTACGTCAATCCCTTCGCAAGTTACACAAAAGCAATTTCGAAAAGCGGTAGCATCGAAATTGAGGGTGTTTACGAGGTTAAGCCGAGGGCTAGATTCCCGACGAAACCATACCCGGCATAGCTCAGAGCTTACTTCAAAATGGATTATTTCAACGAGAATAGGTCAGCATGCCGATCACCATCTGCCCAACGCAAAAAGCCCCGTGATGGGGTTTTGTTGGGATCTCGGGGATTTTTGGTTGCGGGGGCAGGATTTGAACCTGCGGCCTTCAGGTTATGAGCCTGACGAGCTACCGGGCTGCTCCACCCCGCGTTATATATAAGTGTAATTATCAACGTAAGAAGGGTCGCTTTATGCGACCCTTTTTTGTTGTCGGCAGGGCCGAAGATAGTGAGAGAAGAGTGTTTTGATTTTGGATTTTTTAACAACATTGCCATTAGCAGACCTGGCAGCGACCTACTCTCCCGCGTCTTAAGACGAAGTACCATTGGCGCAGGGGCGTTTCACGGCCGTGTTCGGAATGGGAACGGGTGCGGCCGCCCCGCCATGACCACCAGGTCAGCTAAGGGCAATGTTGATGCTTCGCATCAACATTGTTCCCTTTTCTTTGGCAAACCCATCTTCTTCGCTTGCGCTCAGAAGGGTGCCAAAGCGTTAATACGGAACCGTATTGATGCTTTGCATATGTGAGAAGCTGGCGGGCGTTGCCCGTTTTTTTTGTGAACACGTCATTCGTCGACGTTTTGCTTGGCACCTTCGGACGAAGTCCGCAAGCGCAAAGCGCGTCGCCGATCGTTCGGCGCCCTCGCGGAGCATAGGCTCGTATACGAGCCGCTCATGCGTGAGCGCTAAACATATGGCTCATCGACGAAGTCGATGAGCATGGTCAATGAGAACGATTAAGCCAATCGAGCTATTAGTAACGGTAAGCTTCGCAGGTTACCCTGCTTCCACACCCGTCCTATCAACGTGGTCGTCTTCCACGGCTCTGATAGGGAATACTCGTTTTCAGGTTGGTTTCCCGCTTAGATGCCTTCAGCGGTTATCCATTCCATATATAGCTACCCTGCTATGCCGTTGGCACGACAACAGGTCCACCAGAGATATGTCCATCCCGGTCCTCTCGTACTAGGGACAGATCCTGTCAATATTCCTACACCCACGGCAGATAGGGACCGAACTGTCTCACGACGTTCTGAACCCAGCTCACGTACCGCTTTAATTGGCGAACAGCCAAACCCTTGGGACCTGCTCCAGCCCCAGGATGCGATGAGCCGACATCGAGGTGCCAAACAACCCCGTCGATATGGACTCTTGGGGGTCATCAGCCTGTTATCCCCGGCGTACCTTTTATCCGTTGAGCGATGGCCCTTCCACGCGGGACCACCGGATCACTATGACCGACTTTCGTCTCTGCTCGACTTGTCAGTCTCGCAGTCAGGCGGGCTTATGCCATTGCACTCGACGACCGATTTCCGACCGGTCTGAGCCCACCATCGCGCGCCTCCGTTACTCTTTCGGAGGCGACCGCCCCAGTCAAACTACCCACCATACACTGTCCCGGATCCGGATAACGGACCGCGGTTAGACATCCATGACGATAAGGGTGGTATTTCAAGGATGGCTCCACTCGAACTGGCGTCCAAGCTTCAAAGCCTACCACCTATCCTACACATGCCGACACGAATGCCAGTGTAAAGCTATAGTAAAGGTGCACGGGGTCTTTCCGTCTGACCGCAGGAACCCCGCATCTTCACGGGGAATTCAATTTCACTGAGTCTATGTTGGAGACAGCGGGGAAGTCGTTACGCCATTCGTGCAGGTCGGAACTTACCCGACAAGGAATTTCGCTACCTTAGGACCGTTATAGTTACGGCCGCCGTTTACTGGGGCTTCGATTCAAAGCTTGCACCTCTCCTCTTAACCTTCCAGCACCGGGCAGGCGTCAGACCCTATACGTCGTCTTGCGACTTCGCAGAGCCCTGTGTTTTTGATAAACAGTCGCTACCCCCTGGTCTGTGCCACCCCTCTCCACTTGCGTAAAAAGGGGTCACGCTTCTTCCGAAGTTACGCGTGCAATTTGCCGAGTTCCTTCAACATAGTTCTCTCAAGCGCCTTGGTATACTCTACCTGACCACCTGTGTCGGTTTCGGGTACGGTCTATACGGTGGAGCTATTTCCTGGAACCACTCCACTGCACAATCAATCCAATAAGACTGTACAATTTGTGTGATCCGTCACTACCACCAGGCCCACGAATATTAACGTGGTTCCCATCGACTACGCATTTCTGCCT
>NZ_CP118259.1:3355000-3545000 GCF_013337045.2 Agrobacterium vitis
AATTTCTGGGTGGTGCATATCAAAATTGCATTTCGTCGATCACCGACAAGGTCATTACTGCATCGGGATAGTCCTCCCCTCCTGGGGCATCCTATGCGCGATCTCCAACAACGATTTGAGGTCACAATGGCAACGATCCGGAAGCTCGCCACGGCGTTGCGTGGCGTGGTTCATATCAGCCTTGCCTCTCACAGCAGAAACGCTACACTTGTGGTGCTAGTGGACGGAAAGCTTTGGGAGGAGCGTTACGTGAAACGGATGTGGCCAGACGAATTTGCCTTTATACTGGACGATGCGGAAGAAGTTGATCTTCAAATTCCGTCGGTTGCACACAGCGATGGTTCAACCGAAAAGGCGATTACGAGAAGAGCTTTGAAAGCTCGTATCAGCCAGCAGAATTTCGAAAAGATCTGGCACCTCTCTGAAGCTCGCTATCGGCTTAGCGGACGCTTTTCGGGTAAAGCCATCACGTTGATCACCAACAACCCGCATTACCGTAACTGGCATCCGTCCGAGGGTGGCAGCGTTGAGAGTGTTTCCGATAGCGGTCAGCACTATACGACACGTTATGTGATTGTGCATTTTCTTCTGGATGATGTCCGAGAGACTGTCGAGGTTTAAACCGACACTGTCCGTTCTGGCCATGCGGTGAGTCAGCGATGCCGTCGAGTATCCAGTGCCAGGATAATTCCTGGCGCCCTTCCAACCGCATCCTACGCATGAGCTTCAATATGTATTGGAGATCACGTGGCAATGATCTGGAAACTCAGAGGACGCTGGCAAGCTTAGGTGCGTCGACGTGGATGAGCCCGCGAGTTTCGAGAGCAAAGTTGATGCGAGAAGTGGTCGCGACAGCCGAAGCATAGTTCGATGCCATCGCAAATCGACGCTCGTCGCCATTTCGCCTCCGCATGTCGTTGTCGCGGCAGTCGAATAGCGATGTTGATGTTCTGCTGATGGGGTTAAGGTGCATTGTCTAGCTGACATGATCTTTTCGAGGAGGAAAAGGTTTTGAATACGGCAGAACTGCCGTGTTCAAAGAACTGCCAGGCGAGCAGCAGCTTCAAATCTAAACCCAGAGGAGGAATGGGAATGAGCAGGAACAGAGGTGTCGTGTATTTGCGGCCGGGCAAGGTCGAGGTGAGAGATATCGACGACCCCAAGCTCGAGGCACCGGACGGTCGTCGGATCGAGCATGGCGTCATCCTAAAGGTCATTTCTACCAATATCTGCGGGTCCGACCAGCATATGGTGCGTGGTCGCACTACGGCCTTGCCAGGCCTCGTGCTGGGCCATGAAATTACTGGTGAGGTCATCGAAAAGGGCGTCGATGTCGAAATGCTGGAAATCGGAGATATCGTCTCAGTGCCCTTCAACGTCGCCTGTGGCCGCTGCCGCTGCTGCAAGTCGCAGGATACTGGCGTCTGCCTGACCGTCAATCCATCACGCGCGGGCGGGGCCTATGGGTATGTTGACATGGGCGGCTGGATCGGCGGCCAGGCCCGTTACGTTACCGTCCCCTACGCGGATTTCAATCTCTTGAAATTTCCGGATCGCGACAGGGCTCTATCGAAGATCCGTGATCTTACGATGTTGTCCGATATCCTGCCGACGGGTTTTCACGGGGCAGTGAAGGCGGGGGTCGGTGTCGGATCGACGGTCTATGTAGCAGGCGCCGGTCCGGTCGGTCTCGCAGCAGCAGCATCAGCGCGCATTCTTGGTGCAGCGGTCGTGATGATCGGTGATTTCAACAAGGATCGCCTTGCCCATGCCGCCAAGGTCGGATTCGAGCCGATCGATCTATCGAAGAGCGACCGGCTCGGGGACATGATTGCCCAGGTCATTGGGATTGATGAAGTCGATAGCGCTATCGATGCCGTCGGATTCGAAGCCCGCGGACATTCGGGCAGCGAGCAGCCGGCCATAGTTCTGAACCAAATGATGGAGATCACCCGCGCGGCAGGCTCGATCGGCATTCCAGGCCTCTATGTCACGGACGACCCCGGTGCCGTAGATGACGCCGCCAGAAAGGGCAGTTTGTCCCTTCGACTGGGTCTTGGCTGGGCGAAGGCCCAGTCCTTCCACACCGGCCAGACGCCCGTGCTGAAATACAATCGTCAGCTCATGCAAGCCATCCTTCACGACCGGCTACCGATCGCCGACATCGTCAACGCAAAGATCATTTCGCTTGATGACGCCGCGCAGGGCTATGAAAGCTTTGATCAGGGGGCAGCGGTAAAATACGTGCTGGACCCTCATGGAGACCTGACGAAGGCCGCCTAATCTGCTCTGGCAGCATTGCGGCTCGCTGTCCTTGCTCCGTGTCCCACTAGCGAGGCCGGACAAGGGCAGCCGGTTCGGCTGCGCTATCATCCCCAACGATCTGGCAAATCCTTATCATAGCCGCGCTTTAGATCTTCCCGTGGCAGTGTCGGAATCATCCTTGGCCCCCTCAACGGGGCATCCTACGCATCGTCTCGATCGCAAACGGAGATTGAGATGGCAACGATCAGAAAACTGAGAGTACGCTGGCAAGCCCAGGTGCGCCGTCGTGGAATGAAGCCGCAGGCTAAGAGCTTTGACAGCAAAATTGAAGCGGAGAAGTGAGCGCGCGACCTAGAAGCCCAGGTTGATCGCTTCGGTGCCGCCCCTGACACGAAAATACTCAAAAGCACAACGCTCGGGCAGCTTCTCGAACGCTATCAGCACGAAATATCACCCACCAAACGCGGTTGCATCCAGCAGATCCAACGGATCGATGTGCTACGCCGCCATGATCTCGCCTATCGGACGCTGATCGGCCTAAGCCAACAAGACATTGCCTCGTTCCGTGACGAGCGCCTTCACTCTGTAGCTCTATCTACCACGGTTCGTGAACTCGCGATCCTCAGCTGTCAATCAGCTGCGAACATAGTCGCGGCATGCCTCTTATGCAACACGACACGACATAAAGCGAAGCATCCCGTAGACGCGGCCACACACGCTGCCGTCGTGCGTTCCAGGCTGGAGAAGGGCAGGTAGCACTCGCCGCAGGTTACTCCCGCTTTTAGCGAACAAGCGACCCCACCGATCTGACGCAAAGGGCTCGGAAGCACGCAATCGTCAAGTCAAAAATGGAGGGAAAAATACGCGTCAAAATGTTTCGCGCCATGTATCGCTCCAAGTATCGTAATCGGGATTATCTGTCAGTGTATTGGTGGAAACCCTTGATTTTTCTGTAATTATGGAAGAGTCCCACCCTCTCTACCATTTATTACCTCACTCCCCTGCTTCCAAGTCTAAAAGCTCACTCTCATAACGGAAACGGCTGCGCTCCGGTGAAGGCTCACGGGCAAGTGGTTTTGTTTCGGCCAGCAGTCTGTTGGCCATTGCCGTGACACCGTCGGTGATGGCCTGCTTACCGATGAAGCCGCCGGGGAGTTGGATGGTGGCGGTCATAGCGCGGATCAGGTGATTGAGCAGGGTGGCGTCAGGCAATTCGGGTGCCTTCCAGAAGCTGGCGAGACTTTGCTGATGGGTGAGGCCGGGTACGTCGTAGATTGCTGGCGCAAGCGCCATGACCGGGACGGCATGTTGCAACGCTGTCAGGCCGACTGTGGAATTGACCGTCACCAGGCCTCGGCTCGCCCTTATCAGGGCGGTCAGGTCACCGCCGTCGATCACATCGATCTGATGGGCAATGCCGCAGCGCGCAGCCATGCGGGCAATGTCTGATGACCAGTCACGCAGACCGTTGTCGATTGGATGGGTCTTGAACAGCAACCTGCTGCCGGATGGCGCGTGGCGGGCAAAGGAACGGATCACGGCTTGCAGGATGCGAAACAAGTCGCCCATCGGCGCATGGCGGCGGATCTGGTAATCCCCCGGCAATTGGAGCGGAAAAAGATAGAAGTCGAATTCTCTGTCCGTCGCCAGATAGCGTTGTTGCAGGCGCAATGCTTGCGCCTTTCGGCGGCGTGCGGTTAGGCCTTTGCTGATCCATCCGCTATATTCCACGACGGGATGGACAGGGCCATGCGCCTTGTAATGCGGATGCAGCAGCCAGCCGAGCGCGACATTCGGAATATGATAGATCAAGTCGTAAAGCGCATAGGTGAGAAAGCTGGAGGGATAGGGACTGCGCGGCTGAGGAGCCTCGACGCCCTGCGCCAATGCCACGATTGCCTGCGGATCGACGGGAAAACGCGACTGGCTGGACATGCCGAACGGCTCCACCGTCAACCAGTCGGGCCGCAGATAGCCATGTTCGAAAATATGGGCGCGCAGGCCAAGCCTGATGCATAGCGTAACGGCGGCAGCATGTTTGGGGCGGCCATCGCCCAGCATCAGCACATCGGTAATGCCGTGACGCAGAATGAGCCGTTCAAGAAAGCCGGGCCAGGCATCATCCCGGCCACGAAAAAAATCAAAAGGCCATTTTTTCCAGAAAATGACATCACCTGAACAAAAATTGACCTTACGCACGGCTACGTCGCGCGTTTCCAATGCTCTTGCGAGCGCTGGGAGAAACGGCGAGGCCGGGCCTTGGAGAAACAGAAATGTGCGTCGCTTTGTCACTCGATATAAACGATTCTCTAACGAATCCCTGCCTTCTGTGGTGTTTAAGTCATACGACAAAATTATAACATGGCCTATAAGAGCCGTTGAATTGAAAACCTTGCGTGGAAATTGAGACGAGGGGTCCCGTCCGCAATGACATCATCTGAGCCGACAAAGGCCGTATTGTTCCTTCAGGGGCCTCCCTCCATTCTCTGGACGGAATTTGCAAGAGCTTTTGAACAAGCGGGCGTAAAAACCCATCATGTGAATTTTACGTTGGGCGATTTTCTGTTCTGGCGCAAACGCGGCGCTAAAAATTACCGCGGTTCCTTTTCCAAATGGCCAGCCTTTCTGCGGCGGCTGATTGCCGAAAAGGGCATTACCGATATCGTCTATTATGCGGACCGCCTGCCCTATCACGCCAAAGCGGCTGAAATCGGCGCTGAAATTGGGGTGCGCTGTCATGCGGTCGAATGGGGCTATCTGCGGCCGGACTGGCTGACCTTCGAGCGCGACGGCATGGGCCGCTTCTCGCATTTTCCCAATGATCCGAAGGCTATTCGCGCCATTGCCGCCAAGGTGGAAGAACCTGATATCGCGGTGAAATATCCGCATACGTTCGGACAGGAAGCCTTCAACGAAGTGATCTACAACCTGCTGAATTTCTTCGGCAGGCCCTTCTATCCGCTCTATAACGCCGACAAATATTATTCTGCCCTGGTGGACTATCTGCCCTGGCTGCTGAAAGCGGGCGTCAAGCCTGCCCGACTGCCGGAGGGATTTCTGGAGGACGGCCAGCCGCCTTTCTATCTCGTCGCCCTGCAATTGCAGAGCGATTACCAGATCCGCGCCAATTCACCCTACCGGCATCTGCGCGACATGATGCGGCAGGTAATCGCCTCCTTCGTCAAGAATGCGCCAGCGGGTAGCAAGCTGCTGTTCAAGCAGCATCCGCTCGACAATGGTCTGGAGCGTTGGCACAAGGTGCTTCGCCATATCGCCCGCGAGTTCAAGATCGAGGATCGCGTCGTCTTTATCGAGGAAGGCGACCTGCACGATATTCTGCAAAAGACGGCGGGTGTTGTCATCGTCAATTCCACGGTTGGCCTTCACAGCCTGCGCGCCCAAAAGCCAACCATCGTGCTGGGCTGCGCGGTGTTTGACGTGCCGGGGCTGACCCATCAGGGCCGGCTGGATGATTTCTGGAAGCGGCCGGAGCCGGTCGATCCAGAATTGATGCGCGATCTCGTCAAGGCCCTGGCCGCGACCATTCAGATCAAGGGCGATTTCTTCAACAAGGCAGGCCGTCAGGCAGCCATTGGCGCCATGGTGCAGCGGGTTATCGAGGGAACGGTCAATATGCCCGATGCCTTCATCGATCCGCCACCGCGGCTTACCTCGCCCAAGGGCATCCTAACCGTTCTGGGAAGACCCGTCGAACTCGATTGGGAAGAAGACGCGGCGGTGCCTGATATGACCTATGCGCGGTCCGGCCCAACCCGCTGAATTCGCCAGTCAGGACTTCATAAAAAAGGGCGCGGAGTGAAAAACTCCGCGCCCTTTTTTGACGAATAATAGCCAATCAATGCCGGAAATGGCGCACGCCGGTAAAGACCATGGCGACACCGTGCTCGTCGGCGGCGGCAATCACCTCGGCATCGCGCATGGAACCGCCCGGCTGGATCACCGCCGTCGCACCGGCGGCAATTGCAGCCAGCAATCCATCGGCAAAGGGATAGAAGGCTTCGGAGGCAACGGCAGAGCCACGGGTCAGCGGCTCGGCAAGCCCCATGGCCTTGGCCGCGTCCTCGGCTTTCATCGCCGCGATGCGGGCGGAATCCACCCGGCTCATCTGGCCCGCGCCAATGCCGACGGCCTGGCCGTCCTTGGCATAAATGACAGCGTTGGATTTCACATGCTTGGCAATCTTGAAGGCCAGCTTCATGTCTTCCAGCTCGGCTGCGGTCGGCGCGCGCTTGGTAACCACCTTCAGATCCAGATCTTCCACCACCAGATTGTCGCGGCTTTGTACCAGCAGGCCACCCGATACCGTTTTGGCGGTCAGGCCCGGCGCGCGTGGGTCGGCCAGACCGCCGGTGGTCAACAGCCGCAGATTGGCCTTGCGGGCAATAATGGCCTTTGCCTCTTCCGTGACGTCAGGGGCGATGATCACTTCGGTAAACAGCTTGACGATTTCTTCGGCAGTTTCAGCGTCCAGAGTCTGGTTCAGCGCGATAATGCCGCCGAAAGCCGAAACGCTGTCGCAGGCCAGCGCCCGGCGATAGGCATCGGCCAGCGTCTTGCCGACCGCGACACCGCATGGATTGGCATGTTTGATGATGGCGCAGGCCGGGCCGTTTTCGGGCAGGAATTCCGAAACCAGCTCGAAAGCGGCATCCGTATCGTTGATATTGTTATAGGAAAGCTGCTTGCCCTGCAAAAGCGTGGCAGTTGCGACACCCGGACGCTGATCGCCATTGACGTAGAAACCGGCTTTCTGGTGCGGGTTCTCGCCATAGCGCATTTCCTCGCGCAGGCTGCCACCAATCACCCGGTTGCGAGGCGTCTCAATGGCAAGCGCCTCGGCAAACCAGTTGGAAATCGTTGCGTCATAAGCGGCGGTGCGGGCATAGGCGCGGGCAGCAAATTGCTGGCGCAGCGCATAAGGCGTGTGACAATCATCCGCTTTCAGCGCTTCCAGAAGCTGGGCATAGTCGGCGGGGTCGGTCACCACGGTGACATAGGCGTGGTTCTTGGCAGAGGCGCGGATCATCGCCGGGCCACCGATATCGATATTTTCGACCGTGGTCGGATAATCGCCGCCCGCCGCCAGAACGGCCTCGAACGGGTAAAGGTTGATGACGGCGAGATCGATGGCCTCGATCTTGTGCGCCTGCATGGCCTTCACATGGTCTTCATCGTCGCGGATGGCAAGCAGACCGCCATGCACGGCAGGATGCAGGGTCTTGACCCGGCCATCCATGATTTCCGGAAAGCCGGTCACGTCTGACACGTCGGTTGCGGGCAGGCCTGCCTCGATCAGCGCCTTGTAGGTGCCGCCGGTTGATAGCAGCCGCACACCCATATCGTTCAAGGCCCGGGCAAGATCGACAATGCCGCTCTTGTCGAACACCGACAGCAGGGCGGTGCGAATTTGCACTCTGTCCGGAACAGGGATTTTCTTCGAGACAACAGCCATGGCCTTCACTCCGAAAGAGCAATTCCTGGATGGACTTCAAAAGCATCCCAGCGGTGGAATTGCGTGAACAAAAATAGCCGATACAGCCCGCAGACCGGCGGCAAGCATGATGCCTGCCCGCCTAGCACAGCCCGTTCATGGAGGAAACAGCCTTATCCCTGCTTTGAAAAAAACCACCAGATTTCCGGCGTTTCCAGGACAAGCTCGATCTGCTCGGAAGCCTGAATGCCTGAAAGGCCCGCGAAAAACACGTCCTCGGCAATGACAGGAAAGCCGGTCGGAGAGGAAAACATCCAGGTCTCGCTACCGCCATTGGCGGTCAGCCGGATGTTATGGTCATCCTCCTGGGTGAGGCGCACCGAGGGGTGAATGTGAAAACGGATGATGACCCCGCCCTTCGGCATATCGGCCAGCGGCTGTTCCTTGTCCGAGAGCAGCCGGTCATGGCCCACCAGTTTGGTACCTGCCGCATTGAGGCGCAGATCCCGCTCGTGAAGAATGCCGAAACCCCTGAGGTAACCGTCATGGCGGGCCGTCAGATGGTCGCTGCCATCGTCACCGGCGCGGCGCATCACCTCCACCGAAGAGACGCCGCCGACAATGATCGGTCCCAAAAACCGCGAGGTCGAGATACGGAAGGAGGATTGATCGGCGATGACAAGGGTCGAATGGGCCGCCGTTGCCCGCGCCATCTGCCGGTATCGCTCTCCGGCAAAACGCGGTGTGCCGGAATTGACCACCAACCGATGGCGCCCGCAAGACAGTTCGAACGACAGGCAACCCGCATGGGCGGTGCGGCTGACATCGCCTTTCGCAGGCACGCCGGTATCGACGAGAACGACGGCACCGCCCGCCGCCAGCCGTTGGTAATGGCTGTGCGGCAAAGCCCGGAATGGCTGGCCGCCGCTTTCGTCATAGCGCAGCACCGACATCAGATCATTGGCAAGCGTTGCCGTGGCGCCATTGAACAGTGCCAGATCGCCATTGCTGTGGCGAAAGAACCTTATTGCGGGGAACATCCGGTCGATGGTGGAAATCAGCTTGATCGGCACATCATGACCGAGATTGACATAGGTCTGCCGCAGCGGCAGCAAATCGAACAGGATGTCGAGTGCTGCCTGCGGATTGCGGGAGATATGCCCGCCATCGGCCAATACCTGCCGCTCCAGTTCCAGGTCGAGGAAATGGGCTGCCTTGCGGATCTGGCGCGCCGAGGCCGACATGGCAATCGAGGCCATCGCCAAAGCGATACGCAGTCTCAGCCGGTCCACTCCATCGGGGGCAAGGTCGGCGCTCAGTCCGGCATAAGCCACCTGACGGCTGAGGCTTTTCAGGAAACGCCGGTAAAAGCTGCTCTCGCAATCCTGAAGGACGACCGGCGAATGGGACAGCCAGGCAATGATCCTCTGACCCAGTACCCCAGCCTCCCAGCCGATCCCGACCCGCTTGCCGTTCAACTTGATCCAGCTATCGACAATGGCGCGCGCATGGGCCGATGCCTCCGGCGTCTTGTTGGCGCGGATATGCCGAAGCCAGGAAAAGGAATGGAGCCTGGCGGCAAAGACCTGCGACGGCAGTTCCAGGGTGAAGGGCGAGGCGCGTCCGCATTCCAGCAAGCGTCCCGCGAGTGGAAAGCGTCCCTCGAAAATCTCTGTCGCCACATGGGAATCCACCACCCGCAGATCGGTCGGCGCCACCAGAAGGCGAACCTGCCGACGATGCAGCCGCGAAAAAGCAGCACGTACGGGCAACCAGCCGCGCCGCTTCCATCGCCGCCAGCCTTCGCGGACGTAGAGCACCGGCAAACTCTGGCCCTGTCTCTGTGGCATTCGACATTCCGTTGCGCGCAATCCCGCTTTGGCCTTGCGCGATAAAAGTGTGAGGCTGACAAACCAAAATCGAAGGATGTCAGTTTATCAGCCGCCAATTATGTAAAGATTTATTTAAACCCGGCGTAAACGGCAGGCATAAAAGCCATCCAGCCCGCCCGCATGGCTATCGCCGCCCGGTAACATGGCCTGCCCTGGTAACATAGCAGGCGTGGTGCGAAATTCGCCAAGCGGCGTGATCGCATCTTCCAGCCCCGGCCAGTCGGCAACCTGCATCGCAACCCGCTCCAGTTCCGGATGATCGGCCAGAACCCGAGCCACAACATCCTCGCCCTCCTGCGGATCGAGCGAGCAATTGGAAAACACGATAGAGCCACCCGGCGCCAGCAACGTCACGGCGTGGCGCAGCAACCGTTCCTGCACGCCCGCCAGCTTGACGATATCCTGCGGCCCCTTGGTGTAAAACACGTCCGGGTGCCGGCGCGTCGTACCGGTCGAAGAGCAGGGCGCATCCAGCAGCACGGCGTCAAAGCCCGGATGGTCGTCGCCCCCCGCACTGTCGTCTCCCAGAGTGAACTCCATCAGGTCCTGATGAACCAGTTGCGCTGAAAAGCCCAGCCGTTGCAGGTTGCCATCCAGGCGCTTCAGCCGGTTGGCCGATTGTTCGACCGCCGTCACCACCGCACCCGCGGCAGCCAATTGCGCCGTCTTGCCTCCGGGTGCGGCACAGAGATCCACGGCCCGCTTGCCTTCGATGGCCCCGAACATCCGCACGGGAAGGGCCGCCGCCGCATCCTGAACCCACCAGGCACCCTCTTCAAAGCCGGGAAGCGCTGAAACCGCACCAGCAAAGCTTGCCAGCCGGATACTGCCAGTCGGCAACACCACGCCATTGAGCTTTTCGGCCCAAATGGCAGGATCGGCCTTGACGGTCAGGTCGATAGCAGCCGGGGTCAATTGGGCCTGCGCGATCCGCCGCGCTTCCTCCTCCCCATAGACTGCGATCAACCGTTCGAAGAACCAGTCTGGCATGCAGATGACATCTTCGACATCCGCCAAGAGTGCCTGTTTTTCACGGCCAAGCCTGCGCAAAACGGCATTGACCAGCTTGGCGAACCGGCGGCTGCGCGGATCCCGATTGGCCTGCTCGACGGCAAGATCGACGGCGGAATGATCGGGGACATCAAGGTAGACCATTTGCGCGGCGGCAACGATCAGCGAATGATAAAGCGCGCGCGCACCGTCGGGCAAAGGCGCGTCCAGCAGCCGGGCCAGCATGGCCTCGATGCGGGGCAGAAAGCGTAAGGAGGTGTTGAGAATAGCGCGTACCAGGCCACGATCGGCCTCCGACAGGGCGGCATAAGCGGGATTGCCATGGTCGCCGTCCATCATGCCATCCAGCGAGGTCTTGCGGTCGATCACCGCCGCCAACAGGCGGCTCGCGGCCATGCGCGCTTCCAGCCCCGGCTTGTCGTCATACGCTGGCCTGCGGGGTCTGTCGGACTTGTGCCTGGATTGGCCATCCTGTTTGCCAGGGGTCCCAAGGCTGGACTCCCGATGGCCGGAGGATGGTTTGCCGGTTGGAGATTTGCCGCGTCTTTCGTTCAATTCCATGGTCCCTTCGGGGCGTCATTATCCTTGCCGCGCCGCCCGATTTTGGGAACGGAGCGCGTGCTTGCCCCTCCCTTAACACCCCAGGGATCATCCGTCGATCTTTCCGCGCTGCCGCCCCACGGGCCTGAAGCCGCCGCCCTGTTTTGCTGCGGGCGATAGACATTTTCCTGACGCGCACCCATCTCCTGCGCCAGGGCTTGCAGCGCCGCGATCCGGTTGCCAGTATCTGGATGGGTGGAAAACAGGCTGTCCATTTTCTGGCCCGACAAGGGATTGATGATGAACATATGCGCTGTGGCCGGATTGCGCTCGGCCTGATAATTGGGCTGGTGAGCGCCGGCGATTTTTGCCAGTGCCGAAGCCAGCCATAGCGGATTGCCACAGATTTCCGCGCCACGCCGGTCGGCAGCATATTCGCGGGTTCGGCTGATGGCCATCTGCACCAGCATGGCGGCAAAGGGCGCGACAATCATCGCTACAAGCGGACCGATAATGCCACCGCCATTGCCGTTTTCGTCGCGGCGACCACCGAAGAAGAAGGCAAAATTGCCTAGGCCGCACACTCATAAACCGGGTTTGCAAATCGGCCTGATTTTGATTCACTGAGGCCTTGATTTGGAGGCCTCTCATGACCCGTCGCCGGTTTGATCTCACCGATTTCGAATGGACTGTCATCCAGCCCTTGTTGCCCAACAAGCCGCGTGGGGTGCCACGTGTTGACGACCGGCGGGTGATCAACGGCATCTTGTGGCGGTTTCGGACAGGTTCACCCTGGGCAGACGTTCCTGATCGATATGGTCCATATACAACCTGCTACAACCGGTTCGTGCGATGGCGAAAGGCGGGTGTCTGGGATCATGTTCTGGGCGAGATTTCCAAGGCTTTCGACGGCGATATCGTTATGATCGACAGCTCCTGTGTCCGTGTTCATCAACATGCGGCCACGGGAAAAAGGGGGATCAACACGATGGCTGCATGGGACGTTCCCGTGGCGGCTTGACCACCAAAATCCACGCCGTTGTCGATGCCGATGGCCGACCGATCCGTCTCGCACTCACAGCCGGTCAAACCCATGATGGTCGCATGGCAGAACCATTGTTACAGACAATCTCCAAGGGTGCGATCCTGCTGGCGGACAAGGCCTACGATACCAACGCGATCAGAGCATTTGCAAAGCAAAGGCAGGCATGGGCCAATATTCCTGCCAAGAGCAATCGGAAGGGAAGCTTCCCTTTCAGCCAATGGGTTTACCGACAGCGCAATCTCGTTGAGCGTTTCTTCAGCAAACTCAAACAGTTCAGAGGCATCGCAACCCGTTACGACAAAGACCCATTGAACTTTCTCGCCGCTGTCAAATTGGCAGCAGCAAGAATTTGGATCAGATCGTTATGAGTCTACGGCCTAGCATCGAAATCGCCCCGGCCAGCGTCGCGGTAATCGTCATGGTCAAGGTGTCGCGGTGCTCGACATGGGCAAGCTCATGGGCCATCACGCCTGCCACTTCTTCCGGCGTCAAGGCCTGCAACAGACCCGTCGAGGCGGCAACGGCAGCGTTTTGCGGATTGCGGCCCGTGGCAAAGGCGTTGGGCTGCGGATTGTCGAAAATATAGACCTTGGGCATCGGCAGACCGGCATTTTGGGTGAGACCACGGACGATCTCATAAAATTCCGGCGCATTGCGCGGATCGACCTCCTGGGCGTGATAGGCTGACAGCACCATCCGGTCGGAATTCCAGTAGGAAAACAGGTTCATCGCACCGGCGATGACCAGCGCGACCATCATCCCGCCCTTACCGCCGATCAGGAAGCCGACGCCCATGAACAGGGCGGTCATGAAAGCCAGAAGCATGGCGGTGCGCATGATATTCATCGGGTGCTCCAAAAGGGTCCGGCAGCGGAGAGGGTTTTCCAGCTCGCTGCGATGTCCTACATATGTAAAGACCATCGATCATTTTCAATTGCTATAGGATGGATGCCGAATGGACGAGCACCAGAACACCCAACAAGATTCCGGCACCGCCAACAGTGCTGGCACCGAAGCCGCACTGAAAACGCTGCCGCCTGCCGCAGCCCGTGCGCTGGCCGAAGCCGAGCAGCGTCGCAAGGCCGAGCAGGCCCAAAAACCGGCGCCGGAAGTCGGTGGACGCGGCGGTGCGGACCCGGCCCGGTTCGGTGATTGGGAAATCAACGGCCGCGCCATCGATTTCTAGTGTCTCTCACGTTCGGATTGAACCAGCCAGACGACAGACCCGACTGGGCAACGAAAGCCCCTGCCCTCCAATGGCCGTTTTCCTCTCGTAATCACGTCTCGGTGAAAGCTTGTTTTACCGTGAAACCTTTTGCCCTGTGCGACGTTCATGCCAGCGGAACTCAGGAAATGTTCAGAGGAACTCCATGAAGAAAATTTTTCTTGCTTCGGTTTTTGCTGTTGCGGCGATGGCCGGCAGTATCATTCCGGCTTACGCGCAATCGGGTATGATGCCTCCACCGGACGAGCGCCGTGACCCGCCGCCGCGCCATATGCAACGCCCACCACCGCCGCCGCCGCATTGCAAGGTTCGCAAAGTGGTGCGCTGGCACCATGGCGAAAAAATCGTCAAGCGGGTACGGGTCTGCCGTTAATGGCATGACGCATGCCAATGCTGTATAATTGCCGCAATCAACAGTGATTGTTCAAGCTGAGGCCCGCACGTGGATAGCACGTGCGGGCCTCAGTTTTATTGAGAAGCCTACACTTTTCTCTGCTGTACTGTTCGCTTCGATGCAAATCGGTTAGATTGGCGTGATCGTCTGGGTTTCGCGACGTCTATCGGGAAAAGCTGAAACGGATTTCCTCGTCCGGATATAAAGCCGGGATAGACCGCAAAGAGCCAGGCAAAGAGACAGAGGCACGATCAAGACAGCGATGATATCCCACTCCTTCGCACGCAGGCGTCTAGCCACTCGAACACTGTCGTGCGGGACAATCGCAGTCCTTTTTGCCATGGCCCTGTCCTCTGCGAAGGCCCAGCAAGTGCCGGCCCCGGATAGTCCAGCCTCGACGCAGCCCCAGACACTCCCGCAAGGCCCCAGCAACATCGCCCCGGCTGCAAGTCCCGAAGCTTCGAGCCAGACGAGCCCTGACGATCCCGCCGGTGCTTTGCGGGCCAAGCGTGAGGACGTTTCGCGTCAATTGCAGGATCTGTCCCAATCCATGCAGCTTTCCTCGGAAAAGTCCGAGGAGCTACGCAAAAGCATTGATGCGCTGGACAAGAGCAGCACCAGCCTGCGCCAGGCGCTGATCGATTCTGCCGCACGCCGCAAGGATCTGGAGCAAAAGATCGCCGATGGCGAAAAGAAGCTGGCGGACTACGGTGTCCGGCAAGACGTCATCCACAAATCCTTCCGGGCGCGCCGCGCCGTGCTGGCCGAGGTGCTGGGCGCTCTGGAGCGCATGGGCCGCAATCCGCCGCCAGCTCTGCTGGTCACGCCGGAAGATGCCTTGGGGGCGGTGCGCACCGCCATTCTGCTTGGCGCTGTCGTGCCTGGGATGCGCAAGGAAACCGAAAAGCTTGCCGATGACTTGCAGGAACTGACCAACCTGCGCAAGGCCAGCATCGATGAGCGCGAAAAAACGGTTGCCAGCCTGAAAAGCCGCCAGGAAGAAGAAGCCCGCATGGATATGCTTCTGGGGGAAAACGCCCGGCTGAGCCAGCAAAACAACGCCCAACTGCAAGAAGAACTGGCGCGCTCACAGGAGCTTGCGCAGAAATCCTCATCGCTCCAGGGCCTGATCGGCAGCCTGGAAAACGAAATCGCCTCTGTGCGCCAAGCCACCGACCAGGCAAAGCTGGAAGAGGAAAAGCGCCGCCAGATGACCGATGCGCAACGGGATCAGGCGCGCCTTGAGGCCCAGACTACGCCGCCCGATAAAAACCGCATTGCCCCGGCATTTTCCTTTGAAGAGTTGAAGGCGAAGCTGGAACTTCCGGCTGTTGGCGATGTATTGCGGCAATTCGGCGATCCCGACGGCACCGGTCACGAGGCCAAGGGGATTGTTCTTGCCACAGCGCCCGCAGCCGTGGTGATTGCGCCCGCCGACGGCACGGTGGTGTATGCGGGACAGTTCCGCAGTTACGGGAAAATGGCCATCCTCAACACAGGCAACGGATATCACATAGTTTTGTCCGGCATGGACCGTGTCAACGTGCATGCCGGACAATTCGTGCTGTCCGGCGAGCCGATTGGTGCTATGGGTGAAAAGAGAGTCGTCAGCGCAGCTGCTTTCGCGCTGGAAACAGATCGCCCAACCCTTTACATAGAATTCAGAAAAGACGGTAACTCGGTTGATTCCCGACCATGGTGGGCGAAGGACGCCGGAAAGGTTCGCAATGATACGTAGGGCTTCTATAATGCTGGTTGGCGCGCTGATGGGCGCGACGGCGATGAGCGTTGTTTATTCGGCTGGCGTTCCTGCCGAGGCGGCAGGCAATTCCACTTACAAGGAACTGGCGATTTTTGGAGACGTGTTCGAGCGTGTCCGCGCTCAGTATGTCACGCCTCCCGACGAGAAAAAGCTGGTCGAAGCCGCCATCAATGGCATGTTGAGCTCTCTCGATCCCCATTCCAGCTACATGAACGCCCAGGAAGCGGCGGATATGCAGACCCAGACCAAGGGTGAATTCGGTGGCATCGGCATCGAAGTGACGATGGAAAACGACCTGGTCAAGGTCATTACACCCATCGACGACACACCCGGCGCCAAGGCCGGCATTCTGGCGGGCGACATGATCTCCGAGATCAATGGCACCCCCGTGCGCGGCATGCAGCTCAATGACGCCGTTGAAAAGATGCGTGGCGCGGTCAATACCCCGATCAAGCTGACCATTTTGCGCAAGGGCGCCGACAAGCCGATCGAGCTCAGCGTCATGCGCGAAATCATCCCAATCCGCGCCGTCAAGTCTCGCGTCGATGGCGATGTGGGCTATGTCAGGGTGATCTCGTTTACCGAAAAGACCTATGACGATCTGGAAGCCGCGATCAACAAGATCAAGAAGGAAGTCCCGGCCGATAAGCTGAAGGGCTTTGTTCTCGACCTGCGCCTCAATCCGGGCGGTCTGCTCGATCAGGCGATTTACGTCTCCGACGCCTTCCTGCAGAAGGGCGAAATCGTCTCCACCCGCTCACGCGATCCGGAAGACACCCGCCGCTTTAATGCCACCGCTGGCGATCTGACCGATGGCAAGCCGTTGATCGTGCTGGTCAATGGTGGTTCGGCCTCGGCATCTGAAATTGTCGCTGGCGCGCTTCAGGACCTGAAGCGGGCAACCGTGGTCGGCACCCGCAGCTTCGGCAAGGGTTCCGTGCAGACCATCATCCCGATGGGCGACAAGGGCGCGCTGCGCTTGACGACGGCGCTCTATTACACGCCATCCGGCAAGTCGATCCAGGGGACTGGCATCCATCCTGATATCAAGGTGGAAGAGCCGCTGCCCGCCGATCTGCAAGGCAAGCTGCGCACCGAAGGCGAATCCTCGCTGCCGGGCCATATCCAGGGCCAGAGCGAGACGGAAGAAGGCTCCGGCTCGGTTGCCTATGTGCCGCCGGACCCGAAGGATGACGTGCAGCTCAACTACGCACTCGACCTGCTGCGCGGCGCCAAGACAGACCCGTCCTTCCCGCCGGACCCAAGCAAGGCCGTGCTGGAAAGCGCCAAGAAGAAGTAAGGATAAGATTGTAGGTCCTCGAAATGCCGGCCTTGGGGCCGGCATTTTTCGTTTACAGCGCCCTTCCCGTTGCACGCAGGCAAAGCTTGAACCGCATGAGATGGAAAGGCATGGTCATCGAAATGGCGAAGTGATTCGCGGCATGGAACGGACAGTCCAATCCAAAGATCGAAGGGCCAATGCATCAAAGGCCAACGCTCTAGAGCATTAACGCATTTCCGGACGCAAAACCGCTACGCACTTTTGCTGGAAATGCTCCGAAGGACATGACATTGAGCGCTGATCTGCACGCAGCTTTGGGCCAGAACCGCAAGAAGCGCCGCACGGGCGGTCCGAAAATGTCTCTCTTCGCGGCGCTGACAACAGCAAGCTCGGTCGCTCTTCTCGGCCTGTCCGTTTACACAACACTCACGCCGCTTCCGCTGCACAATCCGGTACCGCTCACCACGACCCAGCCGGTTGCGGCTGCCGTCCCTGCCGAGGAGCCAGCCACGAAAGCCCCCGGCCCGTCCCGCAGCATGGAAGCCCGTGCACCGACCTC
The DNA here is from genome assembly GCF_013337045.2 of Agrobacterium vitis. Taxonomy (NCBI): domain Bacteria; kingdom Pseudomonadati; phylum Pseudomonadota; class Alphaproteobacteria; order Hyphomicrobiales; family Rhizobiaceae; genus Gillisella; species Gillisella vitis. Next base: position 3,372,428 of record NZ_CP118259.1, read on the forward strand.
TGGCGCTACAGTCGAGCGCTCGACCCTGCCGGACGGTTCGGTTGTCACCAAATATTCACCCGCCAGCCGCGACGGCTCCGGCCCGGCCCTGGTCGCCACCCCGCATGTGGGCCAGGACGTCCGCGTCGCAGCAATGCCCAATCCAGACCTGCTGGAAAACAGTCCAGAGGGGCAAATCCCGGTCACGGGCCGCGACGGGTTGCGACCCGTCGAGCAATATGCGCGGCCCTGGTCAGGCGCGCATGGAACACGGGTGGCCATCGTCGTCAGCGGCCTCGGCCTCAGCCAGACCGGCACCCAAAGAGCAATCAAGCACCTGCCGGAACAAGTGACACTTGGTTTTGCCGCCAGCGGCAACAGCCTGTCGCGCTGGATGCAGGAGGCACGGCGCGGTGGTCATGAGATCCTGTTGCAGGTGCCGCTGGAGCCGGTTGGTTACCCGGCAAACGACCCAGGCCGAGGCACGTTGCAGGTTGGGCGGCCCACCACTGAAAACCTGCGAGACCTGCATAAGGCCATGGCCAGCATGACCAATTATACCGGATTGATGAATTACATGGGCGGGCGCTTCCTGTCCGACAGCGGCGCGATGGACCCTGTCATGCGCGATATTGCGGCACGTGGCCTGCTGTTTCTCGATGACGGCTCCTCGGCAAGATCCCTGACAGCCACCTTTGCCAAGGCGATGAACATGCCGTTTTCCGTTGCCGATCTGCAATTGGACGACCAGATACAGGAACAGGCCATCCTGAAACGGCTGGACGAGCTGGAGCGGATTGCCCGGCGCAATGGCTCTGCCATCGGCGTTGCCTCGGCGTTTGATGAAAGCGTCAATGCCATTGCCAAATGGGCGGAAGGCGCCAAGGCACGCGGCATCGAAATCGTCGGCGTTTCTGCCCTTGCCATGGAAGCGCAACAGTGATTTTTACAGGCGGCCCGATGCCCGATGACCGCTCCAGTGAGGACACCATGACCCAGACCACCGTCAAAGCCGAGGATCTGCCCTATCGCCCGTGCGTCGGCATCATGGTGCTGAATGCGCAGGGTCTGGTCTGGGCCGGTCGCCGCATTCCGCTGCTCAATTCCGAATACGATGGCTCGCCGCAGCTCTGGCAGATGCCGCAGGGCGGGATCGATCCGGGTGAAGACCCGAAAGAGGCAGCCTATCGCGAGCTTTACGAAGAAACCGGCATGAAAACCGTGACCCTGTTGGCCGAAGCGCCGAACTGGATCAATTACGACCTGCCGCCAGCCCTTATTGGCATCGGTCTTCGCGGCAAGTTTCGCGGCCAGACACAACGCTGGTTTGCCTTTCGCTTCGACGGCGACGAAAGCGAAATCCAGATCAATCCGCCGCCGACCAGCCAGCATGCCGAATTCGATGAATGGCAGTGGAAGCCAATGGCAGAACTGCCGGACCTGATCGTGTCGTTCAAACGCGGCGTCTACGAACAGGTGGTCGCCGCCTTCCGGCATCTGTCCCCTGCCAATGCCTGACGTTTATCAGTAGGCAGCACGCAACAACGGCATTTCCATAAAGCCGCGATTGCCGTTATCGGCCCGGCTATTCGTCAGGTTATCGGCAACCGGCATGCGGATGGCAGGCACCAGCATTTCTACCTCGTCGCAATAGCGCTCGGCATTGGCGATAGCCTTATCCAGATTGCTGACCCGCTCCGGGTCGAGGCGGTGCAGGCTGGTGCGATATTCAAACATATCGCGATAGGCGGCGCGCTCGATGATCGGCGTCGCCAGAACCCGCACCGAGCGTTCGGCCAGAAGCAGTTTGACGGCACGAAGCGCGCGGGTGGTGACCAGCGAATTAACCCGTGACAGAACGACGGAATGAGGAATGCGGATATTGCCCTTGCTGTAGAGATATTGCAGCAGTTCGATCACCTGCGCGCCGCCCTGGGCATCCATGGCACTGCCCTGGATGGGGATCAGCACATGATCGGAAAGGCCAAGCGCCGTCGCCAGCAAGGGTGATTGCGCACCGGGCAGATCGACGATCACATAATCGGAGCTGCCACGATAAGCCTCAATGGTGCGGGCCAAGGCATTGACGGAGATATAGGTGGCGACACGCAGGTTGCTGGCATAACCGTCCGCGCCCTCGAACCAGCGGGAAATCCAGCGCTGCGGATCGGTGTCGATTACCGAAACTGTGTAGCCCCGGCGCACCAGTTCCGTCGCAAGCAACAGAACCGCCGTGGTCTTTCCGGCACCGCCCTTGGTATTGGCGAAGGTAATGATGGGCATGAAGCAACCTCGGTCAGCCATAACGGAGCCATGCATCGCTCTCCAAGGCCCAAACATATCGGGCAACCCATTCACATCGGGCAGATCCATAGTGACGCGACATGGTTAACCGGAGGTTATCTGTTGGACAAAATACGACAATTCCCCTGGGCTTTCCAGGTTCGTTCACAACCACAAGCCCGACACCCCTCAATCACTCGTCTCCTTCCAAAAAACTCAAACCACTACCTTGCATAAACAGATAGCTTGTTATATTCAAAATACAAAGCTGAGGTACCCATGACTGACTCGATCCAGGTTCAATTGCGGAAAGGTGCCCTCGACCTCTGCGTCCTGGCCGTGCTTTCTCACGGCGAAAGCTATGGCTACGAAATCGCCAGTACATTGGTCAGCGCCGTCGGCATGGGAGAAGGCACGATCTATCCGCTGATGCGTCGAATGCAGAATGACGGATTGGTGGCCACCCGCATTGTTGAGTCCAGCAATGGGCCACCGCGCAAATATTATCGGCTCACGGAACAGGGCCGAACAATTTTCGAAGCTCATCGCCGCGACTGGCGCTCCTTTGCAAGCGCCGTCGATAAACTTCTTGAGGATTTGCCATGACCAAGGATGCCTTCTTACGCATGCTGAGACTGGGGCTGGCCGGTTTGCCTGCTCAAGAAGTGGACGACATCGTCGCCGATTATCAGGCTCACTTTGCTGAATCAGCCGCCTCCGGTCGCAGTGAACAGGAGGTTGCGGCGGCCTTGGGCAATCCGGCCAGAATTGCCAGAGAACTCAGAGCCGAAATGGGGCTGCGCCGTTTCGAATCCCATTGGAGCCTGTCGAACATGCTGGCGGCGATGATGGCGCTGGCGGGGCTCGCCATCGTTGACATCCTGTTTTTACTGCCGCTGCTTACCGTGACGTTCTTTATCGTGTTCGGCCTTGGCGTTGCACTCACGGCCATCGGAGCGGCGGGCGTGAAAATCATCATTACCACGATGCTGTTTCCCCTTGATGGACCAACAACAGAAACACTGTCGCAACTGCTGATCGGCGCGGGCCTTGTCAGCGGGTTCCTGGGCGGTGGCGCATTGTTGTTGATGGGGCTGGGCACCGGTATCCGCATACTCGGCCACTATGCACGGCTGCATTTTCGCCTGGCTCAATTAAGCCCGGATCACGCTTGAGCTTTCCCTGACACCTCATTGAAGGAACGGACAATGACGAGAAAATTGGCATTCGTTGCAACGACGGGACTGATTGGTGCAGTCGTTTTTCTAACATTGGGTATCGGAATTTCAGGCGAAAATTGGGGTGGAGCCCGGCAATTGTGGGCAACGACATCCTCCACCTGCGGATCGGGCCAATCCACCCGCCAGCAGGTCACCCTGCCCTTTACCGCCAGCGACAGCCTGATCATCGATTTGCCGGCTTCGGTCCGCTATCAGCCCGGTGATAAGGCGGAAGTCATCGTCAGGGGTGATCCTGCCCTGGTCGAACATGTGCGAATGGATGGCCATCGGCTGAGCCTGGATTGCCATCTGGGCTGGTCGCAATCAAAACTCGATATCAGCGTGTCGGGACCTGCGATAACAGACTGGAAACTGCTTGGAAGCGGCGACCTCTCCCTATCCCACATCAACCAACCTCAATTGCGATTGAGCATAAAGGGGAGCGGCAGCGTTTCCGCCACAGGAGCCGCCGAGACGGTCGATGTAGACATTTCAGGGTCGGGTGCCGCCCAGCTCAAGAGGCTGACGGCTCAGTCCGCACGGATCGTGATCCTTGGCAGCGGGAACGCAGATATGACCGCGCTGAAAGATGCGGATGTGTCGATTTCCGGGAGCGGCAATGTTGATCTCGCCGGTCACCCGACATTGCGGCGTTCGAAAATCAATGGCAGCGGTCGCATTGTACAAGTTCCTTAACCTCGACGAGCCCTTTAAACCCGACTGAATTGTTTTACGTCCGCCCCCCAAAATTCCCTGTTCCCCTCCCGTCAACAATACCCTATGGTTGCATCAGGATTGGTCGGAACGGGGCCAGTCCCGGAGCCTAGAAAACTCCTCTACAAACGGCCGGTGTCGGCCGTTAAATGACACCCCTCAGCCATAGGTTTGTGGCTGAGGCGGTGGGCCATGTTTATATGGTCCGCTCCCACCATTCTTTATGGTCGGGGAGGCCTCGACGCATGTCCAGAGCTTCGGCTTAAAGGTCGGGGCGGTCGTTTTGTAGCGATTTTTCTAGCTCCCCGGCCACCAGAGGCTCACGCCTCCGGTGGTCGATCGGTTTCCAGGTGCGGGAGGATGGACAATGACCGATTACAATCTCTGGGCTGATCTTTTCGATACATGGCAATCCTCATCCAATTGGATCAAGGCTTTGCTGATTATCACTCCGCCTGCATTCGGATTGGGCGTGTTAGGGCTGTTGCTGCGCCACCGGGCGCAGTTGCAAACAGAGCCACCATTGTCGGGCCATTATCAGTGGATGAAGGAGCAGCCGACTGGAGACATCATCGCCGCTGAAACAGTCGACATGCTTCTGCTGAATTCGCTGATGGATTTGCAAGCCCGGCTGGAGGAGGCAAAGCAAGCACTCCAGCACCCGGATCTGAAGCATTTCCAGGACAAGTGCGAAGCGATTTTGCGTTCGGAAATGCCTGAAAACAAAGAGATGGAGAATTTTGGCGGCCCAATGAATAGCGGACAGGCTCTCATCCCCTCGTCGCCTCCCACAGACAGAGAGAATGAAGAGATCCGCAACCAAATTCACCAGATCATTGTCGAAAAATACCGCAACAACCGCCCCCCGGAAGAAGCGCTGCTTCGTGTGCGGCAGGCTTTCCTGGATCAGGATACCGAGCGGAACATCCCGGCACCGTGAGCTGTGGCATCGCGCAGAAAAACCGAACAAGTCCGACGTCTATAGCTTTCTGTTTTCGTTTGTGTTTTCCGGAAACCAGTCGCCAATTTTCCTAAGACCAACTCTAGCGCCTGCGGTCCTCCGCCAGAATTTCCGGGGCAATCTGGTGGAGCGGCACGGTCCTGTCGACGCCGCCATGGGCGATGGCTTCCTTGGGCATGCCGAAGACAATGCAGGTTGCCTCGTCCTGCGCGACGGTAAAGGCTCCGGCCTGATGCATTTCCAGCATGCCCCGCGCGCCGTCATCTCCCATGCCGGTCATGATCACCCCCATGGCATTGGCGCCTGCCGCGCGGGCCGCCGAGCGAAACAGCACATCCACGGACGGACGATGGCGCGACACCAGCGGGCCTGATTTGACCGACACATGATACCGCGCCCCTTGGCGCTCCAGCATCATATGGCGGTCGCCAGGTGCAATCAGCACATGGCCGCGCAGCACCGGATCGCCGTTTTCGGCTTCCTTGATTTCCATTTCGCACAGGCCGTTCAAGCGCTTGGCAAAAGCCGCCGTGAACTTTTCCGGCATATGCTGCACAATGACGATGCCTGGGGCGTTGGCGGGCATTTTTTCCAGGAATTCCCGAAGCGCCTCGGTGCCGCCGGTCGACGCGCCCACACAAACCACCATTTCGGTGGTCTTGGCCATGGCGCGACCTGTCGGTGGTGGCAGCATGGCATCCGCGGTCAATTTCTTAGCCGGCTCACCGCTGGCGGAAGCACGATCCATCAGACTGGATTTTCGCGTACCGAGCCGCGCCTGGGCCGCACTTTTCACCACCTGGCAAATCCGTTCGGCCTGCTCAGCCAAGTGATCCGCAGCAGCAATCTTCGGCTTGAGAATGATATCGACCGCGCCCGCTTCCATGGCCTGCATCAGGGTTTCGCTGCCCGCCTCCGTCAGCGAGGAGCACATCACCACAGGAATGGGGCGCTGCGACATCAGCTTGCGCAGAAAGGTGATGCCATCCATGCGCGGCATTTCCACGTCCAGCGTGATCACATCCGGAATTTCCTCGGCAATGCGCCGGGCGGCGACGAAGGGGTCGGAAGCGGCTCCAATCACCTCAATGTCCGGATCGGATTCCAGGACATTTGTCAGGATTTGCCGGACACTGGCTGAATCGTCGACAATAAGGACGCGAATTTTCTTCGGCATCTGACAATCATACCTTTCTGAACACCGTATTGGCCAATTGCTTGAGCGGAAGATCCAGCCCCGTAATTGATTCGGAATGGCCTATGAACATATAGCCACCTTTGCCAAGGCAATTGCACAGGCGCTGCAGCACGTTGAACTGCGTCTTTTTATCAAAATAGATCAGTACGTTACGGCAGAAGATAATATCCATCGGCTCCCCCACCTGATAGCTGTCGTCCATCAGGTTGAGCCGGGCAAAGCCGACATGGGTGCGAAGTGCAGGCGCGATCCGGACCTCGTTACGCTGCTTATCACGCGCATGCATCACATAGCGCGCCGCCATGGTACGCGGCACCGGCTCCAGCATTTCGGCAGGGTAGACACCCCGGCGGGCCTTCTGCAGCACGTCGGTCGACAGATCTGTTGCCAGGATATGATAGTCCATCCCGCTGCGGCGTTCCAAATATTCCGCCATCACCATGGCAATCGTATAGGGCTCCGCACCGATCGAACAGGCCGAACTCCAGATGCGAACTCGACGCACGCCCCTGGCCTCCAGATCCGGCAAGGCCTTTTGCGTCAAATAGTCAAAATGGTTGGGCTCGCGGAAAAAGTCCGTCTTGTTGGTGGTCACCGCGTCGATCAGATGGACGGATTCGGTCGCAAGGCCGTCCTCTTCGAAAATATAATGGCAATAGCTGTCGAAATCCGTAAAGCCAGTGGCGCGCAAACGCCTGCGCAACCGGCCTTCCAGCATCGTCGTCTTGGTCTCCGGCATCTTGATGCCACTATATTCAAAAATGTAGTTCGACAGACGCCTGAAATTTTTCGGGCTGATTCTGTGGTCTCCAACAACTGCTTCTGCCAATGCATTCACGCTGGCGGCCTCCCTGTAATGGTTTTTCACGCGACGGCAAAAGCCGGTGCAGAAGAAGAGGCAAGGGCGGTTTCATCGCCCGAAAACAACCGCGCCAGATCAATGATCACCACAAAGCCCGCCTCACGCCGCACCACGCCCTGGATATAATCCGAGCGCCAGCGGATTCCGATATCGGGCGCCTGCTCGATATCGGCATGCCGGAAGGGAATGACCTCGAAGACCTTGTCGGCCACCACCCCGACCGCAAGACTGCGGTCGGAAAGTGGCACATCCATCACGAGAATCCGGGTATGCGGCGTCTTCACCGTGCGCGACATGCCGAGCCGCAGACGAAGATCGATGACCGGCACGCCCTGGCCCCGGACATCCCGCAGGCCGAGAAGATAGTCCGGTCCATGCGGGATCTTGAACGGTTCCTCGTGGTCGAGAATTTCCCGGACCACGGTAACGGGCACGGCAAACACCTCTTCACCAAGGCTGAAGGTGACAAACTGCGATTCTGACGATTGTCCACTCATGTTACGCGCTTTCCTGAAAGAGGCGATCCTCATCATCCGGCCCGCCCATGGAGAGGTCGAGGGCATAGCCCTTGGCTCTCGCCTGCTGGGCGGCAACCGTTTGAGACGAAGCGGGGTTGCGGGGTTTAGCCAAGGCTGAGGTCTGAGCCGATGCAACGCGCGTGGCACTGACCTTGGCCTGAGATGCTGGTTTTTTTACTCCAATGCCATCAATCTTGAAGAAGGCGATGGAAGCCTGGAGTTCCTCGGCCTGAGCAGCCAGTTCTTCCGAGGTTGCCGACATTTCTTCCGAGGCACCCGCATTCTGCTGCGTCACCTTGTCGAGCTGCTGGATCGCCTCGTTGATCTGGCTGGCGCCGATATCCTGCTCACGGCACGCCGCCGAGATTTCGGAAATCAGGTCCGCCGTCTTGCGGATGTCAGGAACCAACCGGCCGAGCATTTCACCGGCTTCCGTTGCCACCTGTACCGTCTGGCCCGACAGCGTGCTGATTTCAGCCGCAGCCGCCTGGCTGCGTTCGGCAAGCTTGCGCACTTCAGAGGCAACCACGGCAAAGCCCTTGCCATGTTCACCGGCACGGGCGGCTTCAACTGCCGCATTCAAGGCCAAAAGGTCGGTCTGACGAGCGATTTCCTGAACGATGGAGATCTTTTCGGCAATCGTGCGCATCGCACCAACGGCCCGGTTTACCGCTTCGCCTGAGGCCTCCGCATCCTTGGAGGACTGGCGGGCGATCTTTTCGGTCTGGGCGGCATTGTCAGCGTTCTGCTTGATATTGGCTGCCATCTCTTCCATGGAAGCGGAGGCTTCTTCAGCAGACGACGCCTGTTCCGTCGCGCCCTGGCTGACCTGCTCGGAGGCAGACGACAGCTGCTGGCTACCCGAAGACACATTGTCGGACGCAGACAGCGCATCGCCAACCACGCCGCGAAGACGCTCCACCATGCTTTCAAGGGCCGTGCCAAGAGTATCATTGCTCGACAATGGCTTTGGTTTGACAGTCAGATCGCCATTGGCAATCAGGTCGGCGATTTGAGAAGTATTGCGCAGATTTGTTGTCATGCGCTGCATGGCGATACCCAGGGTATCCTTGTCTGACAATGGCTTGACATCGCCCGAAAGGTCGCCGGAAGCGATCATATCCGCAACGTCAGCTGTCGTCCTCAAGTTGGTGACCATGCTCTGCATGGACAGACCCAGCACATCCTTATCCGACAAGGGTTTGACAGCGATCGACAAGTCGCCTGCCGCTATGCGGTCAGCCACCGCAGCCGTGTCGCGCAGATTGCTTGTCATGACATTGATCGTGTCGACAAGATCCTTGATTTCATCTTTGGTTTTAATTTCAATCGTCTGGTTAAGGTCACCGATGGCAACACCATTGACCACGGTTGCGATCTTACGCAGACCCGAGCTGATACCAAATGCGATCCAGACGGCTGCCAGGATGGCGATCAGCGTCGCACCGCCTGCGACGGAAAGCAGCATAAACCTAGTGTTGCCGTAGAGAACATCTGTATCTGAATCGGCTTTGGCCATGCCCTGCTGTTGGATGTCAACGAGCTTCGTGATCGCTTCGGCCATCTTAGCGGAGAGGTTGCGCAATTCACCGTTCGAAAGCGTAATCGCCTCGTCCAACTTTCCAGCCGCCTGAAGAGCAGGTAAGCGTGTTGCCGCCTCTTTAAAGTCTGTGGCATTATTGACCACGGCTTCCCAATAAGGTTTGCCCTGTGGGCTGGCAATCACCAAACCCGCCTGCGCCACGTCGATCATATTTTTGATATTGGAATCGGACGACTGATAATAGGATCTGGCACCTGCATCATCTTTCGACAGCAGGGCATTTTTCTGAGCACGAATGGCCTCAGACATTTTTCCAGATGCCGTCAGAGCAAATTCCAGCCGTTTCGCTGGCCCCGCGATCACGTCAGACGAGGCCTGATTGAGCGTAGCCAGACTGGAAATACCATAGAAGGCCATGGCAACCAGCATGGCGATCATCAGCCCGAAAGCCAGAGCAAGTTTGAATTTTATAGTAAAGCGCATCGACACATTCCCCGCAAAAGAAACAATTCAAAACAACCCTGACCTGACCGACTTCATTCATCATTAGGGCTCGATAAGGCCTGCGCATTCTCACATTGCAAACCGGTGATGCCGTGCGGCATCGTTTTGGTTGAACTATCGTTATGCGCTCTCCTGAAAGAGACGGTCCTCATCATCCGGCCCGCCCATGGAGAGATCGAGGGCAAAGCCCTTGGCTCTCGCCTGCTGGGCAGCAACCGTCTGAGACGACGTCGGTGTGCGGGGTTTTGCCGGTGCAGCCGTTCGCGCTGGCGCTGCGCGAGCGGCAACAGTCCGGGTCTGAGAGGCTGGTTTTCTTGCGCCAGCACCAGTGCCATCGACCTTGAAGAAGGCGATGGAGGCCTGGAGTTCCTCGGCCTGAGCGGCCAGTTCTTCCGAGGTTGCCGACATTTCTTCCGAGGCACCCGCATTCTGCTGCGTCACCTTGTCGAGCTGCTGGATCGCCTCGTTGATCTGGCTCGCGCCGATATCCTGCTCACGGCAAGCCGCCGAGATCTCGGAAATCAGGTCCGCCGTCTTGCGGATATCAGGAACAAGCCGCGTCAGCATTTCACCGGCTTCCGTGGCCACCTGTACCGTCTGGCCCGACAGCGTGCTGATTTCAGCCGCAGCCGCCTGGCTGCGTTCGGCAAGCTTGCGCACTTCGGAGGCAACAACGGCAAAGCCCTTGCCATGTTCACCGGCACGGGCAGCTTCAACCGCCGCATTCAAGGCCAGAAGGTCGGTCTGGCGAGCGATTTCCTGGACGATCGAGATCTTCTCGGCAATCGTGCGCATCGCACCGACAGCCCGGTTTACCGCTTCGCCAGAGGCTTCCGCATCCTTGGAGGACTGGCGGGCGATCTTTTCGGTCTGGGCCGCATTGTCGGCATTCTGCTTGATATTGGCTGCCATCTCTTCCATCGAGGCGGAGGCTTCTTCAGCAGACGACGCCTGTTCCGTTGCGCCCTGGCTGACCTGCTCGGAGGCAGACGACAGCTGCTGGCTACCCGAAGACACATTGTCGGACGCAGACAGCGCATCACCAACCACGCCGCGAAGACGCTCCACCATCAACTGAAGAGACTGGCCAAGCGTGTCCTTGTCGGACAGGGATTTCGGCGTCACCGTCAAATTACCATCGGCGATCTGATTGGCAACAGCTGCCGTTTCCCTGAGGTTCCCGGTCATCACCTTGACGCTTTCAACGACATCGCGGATTTCATCATTGGTCTTGATGTCGATATCCCGACCGAGATCGCCGATGGCAACGGCATCTGCAACTGCCTTGATCTTCTTCAGGCCGGAATTGATTCCCATGGCAATCCACGCAGCAATAGCAACCGACAGAACCAGCAAGGTACCCAAGCCGGCAATCAGACTATTGCGGGAGAAGTCATATTGTTCGTTGGTGGCTTCATCGGTCTGCTTGAGATCCGCGGAAATCTGTCCGTTTAGGGCACCCAGACTTTGCAACAGGCTTGCTGTCAGCTTGGCACCATCGCCCATGGAAATTTCACCCGCCTGCTTGTTGCTGGCATCCGTATTCTCGATGGCAAGCTTGAGGATGGAGTCCTGCATGGTGATCCAACCGGGCAAGTGGGTCCGGAATTGCGCGACTTTTTCCTTGATCAACGGATTGGTGTCCGCATCCAGTTTCACCAGGAGATCATTGATAAGCGCACGGCGCTCTTTCACGCCGCCGACATATTCATCAATCTTGTTTGGGTCCACATTGATGATGGCGTTTTTCTCATCGCGGATCGAAGACAAGACAGCATCCGACAAATCGCTCGAATTACGCAAATTCGCCGCTGGACCAGCGATGATGTCAGTGATCGCACTATTGAGTGACGAAAGGTTGATGATCGCCATCGTTGCCATTGCGCCTGACATCAGGATGATAAGGCCAAAGGCAAGGGCCAGTTTCAGTTTGATCGTGAATCGCATGTTAGTCCCCCAGGTATTTCCGCGTATTTAAGCGTGGTAGGACGGCCAATTTCTTGCCTGTCCCGGTCTTTGTTGTGAGCCGGTTTCACGCCTGCTGGCGGAAATCGTGATCTTCGTCATCCGGTCCGCCCATGGAAAGGTCGAGAGCAAAGCCCTTGGCCCTCGCCTGCTGAGCGGAAACGGTCTGTCCTGCTGACGGCCTGCGCACAACAGCCCCCGCTGTCGTGATTTTGGCCGGTTTTGCAGGCTGCGACGTATAGTTTTGGGCCGCCTTCTTCTGCGCCTTCAGTCCATCAACCTTGAAGAAGGCGATGGAAGCCTGGAGTTCCTCGGCCTGAGCGGCGAGTTCTTCCGAGGTTGCCGACATTTCTTCCGAGGCACCCGCATTCTGCTGCGTCACCTTGTCGAGCTGTTGGATCGCGTCGTTGATCTGGCTGGCGCCGATATCCTGCTCACGGCACGCCGCCGAGATCTCGGAAATCAGGTCCGCCGTCTTTCTGATGTCAGGAACCAACCGGCCGAGCATTTCACCGGCTTCCGTTGCCACCTGTACCGTCTGGCCCGACAGCGTGCTGATTTCAGCTGCTGCCGCCTGGCTGCGTTCGGCAAGCTTGCGCACTTCAGAGGCAACAACGGCAAAGCCCTTGCCATGTTCACCGGCGCGGGCAGCTTCAACCGCCGCATTCAAGGCCAGAAGGTCGGTCTGACGAGCGATTTCCTGGACAATCGAGATCTTTTCGGCAATCGTGCGCATCGCACCAACGGCCCGGTTTACCGCTTCGCCTGAGGCCTCCGCATCCTTGGAGGACTGGCGGGCGATCTTTTCGGTCTGGGCGGCATTGTCAGCGTTCTGCTTGATATTGGCTGCCATCTCTTCCATGGAAGCGGAGGCTTCTTCGGCAGACGACGCCTGTTCCGTCGCGCCCTGTGACAGTTGCTCGGAACTTGAGGACAGTTCCTGACTGCCTGAAGAGACGTTGTCGGACGCCGACAAGGCATCGGCGACGACACCCCGAAGACGCTCCACCATGCTTTGCAAGGCAAGGCCCAGCGTGTCGACATTGGAGCGCGGCGTCGGTGTCACCGTCAAATCGCCATTGGCAATCTTATCGGCTACACCTGTCGTTTCACGCAGATTGAGGGTCATGGATCGCATAGCGATGCCCAATGAATCCTTGCTCGAGAGGGGCGTGATATCCTGAGACAAATCACCTTCGGAGATGCGGTTTGCCAAAGCGGCAGTTGCTCGCAGGTTTTCGGTCATGCCGTTAATCGTCGTAACAAGATCCTTGATCTCGTCGTTGGTTTTCACCTCAACGGTCTGGTCAAGATCACCGATGGAAACGGCATTGGCAACAGTTTCGATCTTGCGAAGCCCGGCGCTGATGCCAAAGGCAATCCATAAGGCCGCCCCAATCGCGAGAACCGTAGCGATCCCCGCGACAACGAGAACCATGGTCTTCGTTTCGGCATAGAGATTGTCTGTATCCTCGTCCGCTTTGGACATGCCCTGCTTTTGAATTTCGACCAGTTTTGTAATGGCTTCCGCCATACTGGTCGCCATAGTGCGCAGGTCGCCATTTGAGAGCGCTATGGCATCATTCAGTTTGCCGGACGCCTGGATATCAGGCAAACGAGCCGCAGACTCTCTGAAGTCCAGAGCATTCTTGATCACGGATTCCCAATAGGGTCTGCCCTGCGGACTTGCGATCGTAAGACCTGCCTGTCCCAAGCCGATCATGTCTTTGATGTTGGTGTCGGAGGTCAGATAATATGCCTTGGCTTCCGCATCATCCTTGGAAAGCAGAGCATTTTTCTGGGCGCGAATGGCTTCTGACATTTTGCCGGAAGCCGACAATGCATATTCTAGCCGTTTAGCAGGTCCGGTAATAATATCAGAAGCAGCCTGGTTGATCGTCCCGATGCTGGAGATGCCATACAATGCGACCGCAATCAGCATGGCGATCATAAGCCCGAAAGCCAGTGCAAGTTTGAGTTTTATTGTGAAACGCATGTGCGTCATCCCTAAATTAATATGAGAAGGAAGCCCAGGGCGAACGACATCATTCGTTCGAAGCGGGTAAGGACCGGCTCGGCGCACATACATGCCTGTCGGGTGCCACCGGGCCGCTCATCGGCCCGATGCGAAATCGAATAAGAGCCTGCGTCAGGCCGACTGGCGAAAATCCAAATCCTCATCATCAGGTCCGCCCATGGAGAGATTGAGGGCAAAGCCCTTGGCTCTCGCCTGCTGGGCAGCAACCGTCTGAGACGACGTCGGTGTGCGGGGTTTTGCCGGTGCAGCCGTCCGGGCTGGCGCAGCGCGAGAGGCCGTTGGCCGGGCCGGAGAGGCTGGTTTTTTTCCGCCAGCGCCATCAACCTTGAAGAAGGCGATGGAGGTTTGCAGCTCCTCGGCCTGAGCGGCCAGTTCTTCAGAGGTTGCCGACATTTCTTCCGAGGCACCCGCATTCTGCTGCGTCACCTTGTCGAGCTGCTGGATCGCCTCGTTGATCTGGCTCGCGCCGATATCCTGCTCACGGCACGCCGCCGAGATCTCGGAAATCAATTCCGCCGTCTTGCGGATATCAGGAACAAGCCGCGTCAGCATTTCACCGGCTTCCGTGGCCACCTGTACCGTCTGGCCCGACAGCGTGCTGATTTCAGCTGCTGCCGCCTGGCTGCGTTCGGCAAGCTTGCGCACTTCAGAGGCAACAACGGCAAAGCCCTTGCCATGTTCACCGGCGCGGGCAGCTTCAACCGCCGCATTCAAGGCCAGAAGGTCGGTCTGACGAGCGATTTCCTGGACAATCGAGATCTTTTCGGCAATCGTGCGCATCGCACCAACGGCCCGGTTTACCGCTTCGCCTGAGGCCTCCGCATCCTTGGAGGACTGGCGGGCGATCTTTTCGGTCTGGGCGGCATTGTCAGCGTTCTGCTTGATATTGGCTGCCATCTCTTCCATGGAAGCGGAGGCTTCTTCGGCAGACGACGCCTGTTCCGTCGCGCCCTGGCTGACCTGCTCGGAGGCAGACGACAGCTGCTGGCTACCCGAAGACACATTGTCGGACGCAGACAGCGCATCACCAACCACGCCGCGAAGACGCTCGATCATCGTGTTGACATATTGCAGCATGTCGCCGATTTCATCGCGTGAGCGGATTTGGGCAAACTCCGTCAGGTCGCCATCGGCAACCTTTCGCACAGCCACAACCGCACGATTGATACCGCCGGTGACGTTGATGACAATCCAGACCGCTGCCATAACGGCAATAACGGAGGCGGCGATCGACAGGGACAAAAGCATCAACCGGGTGCTGGCGTATTCGGCATCGCCGGCAGCGTCAGCATCGCGCAGGCGGGACTGCTCCAGGCTGACGACTTGCGACAGGAGATCGTCGATTTCATTGACAGACTTGCGGTTTTCACCCGTCGAGACTTTCAGTGCGCCCGCAGTGTCGCCAGCGATTGTCAAAGCCTTGATCTGGTCGTCGGTCTTTCGGAATTCGGCTTCAACGACAGCAAGCTTGTTCCAGAATACCTTGCCTTCTTCCGTTGCCTTGGCCATCACGGCTGCAAAAGCCTGGTCGAATTCGGCACGCGACGCATTGGCCTTGACGATACTGGATTTTATTTCGTCCTCGGATTGCGCCAGCTGAACATTCTTTTGCTGACGCAATTGCTGAAGTTGCTCCATCTGGAGCTGTTGAGCCAAGCGCAACCGTTCCACAGGACCTTCAAGCGTATTGCCCATGGCATCGTTCATTGAGCCCAGACTTTGAATTCCCAGAACCGAACTGGCAATCAGCAACGCGACGACGATGCCGAAAGCCAACCCCAGCTTCATTTTGATTGTAAACCGCATAACAGACCTCAATTTGTTGCCAGACCAGCCGCTGAAGCGGCGATCCGGTCACTGGTGCTGGAGAAAATTGCCTGGAGATTGGGGAGAATGATGAACTCTCCATCCCGTTTGACCAGGCATTCAATGAAGTCGGGACGCCATCGCATGCCGACACTGGGGGGCGGTTCGCTGGCGGAGTGCGCCAAGGTCGTGACTTCGAACACCCGGTCCGTGCGAATGCCGGTCAGGGTGGTTTCACCATCGAGATCAAGCTCGATGACGATGATACGGCTGTCGATGGTCGGCTCCGTCGCTTCCATGCCAAAGGCCAGCCGGATATCGGCCAGTGGAATGACCTTGCCGCGGAAATTGATGACGCTGGAGACGAAAGGCTTTGCGCCGGGCACCTTGGTTTCCGGCAGGAGATCGATAATCTCCTGCACGGTGATGGCCTCAATCGCGAACGTCTCACCGTTCAGATTGAACGTCAGCACGGCGACTTCGTCGCGGTCCGCCCAGAAATGCTGGAAATCATGTTTGCCGGGTACGATGCTCATCCTGCTACACGCAATTGCGCCTCCTGCTGTTGGCCTGCGTTGACCAGATGCGTCACATCCAGGATCAGCGCGACACTGCCGTCACCCAGAATGGTCGCACCCGAAAAAGT
The DNA here is from genome assembly GCF_013337045.2 of Agrobacterium vitis. Taxonomy (NCBI): domain Bacteria; kingdom Pseudomonadati; phylum Pseudomonadota; class Alphaproteobacteria; order Hyphomicrobiales; family Rhizobiaceae; genus Gillisella; species Gillisella vitis. The sequence continues at coordinate 3,388,665 of NZ_CP118259.1, forward strand.
CACGACGTCGTGGTGAAGCTTGGACATGGATTTGATGACGGTCTGGTGATCCCCAATGATCTGGTCGACCACCAGGCCGACGCGCTCGTCGCCGGTCGAGATCACCACGACCTTCTGGAAAGGATCAGGCTGCGTTCCGGTGCGGAACAGATCCCTGAGCCTGAGGAAAGGAACAAGACTATCGCGCAGCGAGATGAAACTGCGGCCCCTGGAGCGCAGATCGTCCTCGATCGACAGTTCCAGGCATTCCTCGACCGCCGACAGCGGAATGACGTAGCACCCGGTACCGACGCGCACCAAAAGACCGTCAATGATCGCCAGCGTCAGCGGAATGCGCAGGGATACTTCCGAGCCCTTGCCGTTTTCACTGCGGATGTCGATCACCCCGCGCAGGGCCTCGACGGTTTTCTTCACCACATCCATGCCGACGCCACGTCCGGAAAGATTGGTGATCGTCTGGGCGGTGGAAAAGCCCGGCTGGAAGATCAGCTGCAACAATTCCTGGTCCATCAGCTGCTGGCCCGGCTGGATCAGCCCCGAGGATTCCGCCTTGGCCCGGACCCGGTCACGGTTGATGCCACGGCCATCGTCCTTGATGGTGATGATCACTTCGCCGCCGGATTGGTGGGCTGACAGCACCACCTTGCCGGCTTTGTTCTTGCCAGCCGCCAGGCGTTCTTCCGGCGGTTCGAGCCCGTGGTCGATGGAATTGCGCACCAGATGCACCAGTGGATCGGCCAGCCGCTCGATAACGGTCTTGTCCACTTCCGTGGTTTCGCCTTCCGTCTCCAGTTCGATGACCTTGCCGGTCTCGCGGGCGAGATCGTGGACAAGGCGGCGGAAGCGGGTGAAAAGGCTACCGACGGGCACCATACGCAGCACCATCATCGTGTCGCGCAGCTCACCGGAGAGCCGCTCGACATCTTCAGAAACGGATCGCAGCATGATGTCGGCGCTGGTATTGGCCAGCTGCGACAGGCGGGACTGGGCAATCACCAGTTCGCCGACCCTGTCCATCAATTCGTCAAGCCGCTCGGCCGGAACGCGGACATTTTCGGCGGCACGGCCATGCTTGGCGTCATTGGAACCCGTCTGAGCAGCGGCAGGTGTCGCTGACTGAGCCTGGCTTGGCGACTGCTTGTTGTCAGGTGTCACCGGCGCGGCAACGGCCTGTTCGACTGGATCATCGGCGGCAATGGTCTCGGAAGAGACAGCGGTCGCATCCTCAGTCAGTTCAAGATCCATGTCATCCATGACGAAGATGAAGACATCCTCGATATCCGACTTTGGCTTTTCGGTAACAAGCTCCACGCTCCAGCCGATATAAAGATCGGCAGGTGAGATCTCCTCAAGGCCAGGGATAGCGCTCAAATCCGCTTTAACGATGCATTTTCCAAGGTCGCGAAGCTCATTCAGAAGGCCGAGTGGATTGGTGCCATTGACCATGGAATTGGCCGGCAGGCGGAATTTCATCCGCCATGTCGTCGTCGCCGACCGGGCTGCCGGCTGCGGCTTGGCGGCTCCGCCATTGCCGGGCTTTGCAGCCTGCACCGCATGCGTATTGCCGCCATGGTCGCCGACCGCATCCTGCAACTTGGCCAGCAACCGCTCTCCAGCGGCTTCATGATCGCCATTGGGTGTGGCAACCAGCGCCTTCATATGGTCCTGAGCATCGAGAACGGCTGCGACAAGCTCGGCGGTTGCCGGTACTTCACCCTTGCGGACCCGGTCGAAAGCGGTTTCGCAATGGTGGGTGAAAGCGGCCAGAGCCTCGAAGCCAAACATGGCTCCGGATCCCTTCAGGGTATGAAGACCGCGGAATACCGAATCGATCTGATCTTGATTGGACAGGTCATGCAACAGGTCGAGCAGGCCGTTTTCGATCTGCTCGAACAGCTCTGCTGCTTCTGTCCTGAAAACCTGAATGGGATCCAGATTGGTCATTTGCCGAGAACCTTTCTAGCAATTTTCACCAGTTGTTCGGCATCGAACGGCTTGGTGATCCAGCCGGTCGCACCAGCGGCCTTGGCCCTGTTCTTCATGTCGGCGTCGGATTCTGTTGTTAGGAAGATGATCGGAATACCGGTATGGGCCGGAGACCGGCGCAAAGCCTCGATCATCGCCAAACCGTTCATGTTGGGCATGTTGAGATCGGTAACAATCAGATCGAACTGCGATGACTTGGCCTTGTTCAGACCATCCAAACCATCGACGGCTTCGGTCACCTTGTAGCCGGCATTGGTCAGGGCAATCTTCGTTGTCATGCGGATGCTGGCGGAATCGTCAACGGTGAGAATATGAGCACTCATGGCATTACCTTTCATGTAACCAGAAAAATCGAGCCGACGGATCCATGTCGGTCAAGAAGCCGCTGCGCTCCAGCGTGGACAGAACACCACCCACCGCAGCGCTTTGCAGCGTGAGGTCCTGGCCATTCGTTTGCGCAGACATGCGCGCCGCTTCAATCAATTGAATAAAACTCAGATCAACCTCCGCGTCCGCGGGGATGTCGATAACGACGGTCTGAGCAGCCGAAAGGCCTGTCAGAAGCTGGTCCCTGGTGGTCTGCACAGTGCGAATGGTCAGCGCCTGTGGCAAGGCAATGGTCTCATGCGGCAATGTTTGCGTTGTCATCGTCATTCCCGTCCTGCTGGCTGGGGTGTTGATCGGTATTTCGTCTGCTTCTGGAGGCAAAGGGCGTTTTCAGGATGAGCGACATCCAGCGGCGGCGCCCCTTTCATGTGGATCCTCATATCTGTCTCACGCGCTCCCATGACCGAGGCAATTTTTGACCACTGCCGCTCAAAAGCTTCGACGCAGTCCGGATCGAAATGACGACCCTTTTCGCGCCTGATGTGGTCCAGCGCGTCTTGCAGCGACCAGGCTGGCTTGTAAGCACGGGGCGAGCACAAAGCGTCGAACACGTCCGCGAGCGCGACAATGCGCGCTTCCAGCGGAATTTCCCGTCCAGACAATCCCTTGGGATAGCCCGTTCCATCCCATTTCTCGTGATGACCGCCAGCGATCCGCTCGGCGACCCGCAACAGATCGGAGGTCCCGTTCTCCAGAATCTTGACGCCGATATCGACATGCCTGCGCATCATGTCCCGTTCGCTGTCGGTCAATCGGCCGGGCTTGGACAGAACACCATCGGGAATGCCGATCTTGCCGACATCATGCAGTGGGGCCGCCAGATAGATCTTGCGCTGCCGGTCCTCGTCGAGTCCAAGATCCTGCGCCAGCAGCCTGGATATCTGCGCCACACGCGAGACATGATCGCCCGTTTCCCCGTCGCGATATTCCATGGCTCGGGCCAGACGCCAGATCAGCTCTTCTTCGCTGGCCACAAGTGCCGCGGATTTCGCCGTCACGGCAGCAGCAAGACCATCGGCCCGCAACGACAGTTCCACCTGGGCACGCCGCAGGCTCAAAAGATTACGCGCACGGGCCTTCAACTCGACCGGATCGGCGGATTTACGCAGAAAATCCGTCGCCCCTGCTTCCAGCGCATTCAAGCAGACCGCCGTTTCGGTTTCCGAAGTGATCATCAAAATCGGCACCAGCTCATAGGTCGGCATGGCACGCAAAGCGGTAATCACCTCGATACCCGAGCGCTTTGGCATATTGTAATCCACCAGCACCAGGTCGAATTGCCGGGTCTCACAAACGCGAATGGCTTCCTCGGGATCCGCGAAGATTTCCACCTCCAGACCCGTAATTTCAAGGAGTTCCAGACGCAGTGCCAGCAATGTGGATCGGCTGTCGTCTATCACAACGGCACGCAAGGGAAGCTCCATTCCGCCATGACGGCTTGGACAGGCATGGTGACATGCGCATGTTCCCATGCGATGCGACAAGCCATCTCAAGCACTGTTAATATCTGTGAATTTTTTGGGACCATTCCGCATCATGCGGGGAGCGAATTCCGGAACATTGTGGCAAAGCCATAAATATTTCCAGATTTCTGAATCGAATTCTCACGTTAGTAAGTTAAGATAGAACTAACACTGTTAGGCCACAACTATATTTAATTGACAGCTCTAATAAGCCATGGGATTTTGGGGTTTATTAACATGTTGTTTTTGTTGATTCATCCAATATTTTTTTGACAAAAAACAACCAAGGGGCGTAAAAAACTTCCTGACGTGGACGCAGGATATGTTCCGGAAACCAACAGGATCAGGCCCGACAATTGTGGCATCCCGATATTTAACTTCAAGCACCTGCATCATCGGTGAGCCAGCGAATCACGCCAACCGCCGCCGCCCGCCCGGTGGCAAGGCAGGCGGTCAACAAATAGCCGCCGGTTGGCGCTTCCCAATCCAGCATTTCGCCAGCGACGAACAGGCCTGGTCGGTCCTCCAGCATGTAACTGCTGTCAATCCCGCTCCAGCCGATGCCGCCTGCCGAGGAAATCGCTTCCGCCAGCGGGCGCGGTCGCAGCAACGGTAGCGGCAAGGCCTTGATGAGACCCGCGAGCGATGCGATATCAAGGTTGGCAATGTCGGGCACCACCTCCCGCAAAAGTGCCGCCTTGACGCCATCCAGAGAGGCTGCCTTGCGAAGCCTTGTCGAGAGACTGGCCTTTGCGGGCTGGCGCGCAAGATCGTCCACCAGTTTTTCAAGCCGCTTGCCGGGTGCAAGATCGAGCAGAAGCTCCGCCCTCCCATGAAGGCGAAGATCATCGCGCAGGGCTGCCGCATGGGCGTAGATCAGGCTGCCCTCGATACCATGCCGGGAAATGACAAATTCTCCTTGGACCTGCCCCGCCGCTGATGTGGCGACAACCGATTTGACCGGCTCGCCAGCGAACCGATCACGAAACATATCGCTCCAGGCAACGTCGAAGCCGCAATTGGCGGGCCTGAAATCCGTGACGGCAACGCCGATATCGCGCAGCCAAGGCACCCAGGCAGCATCCGAGCCCAAACGCGGCCAACTCGCCCCACCCAGCGCCAAAACGACGGCATCTGCCACAACGGTGACATCGTCATCCGGCGTTGCAAACCGATAGCCATGTCCGGCAAATCCGGTCCAGCGGTGCCGGGTGCGAATCATCACGCCTTGCTCCTGCAATGTCTTGATCCAGGCCCGAAGCAGCGGCGAGGCTTTCATTGCCTTTGGAAAGACCCGGCCTGAGGAGCCGATGAAGGTCTCCGTTCCAAGATCTGCTGCCCAGGCGCGCACATCATCCGACGTAAAATCATCAAGGGCTGCCTTCAAATGGTGCCCGGCCTCGCCGAAACGGCTCGAAAACCGCGCATATTCTTCGGAATGGGTGATATTCAGCCCGGATTTGCCCGCCAGGAGAAATTTCCGGGCCAGAGTCGGCATGGCCTCATAGATCGTCACGGTCAAACCAGCCCGCGACAGGCTATCCGCCGCCATCAGGCCCGCAGGCCCCCCGCCGATGATCGCAACTGTCTTGCCTGTCATGCCCGTCCCTTGCTTTCGAATATCAGGCGTTTTTGGGCAAAGCACAGGTTAAAAGCAAGCGGAACCCTCAGCCGATGGCCATCAGGCTGGCATTGCCACCGGCAGCAGCCGTATTGGTGGACACTGAAACCTCCTCGACCAGCCAGTTCAGGCAATAGGCATCATCAACACCAAGCTCGTCACTGGAAGCCGCCTGAAGCAAGACCAGCGGACCGGGCAGGGCGGCAATGGATTTTGCCCGCTCGATAATCTGCTCCCCCTCGCCTTCCAGCAATGCGCCTGCGAACGGACCGGCCTCAGCCCAGCCTGACGTTTCAACAAAGCTGATACGGGCAAGCAGACCATCCGGCAGGCCCGCCAGCGCTTCGTGGAGACCAGCACTTGTATCGATGACGATGCTGTTGCCTGTCGCGAGCGCGCTGGCCATTTGCCGGTAAAGCCCTTGGCTGGTGCGGGGCAGCAGCAGAATGGTGCCACGCGGATGCAGCGCGTACAGATTGCGCTCGCCGACCGGCCCCAGCAGATCCTGAACCAACCCGACGGCGGAAAGGCTGCCGAGGTTGCGCGTTGCCTCCGCCGCTGCCGTTTCACCCTGCTCGTCAAGCCATTTGGCAAAATCCAGCAGGCCCGGATCGACATGAACCGAACTATGGTGCGGCGGCACCGGCGGCTTTTCAACCAGACGGCCCAGATAGAGCGGGCCACCAGCCTTCGGCCCGGTGCCGGACAGGCCACGACCACCGAACGGCTGTACGCCCACCACTGCACCAATCACATTGCGGTTGATGTAGAGATTGCCCGCCTTCACTCTGGATGTCACATGGGCAATGGTCTCATCCAGCCGTGTATGCAGGCCGAAGGTCAGGCCATAGCCGGTGGCATTGATCTGGTCGATCAGGCGATCGAGATCGTTGCGCCGGTAGCGCAGCACATGCAGGACCGGGCCAAATACTTCCCGCTTAAGATCGGACAATGCGCCGATCTCGATGATGGTCGGCGTAACAAAGGTGCCATGCTCCGTCCCCTCGCCCGCACCGATCTGCTCCAACGCCTTGCCCTTGGCGCGCATGGCGTCAATATGCGCCTCGATCACGCCCTTGGCCTCGGCGGTAATCACCGGGCCGATATCCGTGGACAGCCGGTCGGTGCGGCCCAAGGTCAGTTCATGCAGTGCGCCTTTCAGCATGGCAAGAATGCGATCCGCCACCTCCTCCTGAAGGCACAGAACCCGGAGCGCCGAACACCGCTGACCGGCGCTGTCGAAGGCAGACGCAATCACATCCGCAACCACCTGTTCGGCAAGCGCCGAGGAATCGACAATCATCGCGTTCTGGCCACCGGTCTCGGCAATCAGCGGGATCGGCCTGCCATTGGCCAGCAGACGCCCGGCAAGTTCCTTCTGGATCAGTTTGGCGACCTCAGTCGAGCCGGTAAACATCACGCCCGCCACCTGCGGCGAGGCCACCAGCGCCGCGCCGATCCGCCCGTCACCGGGCAGAAGCTGAAGGGCAGCAGCCGGAACGCCTGCCTGATGCAGCAGGCGTATGGCCTCAGCGGCAATCAGCGGTGTTTCCTCAGCGGGCTTGGCCAGAACCGGATTGCCTGCCACCAGCGCTGCCGCCACCTGTCCGGTGAAAATCGCCAACGGAAAATTCCAGGGGCTGATGCAGACGATCGGACCCAATGGCGCATATACCGGCCCCAGGGTCCGGCGCGCCTGCTCGGCATAGTAGCGCAGAAAGTCGATGGCCTCGCGCACCTCGGCAATCGCATTGGCCGCCGATTTGCCCGCCTCGCGCATGATCAGCCCCAGCAGCATCGGCAAGCGCGCCTGCATCAGGTCGGCGGCCTCGTCCAGCATCCGCGCCCGCTCTAAAGGCACCGTCTGCGCCCAGGTCTGCGCATGAAGCGCGGCATCGGCCACGGCCTGGCGAGCCTCTTCCTCGGTGGCTTCCCTGATAGCGCCGACCACATCACGGTGGTCGCCGGGATTGACGACAGGACGGACAGGCCCGGCACTTGTCCCCGCGATCAAAGCGGGCACCGCATCCCAAGACCCGAGTACGGTCTGGCGTAGGGTCTCCCCAAGCACCTGCAACACCGCTTCATTGCTAAGATCAAGGCCTGCGGAATTTTTGCGGCCTTCGAAAAGATCGGCGGGCAAGGCAATCCTGTCATGCTTTGCTCCCGGCTGCGCCATGGCGAGCACGGTTTCGGTCGGATCGGCAATCAACGCATCCACTGAGACAGTCGGATCGGCGATGCGGTTGACGAAGGAAGAATTGGCGCCATTTTCCAACAGGCGGCGCACCAGATAGGCCAGCAGCGTCTCATGCGTGCCCACAGGCGCGTAGATCCGGCAGGGGCGATCTAGCTTCGCCTTGCCCACGACTTCGTCATAGAGCGGCTCTCCCATGCCATGCAGGCACTGAAACTCGTAGGAGCCGGTTTTGAAATCCGGACCGGCCAGATGGTAGATCGCCGCCAGCGTCTGGGCATTGTGGGTGGCAAATTGCGGAAAGATCACATCCCGCGCCGCCAGCAGCTTTTTGGCACAGGCGATATAGGAGACGTCGGTGTGAACCTTGCGGGTATAGACCGGAAAATCCGCCAGCCCATCGACCTGCGCCCGCTTGATCTCGGCATCCCAATAGGCCCCCTTGACCAGCCGCACCATGATCCGGCGTTCTGCGCGGTGCGCAAGATCGATGATGAAATCCAGCACGAAGGGGCAGCGCTTGCCATAGGCCTGCACCACAAACCCCATGCCATCCCAACCCGACAAGGCCGGATCGAGGCAAAGGTCTTCCAGCAGATCCAGCGACAGTTCCAGCCGGTCGGCCTCTTCGGCATCGATATTGAGGCCAATATCATAGTGCTTGGCCAGCAGCGCCAGCGCCTTGACCTGTGGCAGCAATTCGCGCATCACCCGCTCGGCCTTGGTGCGGCTGTAGCGCGGATGCAGGGCTGACAGCTTGATGGAAATGCCGGGACCATCATAAATGCCGCGTCCCGCCGAAGCCTTGCCGATGGCATGGATGGCCTGCTGGTAATCCCGGAAATACCGCGCCGCATCGCCAGCCGTGGTCGCCGCCTCACCCAGCATGTCGTAGGAATAGCGAAAGCCCCTGGCTTCCAGCGGGCGGGCGCGTTTCAGCGCCTCCTCAATGGTTTCGCCGGTGACGAATTGCTCCCCCATCATCCGCATGGCCATATCGACACCCCGGCGAATGACCGGCTCACCACACCGGGCAATCAGCCGGGTCAGGGCTGCCGAAAGACCGCGATCATTGACGGTCGAGGTCAGCTTGCCAGTCACCACCAGTCCCCAGGTGGCCGCATTGACGAACAGCGACCGGCCACCGCCGAGATGGGCTTTCCAATCCCCCTCGGCAATCTTGTCGCGGATCAGCGCATCACGGGTGGCGTGGTCGGGAATGCGCAGCAGCGCTTCAGCGAGGCACATCAGCGCCACGCCCTCCTGGCTGGACAGCGAATATTCATGCACCAGCCCTTCAACGCCGCTGCCCCTGTGCTTGGCGCGCAGGGCTTCGATCAGTGTGCGGGCAGTACCCTCGACGGCGCGGCGCATGGCATCCGGCAAGCGTGCCGCCGCCAGCAGCGGTGACAGGCATTCCGGTTCTGGCCGGCGATAGGCAGCCGTGATCGCCTGGCGCAAAGGGCTTGGCTGACGTACCGGCGGCGCGAAAGCGGCAAAGATTGGCTCTGGAGAGGATGAAACGGCCTGCGATGCGACGGAAACGGTCTGGTTCATCACTGTTATCCTGGCTCGACGGAAATTTTGGCGATGACCGGATCATATCATGGGGCCAACAAAATCAGTGAACTTGAATTCATGGCCAATCTAGGTAAATTCTCTAAAATATCACGGATTTTCAGGAGATATGATGGTAAAAATGGAATTGGACAGTGGGATCGACCAATTCGATATGAAAATTGTCGAGGCGCTGTCGCAGGATGGCCGCATGTCGATTACCGACCTGTCCGAGCGGGTGGGACTGTCGAAAACACCCTGCCAGGTGCGCCTGAAACGGCTGATGGATGACGGCTATATTCTCGGCTTCCGCGCCGTGCTGGATGCCCGCAAATTCGGCCTCGACCACATCGCCTTCGCCGAGGTGAAACTGTCCGACACCCGTGAAACGGCATTGACGGAATTCAACACGGCGGTCCGCAAAATCCGGGAAGTGGAGGAGTGCCATATGATCGCCGGCGCCTTCGACTATCTGTTGAAGGTGCGCACCGGCGATATCCGTCGCTATCGGCAGGTTCTGGGTGAGAAGATCTCCAGCTTGCCGCATGTGGCGAGCACATCGACCTTCGTCGTCATGCAGGCGGTCAAGGAATATGGGCGGTAGAGCGCTTACGGCTTCCCGACCTTACTTATCAATGCACGGTGCCGGGCTGCGGATGGCTGTCGTCGAGAATGCGATAGACTTCGTAAAGGGCCTTGACGAGGACATCGGTGAGCGAATCGATTTCCTGGCTCAGAACCAGAGCCGCCAGGTTGGAGGTTTCGATGGTCGCTTCCGGTTCAAAATCGTCAGACATAGGCCTATCCTGTTTCCCCGGGATCATCCCGGCTTTCCGTTGGCGGCGACCAACGTCATCATGACGCGAAAAGACGCCGCAACACTGTCATTTTCTGCGGAGTTCGACCGGGTCAGCCATGACAGGCAGTCAAACTGCCGGATCAAAGCCGAAGACCGAGCCGGATCTCCAGGCTCTCCCGAAGGAACCTAAAAGCCGTCGCTTGCGTGGGACTGGATCGTCTCCTTTTTTCTGATCAGCCGCTGTCGCGGCACCCATCGGCCTTTTCTTGCGACTCAAATCACGTCACAAAAGGCGATGTTTACCCTTCCCGGCCTACACAGCTATGAACAGGAGATCAAGAAGAGCCGGTTTCGCGCCACCGCTTTTCCGATCTCCCATGAAAATGACATCCGTCCCCTTCTGGACCGCCAGTCCGATGCCACCGCCAACCACAATTGTTGGGCATGGCGGCTGGGGCAAACCTATCGCTTCAATGACGATGGCGAACCCTCCGGCACTGCGGGAAAACCGATCCTGCAAGCCATCGACGGCCAGACGCTGGATGGCGTGCTGGTCATCGTTACCCGCTGGTTCGGTGGCATTCTTCTGGGGAGTGGCGGCCTGATCCGGGCCTATGGCGGCACGGCGGCGCAATGCCTGCGGCAAGCCGAAAAGGTGGAAATCATTAACAGGACCACAAAGACCATCCGAATCGGCTTTGCCGATCTTGCGCTGGTCAAGGCCCGGCTTACCGCTATCGACGATCTGCTTGTCATCAAGGAGAGTTTTACCGATACCGGCGCCGAGTTGACCCTCGCCATCCCGGAGGAACGGCTGGACGCAACCCTCGGCATGATCGTTGACGTCAGCGCCGGACGGGTTCAGGTGCTCAAGGACGTGATTGGCGCGCTGTAAAGCTGCACACTGTCAACGGCGGCTATACCACCAATATAAAACCGGACGCACCAGCGACCCGAAGCGGGCGAGCAGCAGGAGCGTCATTCCGAAGACAATCTCCCGGCGGCCTTTTTGCAGCTGGCGAACGATGCGTGCCGCCACAGCATCCGCATTCCAGGGCTTGACCGTCCCCATAACCCTCTGTGCCTGAGGCGAGCGCAAGGGCAATTCTGCGGCAAGCTGCGGCGTATCGGTATCGGGCGGAAAACAGATCGCCACCGTCAGCTTCGTGCCAACCGCTTCCATGCGTAGCGAATCGGCCAGCCCCACCAGCGCCGCCTTGGAGGCGCAATAAGGACCGTAGCCATGCAGACCAATGAATGCGGCCCCGGAGGAAATCAACAGCATGGTGCCGCCCCGTGCGATCATCCCCGCCCACAAGGCTTTGATGGCGTGGATCGTGCCCATGACATTGATATCGAGTTGCTGGCGTGCATCGGCCACGTCCAAGGCTTCCATGCTGGCTGGATGAACGATACCCGCACAGGTCATCAGCAGATCGCAGGGTCCGAAACTATCCTCAGCAGCCCGCAAGGCGACTGACAAGGCGTGATAATCCGTTACATCCGCTGCATGAAGTCCGATATGTGAAAAACAGGATTGTGGTAGGCTGTCACGTGCTGTCTCAAGCCGCGCCAGTGAGCGGGCAACGAGACTGACCTTTGACCCAGCCAGCAGATAGGCTTTCGCCAAGGCCAGCCCGATCCCGCTCGATCCGCCGGTAATGATCACATGGCGCGGCGGGTTGCGGCTGTTCACGCTCTTGTCCTTCAGCGCTGCGCCAATTGCAGCATGACCTTCTGGACATCCATCGAGCCCATGCCGAAATTCTCGGCCTTCAACCGGTCCAGGATTTCCGCCACCTTATCGACGCTGCGGGTAATCTGGTCGGGCGTATGGGCGCTTGTGATGAAGAACCGCAGGCGCGCCAGGCCTTCCGGCACCGCCGGATAGATAATCGGCAAGGCATTGATGCCCGCCTCGAACAATTCATTCGACAGCTGCACGGCGCGCACCGAATCGGCAACAATCACAGGCACCACCGAGAACCCTTCGCTAAGCCCGGTATCCAGACCCCGCAGCTTGGCCTGCTCCAGGAAAAGCTGGCTGTTGCGACGCAAGGCCTCTACCCGGTCCGGTTCTTCGTCCAGTACGGAAAGGCTGGCGATGGCAGAAGCCGCCAGCGCTGGCGCCAGGCCGACACTATAGACAAAACCACCGGCCTGCGCCTTCAACAGCGTGATCAGCGCCTCGCTGCCGGCAACATAGCCGCCGCAGCTACAGGTGGTTTTCGACAGCGTCCCCATCCAGATATCGACATCGGCGGGATCGAGATTGAAATGTTCGAAAATGCCGTGGCCACGCTGTCCAAGCACGCCCAGTGAATGGGCCTCGTCCATCATCAGCCAGAAATTATACTGTTTTTTCAACGCAAGAAGACCCGGCAAATCGGCAACGTCTCCATCCATGGAGAAAATGCCCTCCGAGATCACCAGGATCCGTTCATGCAGGGGTGCAAGGCTTGCGAGAATGCGGTCCAGATCCGCCATGTCATTGTGCTTGAAGAAACGGCGATTGGCGCCCGACAGCTTGATGCCCGTCAGGGCGCTGTTGTGAATGAACTCGTCATGGATCACCAGGTCTTTCGGCCCCATCAGGCTGCCGATGGTCGTGACATTGGTGAGATAGCCGCTGACGAAACAGATGGCGTCCTCGGTCTGGTAGTTCTTGGCAAAGGCCTTTTCCAGCTCGGCATGAATGGTGCGCTCACCGGCAACGACCCGGCTTGCGGACGCCGAAATACCAAACTGGTCGATGGCGGTCATGGCGGCATCGCGAATGCGCGGATCGCTGTTCAAGCCGAGATAGTCATAGGAGGCAAAATTGTCGTAAGCGCGCCCGTCAATATCAGCCGTTGCCCCGGAGGCGCTCTCATGCGCCCGGTAAAACGGATTGGGCATATTCAGCTGCTCGCTGACAAGCTTCTGCATCACCACCTGCTTATATTCAGGCAGTTCGGCAAAACCAGGCTGGCTGCGCGACACGCTCTGCTGGCTGCGAGTGGCCCGGCTCCGGTCCACATCCTTTTGTACGCCACGCATACGGGCCAGCAGATCCTGACGCTTGTTCTCATTCATCCGCAGAAAACCCTAGAATTTTAGTCAGTCGTCTATAACCTATGCCGAACAGAATGATGTTTATCAACACAAACATGAACAGCAGCGTAACGGATAGCAAAAACTGGGCCAGTTTTACTGGCCCTGCCCGCTGTGGCGGCGATGCAGATCGTCCATAATCTTGCTGTCCTCAGGTGTCGCCTCGTCCTTGTCGCCCGTCCGCCCACGCAGGCTGACTTTTTCATAGAGGCGGCGCGTCAGGTCCCCGACAGTGGCGTTGTCGGCAAGGCTGCTGAGGGGAATGTCGAAGCCGGTATTCTGCTCGAAGTTCATCCCAAGCTCGACGGCCATCAGACTGTCCAGCCCGATATCCTTCAGCACGCTGTTCAGCCCGATGCTTTCCTTGGGCACCCGCAGCGTATCGGCAATTTCACCGGCAAGCACCGAAAATAGCACGTCCTGGGCCGCAGCCGGTGCCTTGCCATCAATCAGCGCCACCAGATCGATCTCGCCGCCCTCACCGCTGCCAACATGCTGGTTGCTGCGGCGCATGATCAGCGAAAACAAGGGTTCGTTGACCACGGCAAGTGAATGCGCGGCGGCCCAATCGAATTCGGAAATCATCGCCACCGCCGCATCGACCGAGCCGGTATCGGCAGCAATATAGCGCCCGACCGCTGACAGCGCATCGCGGGCATCGAGCGCCGTCTTGCCGATCCGGCGTCCAAGCCGTTCATTAACCTGCGCATTGCGGGCCAGATAACCGGCATCACCGATTGCTCCGAAACCGATGGCAAGACCAGCCAGTCCCTCGGTGCGGCGCGCCCGCGCCAAACCTTCCAGGAAGCCGTTGGCGGCGACATAATTGCCCTGGCCGGGATTGCCGACATAGGTGGTGATCGACGAAAACAGAATGAAATTGTCGATCCCGTCCTGCCGGGTCAACCGGTCAAGAAGTGCGGCTCCCTTGGCCTTGACGTCGATAACCGGCTGGTTTCGAGCCCGTGTCAGATTGGAGACGAAGGCATCGTCAAGCACCATGGCCGCATGAATAACGGTCTTCAACGGCGCAATGGCGCGCAGCTCAGTCAAAAGCGCCGACAAGGCCGCTTCGCTGGTCACGTCGCAGCCGCGAATATAGGCCGTCACGCCCTGCTTGGCCCAGCGGTCAACAACGGTTTGCGTCTCGGCATCAACCAGCCCGCGCCGCGTCGATAAGGCGATATGGCGCGCGCCCTGCTCTACCAGCCAATCGGCGGCGGCAAGGCCGAAACCGCCGATACCGCCGACCACCAGATGCATGCCATCCGCATCAACCGACATCCGGCGCGCCGACTTAACCGCCACGCGGTCACGGCCCGCAACCGGTGGCAGCACGACGATCTTGCCGATATGCCCAGCATTCTGCATCAGCCGGAAGGCATCGCCAATCTCGTCATGCTCGAAGGCGCGGAACGGCAGCGGCGTGAACACGCCCTGCTCGAACAAGCCACCGATTTCGGCCAGCATGCGGCGCGACAGATCGGGATGCAGGACCAGCAATTGGTCGGCGTCGATGCCGAAATAGCTGACATTGCGACGGAAAGGCCGCAGGCCGATCTTGCTGTCAGCGTAATAATCCCGCTTGCCAAGCTCCAGGAAGCGCCCGAACGGCTTGACCAGCGACAGGGATTTTTCCATCGCCTCGCCAAACAGCGAGTTCAACACCAGATCGACACCTTCGCCGCCGGTCACGTCAAGCACATCGCCGACAAAACCGAGCGAGCGGCTGTCGAACACATGGTCCGCCCCAAGCGTTTCCAGGAAGCGCCGCTTTTCGACGGTGCCTGCCGTGGCAATGATCTTGGCGCCGAAATGCCGGGCAACCTGCAAGGCGGCAAGCCCAACGCCGCCAGCGGCACCGTGAATAAGAATGGTTTCGCCCGGGCGCACCCGCCCAAGCTCGTGAATGGCATAATAAGCCGTCAGGAACACCACCGGAATGGTCGCTGCCGATACCGGGTCCACGCCATCCGGCAACTTGGCCACTCCAGCCCGCTCGACCTTAACATGGGTACCGAAAGCCGCAGCGGCAATCGCCATCACCTTGTCACCGACGATAAGATCGCTGACCTTTGAGCCGACAGCAACCACCTCACCGGCAAATTCCATGCCGATCGAGGCCCCGGCAAAGCCGTCTTCAAGCGCCTCTTCCGGCAGCAGGCCCATGGCCCACATCACGTCGCGGAAATTCAAGCCTGTCGCTGCGGTCTTCACCAGCACTTCGGTCGGTCCGATGGCTGGGACCGGGCAGCTTTCCCAGCGAATACTGGCAACCTGCGACGGCACCTGCTGGCGAATGACGGCTGCCTCGAATGAATCAGTACGCTGCGCCGTCAGCGGGGCAGGACCAGGCACGGCGCGAATCTCGGCCATCCGCCCGGTTTCCGGCTCCACCAGCCATTCGCGGTTTTCGCCCTTGTCGGCCAGCAGGCGCATGCCCCAGTCCAACATGATTTCCAGCGTATTGCTGGAGGGTCCGGTATCGACGACCTGCATGTCGAACAGGTCGAATTCGTTGCGCAACACACGGGCAAAGGCCCAGAGGCCTGCATTGACAGGCCCCGCATGGCTGGAACGGGTCAAGTCCTTGCCGGTAACGCCTGTGACAGGCGCGCCGCCGGGCAATACCAGAGTGACGGGAAGCCTCCTCACAGCATCAGGCGCCGATGCCGCAACATCGCCAAGCGCCATGGCCAGCGCGCTGAGAGCGCCGACCCGGTCCTGCAACAGCAGCGATCCATCCGCAGCCGCATCGGTATCGGGCATCAGCCAGACCATTCCGCCCAAGGCCGGTCCAGCCTTGCCCAGAGCGTCGGCCAGCATCGGCCGGTCCGTTTCAAAGCTGCCTGATAGGCACAACAAAGACACCTGGGAACCGCCCAGCGCTCTTGCTGCCGCCGAAAGCCGGGCAATATCCGCGGTTTTTTCATGGACAATGATCACCGGTCCCCTGGCCGCAACCTCGTCTACCGACCCGTTATCCTGACGCGAACCAGACTCTGGCTCAGGAACGTCAGTCCGGCCCTGGGCTTCCGCCACGATGAGGCTGCCACCATCCGTCTGCAATTGCCGGGCATGGACCGCGGCAAAACCAGCCTGTTGCAGGGACTTCGTCCAGTCTTCGCTACCGCCAATCCGACCGAGCGGAAATTCCTCTGAAACCGTCCTGTCGAACCAGCCTTCCAGCAGACCGAAGGCGAAATCATTGAACAGGTCGGGCGCTGGCTGCACGGCGACAAGCCGACGGGCCGAGGCCAAGACGCCATGGCTGAGCCGCGCCAACATGTCACCATCCAGCAAGCGACCAAGATCGGCATGGGCGCTGGCAATCAGGTCGACCGGCGCTTTCAGGAGCGAAAGCTGATCCAGCCCCTTTGCGTCAACGACAGTAACGCGCGGATCGGCCTCGAAAGACAGTTCCAGATTGCGGCGCAGGCCTGCCTCAGGCTCAAAAATCACCAGATTGCCGCCAGCCGCCCGAACCAGATCGGCGAGCTTGCGGCTGAGATGAAGTGAGCTGGCGCCAAGCTCGACCACCAGCGGCGGAGCATCGGCATCCAGCGTCGAGAGACAGTCGATCACTGCCTTCAACAACACCCCATGGCGCTCGGTGGCGAGCGTGGAATGAACGGCGAAATGATCCAGCGTCGCTTCGCTGATCACCCCATTCCAATCCAGACCGTCGTCCACGGCCCCGGCAGGCTGATCGAGCGCTGCATTGACAGCGGTCAGCACGTCATTGATCATCACCAGTTCAACGGTACGTTCCGGGAAATCCCGGTAGAGTTCCCGGATCAGTTCAAAAGCGGGCGGAAGATCGCTGCCGTCTTCAAGCGTCCAAATGCAATCCGCATACTGGGCAAAGCCGCTATCGGTTAGACTGTGCAGGGCATTGGCCAAGAACCGCCGCAACCGCACATCGCCCGGTAGATCGACCAGTGACACGCGCCGGTCTTGACCGGCGAGGCGCTCGGCAAGCGCATAGAAAGCGCTGAGCACGCAGGCATGGATCAGCACCGTGGCATTGTCCAGGTCGCGCTCCTGGCATGCGAAAACGTCGCCCAACGGCGCGACCAGGGCCGCACCCGGATCTTTCACCAGGGGTACCGCGATGGTTTCATAATGATAGGCAAGGCCATCAAGCGTCTTGTGCTGTTTCAGATAGGTGCGGCGGAACCGGCTATCGCTCAAGGTGGCGATCCGCTCGCCGGTCTCGCCGAACAGATGGAAATTGGCCTTGATCGAGCTGTCGCTGATCCGCTCGATCTCGATTACTGCCCGATGGACGGCAACACCGAGAACCCGCGTGCGGACACGTCCGAAGCGCACGGGAATATACGGCGCTCCGCCCTGCTCGCCGCTGAAGCGGCCAAACAGCGCCACCAGCCCGTGGAACATCGCATCCACCGACATCGGATTGAGATTGTAGCGCAGCAACGGGTGGCCCGGCGCCGCTGCCGGTTTCAGGAACACTTCGACAAGCCGCTCGCCATGGCAGATCGCCTTTTCCAGCAATTGGAAGCGCGGCCCATAATCCAGGCCGAAATTGCGCGCCGTCCGGTAGGCGGCAGATTTATCCAGCTCCGATGTCGGGCTGGACAAGTCGAAATCAACCGCATCGTCCAATTCGGAGGCGGTGAGCTTGCGAACCCGGGCAACCGCATTGACCGTCCAGTCGTCATCGCTCAGCCGCTCGCGTGAGCGGATCTGAAGATCGCCGGTCGCAGAAGAAATCAGCGTGGAAAGCTCAACGATCCGGCTTTCGCTCAATTCCAATGGCCGCAGGATCTCGACATTGCTGATCTCAAGCTGATCGGAGCCGAAATGCGCCTGCGCCGCAGAAATGGCAATTTCCACAAAACCGCTGCCCGGCAAAATGGCGCGGCCATCGACAACATGTTCGGCCAGATCCGGAAACAGATGGGCGTCGAGATGGTTTTTCCAATGGCCGCCATTCAAATCGACCCGCCAGCCGCTCAACCGATAGGCCGACTGATCGAAACGGCCATAGAGATCGACGCGGTCGCTGGTTGGCTCCGGTCGCAGATCCGCCCGCTCGAAAGGCACGCCCGGCAAGACGATATCGGCGCGGCGCGGACCGAAGACCTTGGCCTCATCCACCTTGGCGCCACTGGCGACAGCGCGCGCCAAAGCCCGCGCCACTGGGTCAACCGTCTCATCCAAAGCCTCACGGCTGAGGCTGGCACTGACGGCAACCGTAGACGACACATGCTGCGCCGTTTCCGACACATAGCCGCCTAGGATCGCACGCGGAGAAATTTCAACGAACACGCTGCAACCAAGCGCGATGGCCGCTTCCGTCGCCCCTTGGAACTGCACCGGCTGGCGGACATTCTTCCACCAGTAATCCGAGGTCAGTGCAATCCCCTCAAGCTGTTCACCCGTCACCGTGGAGATGAACGGAAGAGTGGTCTGGCGCGGGGTAATCAGCGGCGGATCGGCAGAAAAAGCAGCCTTCGCCTTATCGATCAGCGGATGATGGAAAGGATAGTCGATATCCAGCACCTGGGCTGGAACCCGCTGCTTGCGGGCATGTTCCCTCAGCGCCCGGATCGCGTCTTCACGACCCGAGACAGTCACCGAATTGGGCGCATTGATCGCAGCAATCGTCAGGTCATCAAAGCCAAGCTCGGCCAGCATGGCGCGCGCATCGGCCTCGCCGAGTTTCAGGGCGGCCATCGTGCCTTCACCGGCAAGCACCGCCTGATGCTGCGACCGTTTGGCGATAACGCAGACGGCATCCTTCAACGACAGCGCACCCGATACATAGGCCGCAGCGACTTCGCCGACCGAATGGCCGTAGACGGCATCCGGCACCAGACCGGCAGTTTGCAGCGCATCCGACAGCGAGGCCTGGATGGCAAACAGCATGGGCTGGGCAAGCCTGGTATCCTTCAATCTGACTTCCAGATCCGGATCGGTCAAGGCAGCGACGAGATCAAGTGCCGAATGCGCCGTAAACAGCGCGGCGATCCGCTCATAGCTCTCGCGGAAGCGGGCGTTTGCCCGGTAGGCATCGAGACCCATGCCCGCCCATTGGGCGCCATTGCCGGAAAACACGAAGGCAAGCTTGCCGTTGCGCGACGAGGCTTCACCAATTTCACCGCCGGTCTTGGCCGTGGCAAGCCGTTCCCGCACCGCCTTGACGATGGCATCCGCACTGCCACTGGCAACGAACCGGTGACGAAGCGGCGCACGGTTGGAAGCGGCAGCCGAGATCAGGTCTTCCAGATCACCATCGCTGTCTGCCGCTGCAAAGGCCTTGTCATAGCTGTCCAGCAACGCTTTCAGGCTGTCCTGAGAATGGGCGCTGGCCATGAACAGGCGACCGGCACCGGCTGGATTAGCCGCGCCTGAGGCCAAATCAGGCGCCAAATCAGATATCTGGGGATCGGCAATCACCACATGGGCATTGGCGCCGCCAAAGCCAAAGGAGTTGATCCCGGCAAGGCGCGGCAAGCCATCGCGTGCCAATGCCACCGCTTGCGAGGCAACCCGGACATTCAGGCCATCGAAATCAATCGTGTCATTCGGCTCGTTGAAATGCAGCGAGGCTGGCAGCAGATCGTGCTGCAAGGCCATCATCGCCTTCATCACGCCAAGCAGGCCGGATGCGGGTTCGGTGTGGCCGATGTTGGTTTTGATCGAACCGATCCAGACCGGCTCCTTGCGGCGCTGGCCGATGACCGTGCCAAGCGACCAGACTTCCGCGGGATCGCCGACCTTGGTGCCGGTGCCATGGCCTTCGATAAAGGCCAGCCGATCCGGGTCGAGACCATTGCCGTCATAGACGGCGCGCAGCAGAACGGCCTGCGCTTCGCGCGACGGCAGCGAAATGCCGTTGGTGCGCCCGGCAGCATTGGTGCCGCTGGCAACGATGGTCGCGTGACTGCGGTCGCCTTCGCGCCGGGCTTTCTCGCTGGAGCGCAGCACCAGCACGGCACCGCCTTCGGAGCGAACATACCCGATACCGTCATTGGCATAGGCCTTGCACAAACCGTCGATCGACAGCATCCGCGCCTGCGCGAAACCGACGAAAGGCAGCGGATGAACCAGCACGTTGACACCAGCAACGATCGCTGTGTCAACTTCGCCCGAAGCAATGGCGCGCACCGCGTGATCGAGCGCGACCAGCGAGGACGAACAGGCCGTATCCACCGTCATGCTCGGACCATTCAGGCCGAAGACATGCGAGATACGGTTGGAGACCACCGAGAGCGTATTGCCGGTCATGAAATGCGGGCCGGGACCGGCGGGATCTTCCGCCGCCAGATTGGCATGGTCAAAACTGGATGCGCCGACATAGACCGCGACATTCTGCCCGGACAGACTATTGGCGGGAATATTGGCATCTTCCAGCGCCCGCCAGGTCAATTCCAGCAGGATGCGCTGCTGCGGGTCCATAAAGGCGGCTTCACGCCGTGACATGCCGAACAGGGCGGGATCGAACTGATAGATTCCATCCATCACACCGGCAGCGAAAGTGTAATATTTTCCAGGCGTGCCAATTTCGGGATGCCAATAGCGCGCAATATCCCAACGATCCCCGGGCAAGGTCGAGACAGTGCATGCGCCGGAACGCAAAAGATCAAACAGTTCTTCGGGAGACGTGGCTCCCGGCGCGGCGCAGGCGCGCCCTATAATCTCTACTGTCATCTATTCTTACGGATCTCAACAGTTTAGCGAGGTCTGATAGCCTTTCAGATGTCCTCAGATATAATTGTCCTTCACTTAGAGAAGCGACATAGGGGCGTCAATCAGGATTCACATAGGCAGGCCTCCGCCTCATGAAAGAAAAACGCCGGAAACTTATGGGGCATAACGATTTTTTTAACCTGATGAGAGGTGAAAGCCAGAGAGAAACCCGCCCCGCAAACCACTTCCCTTCGGCAGGATATGAGAGCGGAAACCAGCATGTCCGTTCCGAATTTCCTCTTAAAATGAGCAGGTTATCCGATACCGTTCTTGCCTTGGTCCTCATGGACGATTTCGTCGTTTCTTGACAAAAAGGATGACGGTTTCAGACTTTTGAAAGGAAGCCGCCAAATTGCAATGCTGGTATCGACGTCCACCTGAACAAACATTCCCAACAGGGAGATACGATTCGTGACAGCGCAAACCCGGTCTGCGCTTGCAACTCTAATCGATTTAAGAGAGTTTTCGCGCAATCGGAGGATTACGGACATGCAGCAAGGATTTTTCACCAGGGAACGTCTGGCCGTTTCACTGTTGTTCCTGATGAACGGCTTCATCATTGGTTCCTGGGCGCCCAAAGTGCCTGAATTTGCCCGCCATCTCGACCTGAGCGAAGCACAGCTCGGTCTAATGATCCTTGTTCTGGGGCTGGGTTCTCTCGCCTGCATGCCGGTGGCCGGTGCCCAGATCGCCCGTTTCGGCTCGCGGCGGGTGACGCTGGCCTGCGCGCTGATTTTCCTACCGACCCTGCTGCTGCTGACACTTGCCCCCAATGTTCCCCTGGCGGCCCTGGCGATTTTCCTGTTTGGCGGCTTCATGGGCGCCATGGATGTGGCGATGAATGCCAATGCGGTCGAGACAGAAAAGCAGATGGGGCGCTCGATCATGTCGTCCTGCCATGCCTTCTGGAGCCTCGGCGGCCTGATTGGCGCCAGCATAGGCGGCCCGCTGCTGGCCATGGCTGGATCGACGGCGCATAGCCTTGTTGCAACTGTCCTTGCTGCCGTGATGCTGTTTGTCGCCTGGCCGATCACCCTTCGCGACCCGCCCCATCCCGATGCCGAACACCACAAGGCCCGTCTGCCGACGACGCCACTGCCCTGGCTTCTCGGCCTCGTCGCGCTGTTTTGCATGATTCCGGAAGGCGCCGTGCTCGACTGGGGCGCCTTTTATCTGCGCAATGAACTGAGCGGCTCCATTGCCACATCAAGCTATGCCTATGCCGGCTTCTCCTTGACCATGGCGATCATGCGCTTTGCCGGCGACATCGTCCGCGACAGGCTGGGGGCGGTGAAAACCATGCGGCTCTGCGCTGTGATCGCCATGATCGGCACGGCCATTGCTGGCTTTGCGACCGATCCATGGACCGCCGTCATCGGCTTTGCCATCATGGGCATCGGCATTTCCAACCTGGTCCCCATCGCCTTTTCTGCCGCCGGCAACCTGCCGGGCATGGCACCGGGCGTCGGCCTGTCGGTGGTCAGCGCCATGGGCTATTCGGGTATTCTGGTGGCGCCATCACTGATTGGTTTTATCGCCGAACATACGTCACTGGCCCTGGTGTTTCGCGTGCTCCCAGCTCTGATCCTGGTTGCCCTGCTGCTCTCTGGCCTTGCCCGACATGCCGACCGGCCCAAAGTTTGATCGACACGCACCACTGTCACGATGTTGACAAGCGACCATGATTGATCCACCTGAAAGCGAATTATCCGCAAGATCGGGATGACCACCATGGCGCCAGCCGAAGATTTTGACCCGAAACCACGCCGCGCATCCGTGGCCGTCGATGTCGGCGGCGTCATTGTTGGCGGCGGCGCGCCTGTCGTCGTCCAGTCGATGACCAATACGGACACAGCCGATATCGACGGCACGGTGGCGCAGGTCGCAGCCCTGCATAAAGCTGGATCGGAAATCGTCCGCATCACAGTGGACCGCGATGAGAGTGCGGCCGCCGTGCCGAAAATCCGCGACCGTCTGGTGCGGCTCGGCCTTGATGTGCCGCTGGTCGGTGATTTCCATTATATCGGCCACAAGCTTCTGGCCGATCATCCTGATTGTGCCGAAGCGCTGGCCAAATACCGGATCAATCCGGGCAATGTCGGTTTCAAGGACAAGAAGGACAAACAATTCGCCGATATCGTCGAAATGGCGATCCGCTATGACAAGCCGGTCCGCATCGGCGTCAACTGGGGCTCGCTCGACCAGGAATTGCTGACCCAGTTGATGGACGAGAACCAGGCCAAGGGCTTTCCGCTCTCGGCCCGGCAGGTGACCCGTGAAGCGATCTGCCAATCCGCGCTTCTATCTGCCGAACTGGCCGAAGAGATCGGGCTTTCGCGCAACCGCATCATCCTGTCGGCCAAGGTCAGCCAGGTGCAGGATCTGATCGCTGTCTATTCCATGCTGGCTTCGCGCTCCGACCACGCATTGCATCTTGGCCTAACGGAAGCAGGCATGGGCTCGAAAGGCATTGTCGCCTCATCGGCGGCCATGGGTTATGTGCTGCAACAGGGCATCGGCGACACCATCCGCGTTTCACTGACGCCGGAGCCGAACGGCGACCGGACCCGCGAAGTGCAGGTGGCACAGGAACTGTTGCAGGTCATGGGCTTTCGCCAGTTCATCCCCGTCGTTGCTGCCTGTCCGGGTTGTGGGCGCACCACGTCCACAGTGTTCCAGGAGTTGGCGCAGAAGATCCAGAGCGACATCCGCAAGAACATGCCGGTCTGGCGGGAAAAATACCCTGGTGTGGAAGGCCTGAATGTCGCGGTCATGGGCTGCATCGTCAATGGCCCGGGGGAAAGCAAGCATGCCGATATCGGCATTTCCCTGCCCGGCACCGGCGAAAACCCGGCGGCACCGGTGTTTATCGACGGTGAGAAGGCGTTGACGTTGCGTGGTCCGAAAATCGCCGAGGATTTCGAGGCCCTGGTGATCGACTATATCGAAAAACGCTACGGTCAGCGATCGGCGGCGGAGTAAGAAACCCGTTCTGTCAGCAAGCAGTTCTGTAGCAGGTGGCATGTTTTCTTCATATTGCCGCAATTGCTATGTTCAGGATGAAATGAACCTACGGAGCCCTATCCCGATGCTGAAGAAATTCGTCCTTCTTGCCCTGACTGCCACCTATTTGAGTGCCTGCACCACCACAGATCCCTATACGGGCGAACAGAAAATGTCGAACACCGCCGGTGGCGCGATGATCGGCGCGGGCCTCGGCGCGCTCGGCGGCCTGGCGGTCGGCGGCGGCGGTCATGGCAAGCGCAATGCCGCCCTGATCGGCGCTGGCATCGGTGCGCTGGCAGGCGGCGCCATCGGCAGCTATATGGACAATCAGGAATCCGAACTGCGCGCCCAGCTTCAAGGCACCGGCGTGTCCGTCACCCGTCAGGGCGACCGGATCATCCTCAACATGCCGTCCAACATCACCTTCCCGACCGATCAGGACCAGGTGTTGCCGCCGTTCTACCCAACGCTGAATTCGGTCGCCATCGTGCTGAAGAAGTTCAACCGCACCCTGGTCGATGTCAACGGCCATACCGACTCGACCGGCGGCTTGCAGCACAATCAGGATCTGTCGCAGCGCCGCGCCGAATCGGTGCTGAACTATCTCGGCTCGCAGGGAGTCGATCCGCGCCGCATGTCGGCCATGGGCTTTGGCCCCAGCCAGCCGATTGCCACCAATGCTACACCACAAGGCCGCGCTCAGAACCGTCGCGTCGAAGTGGCGATTTCGCCGCTCAAGGACAATTGATCGCTGCCAAGGCAACACCCCATTCAAAGACAAAGAAAGCCGCCGAAAGGCGGCTTTCTTGCTACAAGCTGGCCTGTCACAAGCTGGTCGTCAGCATTTTAACGCCCGCCACGCCGAACAGAAGCGCAAGAACCCCGTCCACATAGCGCCGGCTGGCCCTGTAGACCTGCACGGCGCGAGCGGTCGAAAACACCAGCGCGTAGCCGCAAAAGACTGTAAAACCGGTCGTCAAGCAGCCACCCACTACAAGAACGACAGACCCCAGCGACGCATCCACTGGCACGCCCAGCGAAATAATTGCCAGCCAGCCGAAAATCGCTTTCGGATTGGTCAAGTGAATGAGATAGCCGCGCAGAAAGAGCGCCCTGTGCCGGTCCTGCTTGACCGTCCCGACCTGCTCACCGGTCGACTGCTGTTTCCTCAAAGCAGACAAGCCCGCCTTGATGGCGAGATAAAAAAGATAAAGCCCGCCAGCGATTTTCAGCAGGATAAGGGCGTGGCCATAGTGATGCAGCAAGGCGGCAAGGCCAAAGGATGCAGCCATTGCCCAGGTGAAAGAGCCTGCAAATATGCCAAGCGCAATCACCAGACCCGCCTTGCGCCCTTGCGATATGGCCGTCGAGATAATCGCCATATTCGCCGGGCCGGGGCTGATCACCGCCACCAGATAGACGAGATAGGCGGAGAAGAACTGCGCAAAATGATCGGCAATCATGTCAGGCGCTTTCGCGAGAGAATAACGGTCACTGAGCCCTAAAACACCAAACCGGAATGCGCACCCGAAAACCTGTCACAGTGGCAATTCAATTCCTGCGATTGGCGACAAAACGGGCGGCAGCCATCAACACTGCGGCGCGTTCGCCATAGGGAGCCAGCAAGCCGACCGCCTGATCGACCAGCCGGTCCAGCTCGGCTTCCGCCCAGGTCTGGCCCTTCAGGCCAACCAATGTCCCCTTGCCGCGCCCGGCATCCTTGCCCGTCGCCTTGCCCATGGTGGCCGCATCAGCCGTCAAATCGAGGAGATCGTCGGCAAGCTGGAAGGCCCGGCCGATCAACTCGCCGAATTGGCGAAGCCGCTGCCGGTCCTCCTGGGATGCCCCGGCAATCACTGGTCCAGCCTCGCAGGCAAAGCGCAACAGTGCACCGGTTTTCATCGCCTGCAATGTCACGATGCCAGCCTCATCAGGAGCCTGTTTCTCCGCAGCCAGATCCAGCGCCTGCCCGCCCGCCATGCCGCCAAGCCCGGCAGCCCGCGCCAGCGCCAGAACAAGCGCGGTCTTGGCAGCGTCGGGTAGCGTGGTTTGTGGCGCGGCAATGATCTCAAAGGCAAAGGTCAGCAGGCTGTCACCTGCCAGAATGGCCGTCGCCTCGTCAAAGGCGATATGCACAGTTGGCTGACCACGGCGCAGATCGTCGTCATCCATGGCGGGCAGATCATCATGGACAAGCGAGTAGCAATGCAGGCATTCCAGCGCAGCGCCAACCCGAAGAGCCGCATCGTCCTGGCCGCGAAACAGCCGGACGCTTTCCACCACCAGAAATGGCCGCAGCCGCTTGCCGCCGTTTAACACAGCGTGGCGCATTGCTGCCAGCAATTGACAGGGCCTGGCGATTTCATCCGATAGCGGCTCAGGCTGCAAAAGCTCGGTCAGCAGCGCCTGGACGCGCGTGGCTGTATCGCGGAGATGATCGTCAAACATCGCATGCCTCAGGTTTGCCGGCTGCTCTTTGCCATGCGCCCTCAGAAGGTGCAAGATACAATGAGTATTGGGGACTATCTGTGGGGTATCGGCCCGCCAAAGTGCCTTGGTCTGGCGCTTAGCCTTATTCACGGCTAAGAAAACAAATGCGCAAATCAAGCAGGCGTCGGGGCAGGTGACAGGATTGACGACGGACAACGCACCTGATGCTATCGACCCTCTGGACGCAACCGTGCCCGGGCAAGACGAGCACCTCGACCAGGAGGGCGAAAAAGGAGACTGGCGGCCGGTGCTGCATCGAATAGCCAAGGCACTGCTTGCTGTTGCCCTTTTGCCTTTCGCGCTGATGGCGCTCTATCTGCTGCCCTTCATTCACCCGCCCTCCACCTTGATGCTGGCCGACCTCGTTCTGTTTCGCGGCTATGACAGGCAATGGGTGCCGCTGGAGCGTATATCGCCCAACCTGATCCGCGCTGTGATGATGTCGGAAGACGGGCAATTCTGTAGCCATAGCGGCGTCGACTGGGTGCAGATGCGCTCAGTGATCGACGATGCGCTGGATGGCGAGGAAACCCGCGGCGCCAGCACCATCACCATGCAGACAGTGAAAAACCTGTTTTTATGGAACAGCCGGTCCTTCATCCGCAAGGGCATGGAAATTCCCCTGGCGCTCACCGCCGACAAGGTCTGGTCGAAACGCCGGACCATGGAAATTTACCTCAATATCGCCGAATGGGGGCCGGGCATTTACGGCGCCGAGGCAGCGGCGCTGCACCATTTCAAAATCCCGGCCGCCAGGCTTTCAGCCCGCCAGGCCGCCCTGCTCGCGGTTTCGCTGCCAAATCCCATTGATCGAAATGCTGGCAAGCCTGGCCCCGGTCTACGGCGGCTCGCTGCCATGGTGGAGCGCCGCGCTCGGGGCGCCGATCCATATATCAGCTGCATTGATAAGTGATGTCAAAACTTGGCATTGGCTTGAGCTGTATGTGCCGGTTAAGATTGCCGGACATTTCAGGAGATAAAACCGATGACAGACCTAACCCTTTATATTGCCAACAAGAATTATTCCTCCTGGTCGTTCCGGCCCTGGATTGCTCTGACCGCAGCCGGGATCGGTTTCAAAGAGGTGCTGATCCGCTTCGACTTTCCAGCCGGCAATCCCGGCATCAAGGCCATATCCCCGTCCGGCCAGGTGCCTGTCCTCGTGCATGGTGACGTGAAGGTCTGGGAATCGCTGGCCATTATCGAATATGCCGCCGAGCTTTTCCCCGATGCCGACATCTGGCCATCGGCCTCCTCGGACAGGGCCGTGGCCCGAGCAATTTCGTTCGAAATGCTGGCTGGCTTCAGGGCGATGCGCAATGCCTGCCCGATGAATTTCCGCCGCTCGCCACAGACGCTTTCTTTCAGTCCTGAGACACAGGCAGCGGTGATGGCGGATGTCTCCCGCATCGAAACCATCTGGCGCGAGCAACTGGCCCGTTCCGGTGGTCCTTTCCTGTTTGGTGCCTTCAGCGCTGCGGATGCCATGTATGCACCTGTGGTCAACCGTTTTTCAGCCTATCAACTGACCTCTGATCCGGTTAGTCTTGGCTATATGGATCGCATGCAGGCCCATCCCGCCTGGATCAAGTGGCGCGATGCTGCCCTGGCTGAACCCTGGATCGTGCCGGAGGACGAGGCCTGAACCGATTGCCCGATGCCCGCAAAGGCCGGGCAGCACCGGCGTTTTGCGACCGCACGATGACAAAAAAATCCCGCCGGGGACTGGTCAAACCCCTGGGCGGCATGTATAAGGCCGCCAAATTCGAAGATCGGATGAGTGATTGTTCGGCTCCAAAAGGGCCGGTTCATCGGTTTTCGACCGTCACGTGGAGTAATTAAAATGGCTGTACCAAAAAGAAAAACAAGCCCGTCCAAGCGCGGTATGCGCCGTTCTGCCGACGGTCTGAAGGCTCCGACCTATGTCGAAGACAAGAATTCCGGCGAACTGCGCCGTCCGCACCATATCGATCTGAAGACAGGTATGTATCGCGGCCGTCAGGTTCTGACACCGAAGGAAAGCGCATAAGCGTTTTCTATCTGACTATATTAAAAAGGCCGGTTTTTCCGGCCTTTTTCTTTGCCATTTTCTGGTGAAGACCGCCTGCTTGCCGTGACCTTCACAGATATTACAAACCGCGCGGTGCAGGAAAACACCCCTGCACCACGCCGTTGCGGCACCAATTGTCAGAGCTTGTCGAGCTTGGTTTGCAGATTGCGCAACTGCTCTTTCAGATCATCGATATCCTTGGTTTCCGGCCGCTTCGTCTCGCGGGCTGGCGTCGGCGTCATGAAGGGCGAAAACATCTGCATGGCCTGGTGGAACATCTCGGTATTGCGCTTGACCTGCTCCTCCATCAGCTGGATCGGTGCCTGTAAATTCTTGGCAAGCGGTGTCTCACCGAAAGCGCGGGTCATCTGGTCGCGCATCTGGGATTGCTGTTCGGTAAAGGCTTTCATCGAATGTTCGAGAAAGCTTGGCACCACCATCTGCATTTGATCGCCGTAATAGCTGATCAACTGGCGCAGGAAGGAAATCGGCAGCAACGTATTGGTGGTCTTGGCTTCCTGTTCGAAAATAATCTGGGTCAGGACGGAATGGGTAATATCCTCGCCGGACTTTGCATCCTGTACGGTGAACTCCTCGCCCTTTTTTACCATCTTGGCCAGATCTTCCAGCGTCACATAGGTACTGGTCCCCGTGTTGTAGAGGCGGCGATTGGCATATTTCTTGATGATGATTTCGCCATCGGTCTTGGCCATTGTGTCTCCTAACCCGGCTTATGTCGTTATTATTGCTCTTCCCTGAGAGGGAAGTGTAATCGCAAATCGACGGGCGTGACAATCTCTTTGTGCGTCGCGGGATCGCGCTATCGAAAGCAGCGATAGCCATCCGCTGAAATGCAACCAAAGACTGAAATTTCCCAATGCTTTGAGTTTGACTTCTCGGGGAAGCTTTGACAGTCTCAGCCGCAGCAAAGAACACTATCGAGGAGATACCCATGTCTACGCCTTCCATCGTCATTGCCAGCGCGGCTCGAACGGCAGTTGGCTCTTTCAACGGGGCTTTTGCCAACGTTGCCGCGCATGATCTGGGTGCGACCGCGATCAAGGCCGTGCTGGAACGCGCAGGCATCGAGGCCGCCGAAGTCGATGAAGTGATCCTCGGCCAGATCCTGACGGCCGGCCAGGGCCAGAACCCCGCCCGCCAGGCCGCCATGAAGGCTGGCATTCCGCAGGAAAAAACCGCCTGGGGCCTGAACCAGCTCTGCGGCTCCGGCTTGCGCGCCGTGGCACTCGGCATGCAGCAGATCGCCACCGGCGACGCCTCGATCATCATCGCAGGCGGCCAGGAATCCATGTCGCTTGCCCCCCACTGCGCCCATTTGCGCGCTGGCACCAAGATGGGCGACATGAAAATGATCGACACCATGATCAAGGACGGCCTGACCGATGCCTTCTACGGCTATCACATGGGTGTCACCGCCGAAAATGTTGCCCGCCAGTGGCAACTGACGCGCGACGAGCAGGACACCTTTGCGGTTGCCTCGCAAAACAAGGCCGAAGCCGCCCAGGCAGCAGGACGGTTCAAGGACGAAATTGTCCCTGTCACCGTGCCGGGCCGCAAGGGCGATGTGATCGTCGATGCTGATGAATATATCCGCGCAGGTGCAACACTGGACAGCATGACCAAGTTGCGTCCGGCTTTCGACAAGGAAGGCACCGTCACCGCCGGGAATGCATCCGGCATCAATGACGGGGCCGCCGCCGCCCTGCTGATGACCGAAGCTGAAGCCGTCCGCCGCGGCATCCAGCCCTTGGCACGCATTGCCTCCTGGGCAACGGCTGGCGTCGATCCGAAGATCATGGGCACAGGTCCCATCCCTGCATCCCGCAAGGCGCTTGAAAGGGCTGGCTGGAGTGTGAACGATCTCGACCTGGTCGAGGCCAACGAAGCCTTTGCCGCCCAGGCCTGCGCCGTCAACAAGGATCTTGGTTGGGATACGTCGATCGTCAATGTCAATGGCGGCGCCATTGCCATCGGTCACCCGGTCGGGGCATCCGGCGCCCGTATTCTCAACACCCTGCTGTTTGAAATGAAACGGCGTGGCGCAAAGAAGGGTCTGGCGACCCTGTGCATCGGTGGTGGCATGGGCGTTGCCATGTGCATCGAAGGCCTCTGAGGCTATCGAGCCAGAAGCCCGATGGGCAGCCATCGGGCTTTGATATCGTAAACGGTGAGGGTATCGCCTGATTACCCCCTTTCCTTTTGCCGGATGGAATTAACGGAGCTGGTTTCAGCAGCGGACCGCATGCGCACCGCCAGAACAATAAACGAGCCAGGAACCGACCCGGTCATATTTTACCTGCATCATTCCAGTTCAATGCTTCCGGCGTCAAACCGTAGTGAAGGGTCGCTTCCTGTGCATTTCGCAGGAGTACCCATTGAATCGTGGGGATGTTACTCCGTGCCCCCTAGGGTACGGAGAGGCGCAACACAAGAAAACACTTATTGAGAGGAGACTGGAATGAGCAGGGTAGCTTTGGTAACCGGCGGAACGCGTGGTATCGGCGCAGCGATTTCAACGGCATTGAAGGCGGCTGGATACACTGTTGCTGCCAATTATGCTGGCAATGACGAGGCCGCAAAGGCATTTGAAGCCGAAACTGGCATTGCGGTCTTCAAATGGGACGTCTCCTCCTACGAGGCCTGCAAGCAGGGCATTGCCGCCGTCGAGGCAGCCCTTGGGCCGGTTGAAGTCCTGGTCAACAATGCGGGCATTACCCGCGATGCCATGTTCCATAAAATGACGCCTGAGCAGTGGAATGATGTGATTGGCACCAATCTGACCGGTCTGTTCAATGTTACCCACCCGGTCTGGACGGGCATGCGCGACCGCAGCTTTGGCCGCGTCATCAACATTTCCTCCATCAACGGCCAGAAAGGCCAGATGGGCCAGGCCAATTATTCCGCCGCCAAGGCTGGCGATCTCGGCTTTACCAAGGCTCTTGCCCAGGAAGGTGCGGCGAAGAATATTACCGTCAATGCGATTTGCCCGGGCTATATCGGCACGGAAATGGTCCGGGCGATCCCGGAAAAAGTCCTGAACGAGCGGATCATTCCACAAATTCCGGTCGGACGCCTCGGCGAACCGGAAGAAATTGCCCGCATCGTGGTGTTTCTGGCTTCCGATGACGCCGGTTTCATCACCGGCTCGACGATTTCCGCCAATGGTGGCCAGTTCTTCGTCTGATACCCTGGCCTAATATCCAAAAAAAGCCGCCGGATCGCTCCGGCGGCTTTTTATATTCAATGGTATGCAAGTTAGCGGCAACGGCGCTCGTACTGGCGGCCATAACGGTCGCGGTAAACGCAGTAACCCCGGCGCTCGGTCGACTGGCCGATCAATGCACCAACAACGCCACCGCCGACGGCGCCTACAGCAGCTCCCCCAACCGAATTGGTGGCAACGCCACCGATCACAGCGCCGGATGCCGCGCCAATTGAGGCACCACGTTCCGTTGGCGTACAAGACGCGATCATCGGTACAAGCATGGCTATGGCAATAACTGTCTTTTTCATGAAAGCTTCCTCTTCTTCCTGGCCTGGCCAGCCACTAGATACGGCCCATAAGCAGCAGAATAATAATGATGACGACAACCAGACCCAGGCCGCCGGACGGACCATAGCCCCAGTTGCGACTATGACCCCAAGTCGGAAGCGCCCCAAGCAGCAACAATATGAGGATGATGACGAGAATTGTGCCTAGCATGGTGTTTCCCTTTACTTTTCAGCATGTCTTAATTCATGTGACCCTATAATGATCCTGGCCCTGTATTGTTCCACCCGGTCTGCCCTTTCCTCCATCAGCCACGGTTTTAAAGACCGGCACCGTTTTCGGTTGTGCGTGGCTCCCATTATCTTGTTCCCCTCATGCCAGAGACCTACAAGATGAAGGCTGGAACAAAACATGAAAGAGCTGGAGTCAGTGATTCGTCGCCGATTCGTTCTTTAGCTGTTCCGAATCAAAGCCCGGCGCACAAAATGGCCAAAATCTACCACAACCGGAGGTTATTTCCCTCCTATTCGCCTCTGGAGCCGGAAAAGCAGCGCCAGGGCAATTCTTTTCTTGCCTTTGCTCCAAGGCATCGCCATGTGTGGTCCCGAAGGAAGATCGGCTGCGGCCATCCTCCTTTGACAGTGCAGTCCGGAGCGACGATTTGACTTCGCAACCCATGATCCTGAGCGGCCGCAGTGTTATTGCTGTGCTGGGGCCGACCAATACGGGTAAGACCCATTATGCCATCGAGCGCATGGTTGCCCATGGGTCGGGTATGATCGGCCTGCCTTTGCGGTTGCTGGCGCGCGAAGTCTATACGCGGGTGGTCGAGCGGGTCGGCGCGGCCCATGTCGCCCTCATCACTGGCGAGGAAAAGATCACCCCGCCCAATGCAAGGTTTTCTGTCTGTACCGTCGAGGCGCTGCCGCGCGAAACCAAAGTCGCTTTCGTCGCCATCGATGAAATCCAGTTGGCGGGCGATCTCGAGCGCGGGCATATTTTCACCGACCGGCTGTTGCATCTGCGCGGACGTGAGGAAACCCTGCTGCTTGGCTCGGCGACGATGAAGCCGATCCTTCAGCATCTGCTGCCGAGCATCACCGTCGTTGAGCGTCCACGCCTGTCGCAGCTATTTTATGCCGGTGAAAAAAAGATCACCCGGCTGCCGCAGCGCACGGCGATTGTCGCCTTCTCCGCCGACGAGGTCTATTCCATTGCCGAATTGATCCGTCGCCAGCGCGGCGGGGCCGCTGTGGTGCTCGGCGCACTCAGCCCGCGCACCCGCAATGCCCAGGTCGGCCTCTACCAATCCGGCGATGTCGAATATCTCGTGGCGACCGATGCGATTGGCATGGGCCTGAACCTCGATGTCGATCATGTTGCCTTTGCCCAGGACCGCAAATTCGATGGCTATCAGTTCCGCAATCTCAATCCCGGCGAACTGGGCCAGATTGCTGGGCGTGCCGGACGCCATCTGAAGGATGGTACTTTCGGGGTGACAGGGCGGGTCGATCCCTTTGAGCCGGAATTGGTGGAACGGTTGCAAAGCCATCATTTCGATCCGGTCAAGGTGCTGCAATGGCGCACCGCCCAATTCGATTTTTCCTCGATTGCCAACCTGCGACGTAGCCTGGATGCTGCACCCAAGGTAGCGGGACTGGTGCGGGCGCTGCCGGCAATCGACCAGCAGGCGTTGGATTATCTGGCTCGCTATCCGGAAGTCCAGGACCTTGCTTCGTCACCAAACAGGGTGTCGCTGCTGTGGGATGCCTGCGCATTACCGGATTATCGACGAATTACCCCGGCACAACATGCCGATCTGATTCTTACCCTCTATTCCGACCTTGCCCGGCACGGTAGTGTGAACGAAGATTTCATGGCAGAGCAGGTGCATCGCTCCGACCGGACAGACGGTGAGATAGATACTCTTTCTGCGCGCATTGCGCAGATCCGAACTTGGACGTATGTGTCGAACCGGCCAGGTTGGCTTGCCGATCCGACACACTGGCAAGAAAAGACGCGGGAAATCGAAGATCGATTGTCTGACGCGTTACATGAAAGGTTGACGAAACGCTTTGTTGATCGCAGGACATCTGTGCTTATGAAGCGCTTGAGAGAGAATGGGATGCTGGAAGCTGAAATCAGTGTGAACGGTGATGTCTTCGTTGAAGGACATCACGTGGGCCAACTCTCCGGATTCCGGTTTACGCCGATCTCTGGAACCGAGGGGCCGGACGCCAAGGCGGTGCAAACCGCTGCCCAAAAGGCGCTTGGCCTGGAATTCGAAGCGCGGGCTGCAAGACTGCATGCCTCCGGCAATGGAGATCTGGCGCTCAGTTCCGACGGTCTCGTCCGTTGGCTGGGCGATCCCGTCGCCAAGCTGACCGGTTCGGATCATATTATGCGCCCCCGCATTTTGCTGCTGGCGGACGAACCGCTGAGCGGCAATGCGCGCGATCACGTCGTCGCCCGCATTGAGCGCTTCGTCAATCATCATATCTCGACCATTCTGAAGCCGCTCGACGATCTGTCGCGGGCCGAAGACCTGCAGGGCCTTTCCAAGGGATTGGCCTTCCAGCTGGTGGAAGGGCTTGGGATTCTGTTCCGCCGTGATGTCACCGAAGAGGTGAAATCGCTGGACCAGGATGCACGCGCCTCCATGCGCCGCTACGGCGTGCGCTTCGGTGCCTACCACATCTTCATGCCGGCCCTGTTGAAACCGGCTCCTGCCGAGCTGATCACCCTGCTCTGGGCCTTGAAGAACGATGGCCTGGACAAGCCCGGCTATGGCGATCTCATCCCGGTTTTGGCCGCAGGCCGCACCTCCGTGGTGACCGATCCGAGCTTCGAGCGCAATTTCTACAAGCTCGCCGGTTTCCGTTTCCTCGGCAAGCGCGCCGTACGCATCGACATTCTGGAACGGTTGGCGGATCTGATCCGTCCGTTGCTGCAATGGAAGCCCGGCACCACAGCGCGTCCGGACGGCGCCTATGATGGCCGCCGCTTCACCACCACGACAGCGATGCTCTCCATCCTCGGCGCAACGCCCGATGACATGGAAGAAATCCTCAAAGGTCTCGGCTACCGCGCCGATGCCGTCAAGGCGGAAGAGGCCCAGGCCTTCCTCGGAATCCAGGACGACAAGCCTGCCGCAGCAACCGCCACGGCACCGGCACAGACATCGGAAAGCGTCGAAAAAACCGACGAAGACGATGCGGATCAGCAGAGCGAAGCCACAGCGACGGAAACTGTCGCTGCTGAGCCGGTAACGCTCGAGACCGTCCCAACGGCTTCCGTCCCAAGTGCTGAAATCAGCGCCGAAGCAACGCCAGAAGCACCAGCGGAGGTCAAAGAGGCCGAAGTTGCAGCGACCGAGGCTCCATCCGCTGACCTTCTTGCCAATCCGGAAGGCCCCACGGAACCCAAGCCGGTTCTGCTCTGGCGTCCCGGCGGACGCAACGACAACCAGCGCCAGGCCGGACGTCCACAACAGGGCGACCGCCGTCCGCAGGGTGCCAAGCGCGCCCCGCAGCAGGGCGAGCAGAAGCCGGAAGCCCGTACAGAAGGTGGCCGTGACCGCGATGACAAGCGCCGCGAGGGTGGCCATCACGGCAAGCCCCGCGACCGGGACGGCAACCGTGACAAACACGCAAACCGGGGCGACCGCGATGATCGCGGTCCGCGTAAGGACCGCGACAGGGACACGAAATCAGCCCAGCCGCAGCGTTTCGAGGCAAAGCCGCCGCGCAAGGAAAAGCCGATCGATCCGGATTCTCCTTTCGCCAAACTGGCTGCCTTGAAGGAGCAGATGAAGAAGTAAGCCATGAGCGAACAACAGCCACTCGCCGGCCCCTCTCAACGGATCGACAAGTGGCTGTTTTTTGCGCGGATTTTCAAATCCCGTACGCTGGCCCAGCAGCAGGTTGTCTCGGGCCGGGTGCGGGTCAATGGCAAACCAGCCAAGCAGCCCAGCATCATTGTCCGGCCCGGCGACGTGCTGGATATTACGCTTGCCAATCACGACATGAAACTTGTCGTTCGCCAGCCCGGCACGCATCGCGGCCCTTACGAGCAGGCAAAACTTCTCTATGAGGACCAGTCACCGCCGCGCCAGCCCCGCGACGCCCTCACCGCTTTTGAACAGGCACAAAGACTTCCCGGTTCAGGCCGTCCGACCAAGCGCGAGCGCCGGCAAGTGGACCGTCTGATGGATGGCGAAGACTGACACGTCGGGTCTTCGAAAATAACAGTCCGTCTTCCATTTTCGAATATCTCAAGCCTTTGATGCATTGGAGATATTCGAAATCTGCGCAAGGCGAGGATATGACAACATCGTTGAGCCTGGTATCAGAGCTGGCCGGTCCGGTTTGGGAAACGCTTGGTGGCCACTAGGAAAATCGACCTCTATCGCATCAAGATAGGGATGATTTA
This sequence comes from Agrobacterium vitis, assembly GCF_013337045.2. Lineage (NCBI taxonomy): Bacteria > Pseudomonadati > Pseudomonadota > Alphaproteobacteria > Hyphomicrobiales > Rhizobiaceae > Gillisella > Gillisella vitis. The sequence goes on from NZ_CP118259.1 coordinate 3,424,975, forward strand.
TCCTTGCTAACAGGTCTGGAAAGCAGTAGCTCACTGCCCTTGTGGAAAAAGCTGTGCATGATATGGGACAGTCGATTTTTCCTTGCCTAATTCGTTCCTGCAAGACGCGGCGTCGCACTCGCCATCGAGAGATCTCTGGAGTACCGCATGACGTATATCGTGACTGACAACTGCATACGCTGCAAATATACCGATTGCGTGGAAGTATGCCCGGTCGACTGTTTTTACGAAGGTGAGAATTTTCTGGCCATCAATCCCGATGAATGCATCGATTGCGGTGTCTGCGAGCCGGAATGTCCGGCTGAAGCCATCAAGCCAGACACGGAACCGGGTCTCGATAAGTGGCTGAAAATCAATGCGGAGTTTGCCCAGATCTGGCCAAACATCACCACCAAGCGCGATGCTTTGCCCGAAGCCAAGGAAATGGATGGCGTCGAAGGCAAGTTCGAACTTTATTTTTCGGAAAAGCCTGGCACGGGCGACTGATTAGCGAGTTGCGACGCGGTCTCACCCGATTCTGGATGTCGCCCCCCGGATGTCGTCTGTTGGGCGGCAACGGACGATGCGCTGCCAGTTGAAGATCACCTCGTCCTATTGTTTGCCGGATACCTCAAGCCTTTGTCGCATTTGAGATATTTGCAATGCCGTCAGGTTCACATCTTTGAGACTTCGCATAAAACTGCATGGCAGCTTCTGTTTTTTATGACAGCAGCCATGCAATTGCCTGTCGCTGCGAAGAATTGACGTGACCGCTCGGGAGCAAAGCAGCAAAAAGAATCGCTGCCACAGCGTGTGCGATTTTCTGAAATTCTAAAAAAATCAATAGGTTAAAAGATATTTTATTTTACCTTGGCGAGGTTAGCCAACGACAGGTCAAACCGCACCCTTAAAGAAGAACAGTTTCCGCCGTCAAGCGGTCGCAAGGCAGCAAAATATTGATTTCCTCACTTTTTTATGTTAAGCCTATAGAACTGATCCACACGTGAGGGCATTTGTGTGCCCAAACCTACCGCGAAAGCCGAAAAATCCACGAAAGTTATGTTTGTGACATGTAAACCTCGCCGGTTCTGTCACTGATGTGCTTTTATTCGTTTGATCGTAACTGGATCAGCATGGAGTCACCCGACGGTTCCCCCGTCTCATCCGGGTCTTTCGGCCTGGGGTCGGCTGTCGCCGATACAGTAACAGGGAGTTTTTAGAGCGAATGACGACCCAGCAGAAAAAATCCTCGACGCGTCAGGGCTTCAAGACAGGTGAGGCGATCGTTTATCCGGCCCATGGCGTCGGTACGATCACCGCCATTGAAGAGCAGGAAGTCGCGGGCATGAAGCTTGAGCTTTTTGTAATCGATTTCGATAAAGATAAAATGCGTTTGAAAGTGCCGGTCACCAAGGCTGTCACAATTGGAATGCGCAAGCTTTCGGAAACCGATTTTGTTGATCGGGCTTTGAAAGTCGTTCAGGGCAAAGCACGTGTCAAGCGGACCATGTGGTCACGCCGGGCACAGGAATATGATGCGAAAATCAATTCCGGCGATCTGATTTCCATTGCCGAAGTGGTTCGTGACCTTTTCCGTGCCGAACACCAGCCGGAACAGTCCTATTCCGAGCGTCAGCTCTATGAAGCCGCACTGGACCGCATGGCGCGTGAAATCGCCGCCGTCAACAAGATGTCTGAAACCGAAGCCGTCCGGCTGGTGGAAGTCAATCTTGCCAAAGGCCCGAAGCGCGGCAAGTCCGTGGAAGAAGACGAAACTCAGGAAGAAGCAGCGTAAGCTTGCTCACTCCAACATAAAAAAGCCCGGCATTGCCGGGTTTTTTTATGTCCTCTGCACATCCATGGATGCTGAGGCTCAGGTTTTGCAGCCGATTTTCCGAAAATCGATCTCCAGTTTTCGCTGAAAACGCTAAAACAATGCTCCGGCAAACAATTGTTCGTCGTCTTCAAAAACCTCGGCCTGATCTACGACCATGTCCAAGCCAGCCTGCAATGGCAGGAAACGCTGATGAATATCGCGCTCCTGCGCCATCGTGTAGATGGCAAAGATTTTCTGGCTGAGCGGCAGCGCAGCAGCGGGAATAGCCGATAGCGCCGGCATATGCCCGCGGGCGCGGTCGGCGATTGCCAGGCAATCCAACAGCAGCCCCCCAAGTTCGCCATCGAAATCAAGCTTGGTCACCGCTGCGCTGATCCGGCTGAACACCAGCTGGCCTTCAGCCCCAAAGGCCTCAAGCCCCTTTTCCATATCCGTCGCGACAACGCGGATCTTATCCAGCGCCAGGTTCAACGGCTCATGAATATGGTTGATGTCGTCACTGTCGTCGCGGGTCAGCGACGCCGTCGCCTCTTCGACGCAGCGCATGTCCTCGACAATAGCATCCGCTGGGGTTTCCAGCTTGGCGGCAAAGGTGCGCAATTCACCACTGACGACATTCACGGACCGACCGGCATCGCCAAGACGGGAGCAACGAAGATTGGAATTCAGCGCCATGTAGTGAATATCGGTCTTGATCGACCGGATCGTCTCGATGCCTTCCTGGAGTGCCTGAGCGGACTGGGTGACCGAACTGACGACAGCATCCGATTCATGGCTGCGGTCCTGTACGCGCGCCGAAAGCGCGCAGGCATGGCTGATATCGCTTTCCATCTTGCGCAGCAGGCTGCGGTCATTATCGCCGCCCGATTGGTTCAATTCGTCACGCAACGCCAGAACGCGGGCGGCATCACTTGTAAAGCTCGACATATTGGCGGCAATCGATGTGCATTTCTGCCGGAAATCATCCAGGGATTCCTGCAATTGCGCGTGGGCAAGATGCAGGACAGCCTGGCGAAGCGCCTCTTTTTCCGCCGGGTCACGCAATCCGCCAGCCGCAAAAAACTCCTCCAGATAATCCAGGCTACTCTGTATATGCTCGATGCGCTGGCGGGTGATGTCACCAATTTGCAAGGCCGAGAGCACATTGGCGATCTTGCCTTGAATGGCGCGGGTGAGCCCTTTCACATCATTGGCAATGCCAGCCATTGACTTGTGCTGGGTTGCCAACTGGTCGGAGCTGAGCGTCAGCGAGCTGACGATGGTGGGAATGGTATTGCTGAAATCCGACAAGATGCCATCGGAAAACGCCCGTGCCGTGTCCAACTGACCGCGCATACCCGCCAATTGCTCGGCAAACCGATCGATTTCCTCGGCACCGGACTGGATACGCTCGCGGATTTCATCGGCAAAGCCCGAGAACTCGGCAAGCCCCGCCCCGGTGATCTTCACGGTGATGGCGAATGTGCGCAGGTAGCGAATGGTCTCGCGCATTTCCTCGACATGCGAATAGGTCGAGGCACATTGATCGGAGATCTGGCTGAAGGATTCCTGGCGGGCCGATGCCCGTGCGGGCAGCAAGGCGAGATCGGAAACCGTCTTGCGAAGACCCTGCACAGTATCCGCTGTCGTCTTGCCATCGAGAACGCCGGTCAAATGGTCGAGGCTATCGACCAGACTGCCAAGATTGTCCATCACCGATACCAGTACGGCGCCGCCATCGAGAAAGGACTTCTCGATCCGCGAATGGGCGGAGGCAAGCTTCACCTCAAAATCGGAGTGGGAATTGCCGGTCGAATGGGCCTTGAAAACTGGTCGCACGAATACACCTCACAAGAGCGATATTTCGGCACATTAGCTCCAATTCAAGAATGACAGGTAAATTCCGCAAAACATTCGCATAGAATTCGAGATAATGACAAACCTTCAGGCCAGCCCTCCAGCCGGATGCATTTTCGCACCCGGCCAGCGACTTAACAGCGACTTAAACGCTTATTGTTCACCCAGTTTCATGGACGGATCATAGGTCTTGCCTTCGACGGTCTTCACCACCGCCTGCCCGCAATAGGTCTGGTTGACGGCAGGGTTGAATGTCAGGCTGGGCGAGCCGTGCAGTTCCCAGCCCTTGTTAAGGGCATCGGTCACCCGGTGACAAAAGGTGGCGTCGTCGGGACCGGTGAGAAAACGATAGACTTTCATGGGGATCATCCTTTCTGGATTGAAGATGATGGTCGTGGTTCAAGAAGAAACAGCTTGGACAGAAGATGCTCGGCTTCGGCGACATGCAGCCGCTCGATCATCCGGCCATGCAGATTGATGACATTGAGATGCGCTGCCTCGGGCGCCGAGAAAGCCGCGACAATTGCTCGCGCCTCGGCGATATCGGCTTCCGATGGGCCGAAATACAGGTTGGCCGCCTCGATCTGGGCAGGGTGGATCAGCATCTTTCCGTCAAAGCCCATCGAACGGCCCTGGCTGCATTCCGCTGCAAAGCCGTCCAGATCGCGAAAATCATTGGAAACCGCATCGATAACCTCAAGTCCGTACGCACGGGCAGCCAGGACCACCTGCATCAGCCAGGGAACCAGATATTGACGGCCAAGGCCCGGTGGCACCCGGGTTTCCTTGCGCAGGTCGTTCAGCCCGACCACAAGGCATTCCAACCCCAGTGCCGCGCCCGCACAGGCAAGCTCCGCCGCCGCCAGTACAGCCTTCGGTGTCTCGATCATCGCCCAGAGGGCAGGCCCCGCCCCGGCTGCGGTGCGAAGCCGGTGCAGGTCTTCCACCCGTTCAGCCTTGGGCAGCAAAACCGCGTCCGGCTTGATCGCCTTTACAAGGGCTAAATCCTCGACAAACCAGCGCGTATCACTGCTATTGACGCGGATAATGGCTTCACGACCGTTCAAATCCGCGTGTTGCAGAAACTGCCGCAGGATATCGCGTGCCTCGGCCTTGCTACCGTCTGCAACCGAATCCTCCAGATCGAAAATCATTCCATCGCAAGGAAGCGACAGGGATTTTTCCAATGCACGAAGGTTGATAGCGGGAACGCTGAGCAACGAGCGACGAAAGCGCGGCCTGCGATTGGGCGGATTGGTCTGCATGGCACTTCGCCTTTCGGTTGTCTGACCTTCATTGCGATAAGGGTTGCGACCTCAATAACTCTTGTAAAGCGTCAGGAGAAGCCCCACCTTCAAACCATTGAAAGGAACACTATGATGCAGAACCTTCGTGCTCTTGGATTGCTCGGCCTTGGGGTCATCGCCTTGACTGCGGCAGCTTTATTGACTTTCTCGCTGACGCTCGTGCTCGGTGCCGTCTTGACGGGAACGCTGGCTTGGCGTGCGTTGACGCTCAAGCCTAAGCCGGTTGCCGTTCACGCCCGCAAACGCCAGCCTGAAGAGCAGCAGCCGGTGCGGATTTGGAATGATGGGCGCGGAACCATTATCGATATGTAATAGGTCGCCGTACACGCGTGAGACCATGCGTCGATGAAGCAAGCGGCTCCAAGATTCTCCTTCAAATCGACAGGCTTTTCGGTTATGCGAAGAGCCAATCTCATTCAGGTCCAGTGAAGGTAACGTCTATGGAAAAGTTCACGAAGCTCACCGGGGTCGCGGCACCGCTGCCGGTCGTCAATATCGATACGGATATGATCATTCCGAAGGATTACCTGAAGACGATCAAGCGCACTGGCCTTGGAACAGGCTTGTTTGCCGAAGCCCGCTATCATCAGGACGGCTCGATCAATCCGGATTTCGTGCTCAACAAACCAGCCTATCAAAACGCCAAGATCCTGGTCGCTGGCGATAATTTCGGCTGTGGTTCCTCGCGTGAACACGCGCCTTGGGCCTTGCTGGATTTCGGCATCCGTTGCGTGATCTCCACCAGCTTTGCCGATATTTTCTACAATAACTGTTTCAAGAACGGCATCCTGCCGATCGTCGTCAGCCAGGAAAACCTGGAAAAGCTGATGGATGACGCCCAGCGCGGCTCTAATGCCGTCGTGACCGTGGATCTGGAAAGCCAGGAAATCACCGGCCCGGATGGTGGCAGCATCAGCTTCGAAATCGACGAATTCAAGCGTCATTGCATGCTGAACGGCCTCGATGACATTGGCCTCACCATGGAAAAATCCGGTGCGATTGCTTCGTTCGAGACATCCAACACCGCATCGCGCCCCTGGGCCTGAGCTGAAGTCATTCGTCACAACCCGCGGCAGTCATACCGAAGGCGGAACGCAGGTTCCGCCTTTTTCTTTGCCATCTAGCATGGTCAAACCGTACCGTTAGCAGCGCTGGCGTCCTTGAATTGCCCTTGATCGCCCGATAAAACCGCCGCACTCCTGTTTCAAACGAGGTCGGCTCATGACAGTTCGCAAACTCTTCCTTCTTCCTGGCGATGGCATTGGGCCTGAAGCCATGAACGAAGTTCGCAAGATCGTTTCCTATATGAATTCCGCGCTGGGTGCCGGCTTCGAGACTGATGAAGGTCTGGTCGGCGGCTGCGCCTACGACGCCCATGGGGCAGCGATTTCCGAGGCTGACATGGCCAAGGCGATGGCGGCGGATGCTGTACTGTTCGGCGCTGTCGGCGGTCCGAAATGGGATGGCGTCGAGTACGACGTACGCCCGGAAGCCGGCCTGCTGCGGCTGCGAAAGGATCTCGAACTGTTCGCCAACCTGCGTCCGGCGATCTGCTATCCGGCGCTGGCCTCTGCTTCCTCGCTGAAGCCGGAACTGGTTGAAGGCCTCGACATCCTGATCATCCGCGAGCTGACAGGCGGCGTTTATTTCGGTGAGCCGAAAACCATTACCGATATCGGCAATGGCCAGAAGCGCGCCATCGACACGCAGGTCTACGACACCTACGAAATCGAGCGGATTTCTGCTGTGGCCTTTGAACTGGCCCGCACCCGCCGCAATGCGGTCTGCTCGATGGAAAAGCGCAATGTGATGAAGTCGGGCGTGCTGTGGAACCAGGTGGTAACAGCGCTGCACAAGGCCAAGTTCTCCGACGTCAAGCTGGAGCATATGCTGGCCGATGCCGGCGGCATGCAATTGGTGCGTGCACCAAAGCAATTCGACGTCATCGTCACCGACAATCTGTTCGGCGACATGCTGTCGGACGTAGCGGCCATGCTGACCGGCTCGCTCGGCATGCTGCCATCCGCCTCGCTTGGCGCACCGGATGCCAAGACCGGCAAGCGCAAGGCCCTGTATGAACCCGTCCATGGCTCGGCACCGGATATTGCCGGTCGCGGCATTGCCAACCCGATTGCGATGATCGCCTCGTTTGCCATGTGCCTTCGCTATTCCTTCGCCATGGTCGATGAAGCCGACAAGCTGGAAAAGGCCATTGCCAACGTGCTCGACAAGGGCATTCGCACCGGCGACATCATGGCGGACGGCTGCAAGCAGGTCGGCACTGTTGAAATGGGCGATGCAATCCTCGCCGAATTCCAGTCCCTGATGAACTGATCGACGGGCTTGATAAGGATTTCTGGCGCAAGACGCAGGCTTGCGCTGGAACAGGAGTGCAGTGTCACATAGCTGAAGACATACCGCTGTATGTGCTGGTTCTCTGATAAGGGACGCAGCGCACGGGGGTCGCGATGACAATTCTTGCCAGGATCAAGAGTGGCCGGCGACGTGTGCCGGATTGCCGGACACGCCTTTGTCTGTTGGCGGGGTCAAGTCTGGTTGTGTTGATGGCGCTGCTGTTTGATACCGCCATCGGCAATGCGGGCCGCCTGACCTGCCCGGTCTTTTACCGGATTGCCACTGTTCTGACCCGCATCGGCCAATCGGACTGGTGTCTGTTGGTCAGTTTCCTGATCGCCCTTGAGGCCGCGGCGGCATCGCGATTGGCCAGAACGGCGGAGGACCGATGCCGGGCGCTGTTTATCAGCGCCCTCGGCAGCTATGCTTTCGTGTCGATCGCTGGTTCCGGAATTGCCGCCAACCTGCTCAAGCGGGCCTTCGGTCGGGCTCGCCCCGATCAGTTTTCCGATGCCGGTGCCTTCGACTTTCTCCCCTTTGCCGGTTCGGCGCGATTTGAAAGTTTTCCGTCGGGCCACGCCACCACCATCGGCGCAATCATGATGATAGCCGCCCTGATCGCTCCACGCCATCGCCCGATCCTTGCCATCGCCGCCCTCTGGCTCGGCATGACAAGAGTGATGGTCGGTGCGCATTACCCAAGCGACGTGGTGGCCGGTCTGGGGTTTGGAGCCTGGTTCGCCTGGATCGCAGCGCTTGGCTTTGCCCGTCGCGGATTGGTTTTCCGCCTTTCCTCCGATGGCAATCTCGTTCTGCGACAAAAACTGATCGGGGATAGCGGCCAGGGATATGACATGCCGCACAAGGCCCCGACACCTCAACAGGAACCGGCGCCGTCCTTGTCTGCGGCTGCTGCCTGATTTTGCAGCATAAGAAAGGCGCCCGGAAAGTGATTTCCGGGCGCCTTGACGTGTGATGGGGAGGGATTAACCGTCGATATCGTTATTCTTGGTTTCCTTCAGGAAGATCATACCGATGATGAAGGACATCCCGGCGATGATGATCGGATACCAGAGGCCGTAATAGATATCGCCCTTGGCCGCGCTCATCGCGAAGGCCGTTGCTGGCAGCAGGCCGCCGAACCAGCCATTGCCGATATGATAGGGAAGCGACATGCCGGTATAGCGAATGCGGGTCGGGAACATTTCCACCAGCATCGCGGCAATCGGTCCGTAGACCATCGTGACATAGATCACCAGCACCGTCAGCACGGCAATCAGCGGCACCCATTTGACTTGGGCGGGGTCCGCCACCATCCTGAATGCACCGCCATTGGCAACGGTATAGACCGCCATTTCAGGAGAACCGGCAGCTGTTGCCTCTTCCGGGGTCAGCAACTTGTCGGTGACGAGCTTTGCCGTGGGCACCATGGTATTGGCCCCTGTGCGGACAGTGTCAGCACTCAGACCCAGTTCCGCATTGGCGGCGATAAAGCCGTCGAGCTTGCTATCGGGGACCTGAACCGGCGCCCGAACGAGTGGATAGCCGTTCTGTTGCAGGGCGACATTGATCTTTTTCTGTAGGGCCGCATCCAGACCCTTGGCATTGGCGCCAGCCTTGACGGCATCGTAGCTTTCGATCTGACTATCGCCAAGTTTTACCGTCGCAGCCGAGCCAGCCGGACCGGGCAACACTTCATACGGCACGGAATTCTTGGTCAGAAGCGCCGTGGCTATATCGCAAGAGGTGGTGAATTTTGCCGTGCCGGTCGGATTGAACTGGAAATTGCAATCCTTGGGATCGGCTGTGACCGTTGCCTTCAACGTATCCTGCGCCTGTGCCAGAGCCGGATTGCCAGCCCAGGTCATCGCCTTGAACAGTGGGAAATAGGTCACCATGGCCAGAAGCAGCCCCGCCATGATGATCGGCTTGCGACCGATCTTGTCGGAAAGCCAGCCGAAGACCACGAAGAACAGCGTGCCGAACGCCAGCGCGATTGCCACCATGATATTGGCGGCCTGTGGATCGACCTTCAGAACATTCTGCAGGAAGAACAGCGCATAAAACTGGCCGCAATACCAGACCACTGCCTGGCCGGCGACGGCGCCGAACAGGGCAAGAATGGCGATCTTGGCATTTTTCCACTGGCCGAACGCTTCAGAAATCGGCGCTTTCGACTGAGTGCCCTCTTCCTTCATTTTCTTGAAGGCGGGCGATTCGTTCATCTGCATGCGAATCCAGACGGAAATCCCCAGCAGAATGACCGACAGAAGGAAAGGAATACGCCAGCCCCAGGCAGCAAAGGCTTCCTTGCCCATGGCCGTCTGGATGCCGAGAATGATCAGCAGCGACAGGAACAGGCCAAGCGTTGCCGTGGTCTGGATCCAGGACGTATAGAAACCGCGACGGCCATGCGGGGCATGTTCAGCCACATAGGTCGCAGCACCACCGTATTCACCGCCCAGCGCCAGGCCCTGCAACATGCGCAGAACGATCAGGATGATCGGGGCAGCGATGCCGATCGTTGCCGACCCAGGCAGAATGCCGACCAGGAAGGTCGAGGCGCCCATGATCAGGATCGTCACCAGAAACGTATATTTTCGCCCGACCAGATCGCCCAGCCGTCCAAACACCAGCGCACCGAAAGGCCGCACCAGAAAGCCGGCGGCAAAAGCCAGCAGCGTGAAAATATTACGGGTGGTTTCAGGATATTGGGAAAAGAAGGTCGCGCCGATATAAATCGCCAGCGAACCGTAGAGATAAAAATCATACCACTCGAAAACCGTGCCGAGCGAAGAGGCGAAGATGACCTTTCGCTCTTCCTTGGTCATGCTGCGCGGCGCGGCATGCAGGCTTGCGGCATTTGCCATTGCTGTTCCTCCAGAACGAGTTCTCCGATGACCGCGCACCTTCCTCCAAGGCTCAATTCGCGGTTCCGAATTACCGACAGCCTGACAGAATTCAGGGAAAATCGAGAGGCATGCTTTGGGCTTATGACTTTCGTCTAATGTTATAGCCGGTTCCTCGGTATGCAAATGGACAATCCGTTCCGGAATTTGCACGCACGCGGGCCTTATTTGCAGCGTGAATTTCTTGACACCGGCACAAAACCCGGTAAAGGCAAGGGCGAAAGGATCATGGAATGCGCGCACTCGGCTTTTACAGTGCTGATCATCTGGAACCGGCAGGCTCTGCCCGGGCGATGATGGCGTTTGCCATGTCCTCAACCACCAAGGCCAAAACGACGACCAAAACCGTCTGACGTCTCTGGCCTCCGCTCTCTCCCCGGCACGGCCGGGGACAAGGAAGACGCGGTCACGCGCCTTCCCCCTCTAAGAACCGAGGAGAGACAGAAAGAGAGCAGGAAAATGGGTTTCAAAGTTGCAGTCGTAGGCGCCACCGGCAATGTCGGTCGCGAAATTCTCAATATTCTCGTCGAACGCGGTTTTCCGGTCAGCGAAGTCGTGGCTCTTGCCTCGTCCCGTTCGCAAGGCACGGAAGTGTCTTATGGCGACAAGGTTCTGAAGGTTCAAAACCTGGAGAACTATAATTTTTCCGATACCGATCTTTGCCTGATGTCGGCGGGCGGCACGATTTCACAGAAGTGGTCGCCGAAGATCGGTGCCCAGGGCTGCGTGGTCATCGATAACTCCTCGGCCTGGCGCTACGATTCGGATGTGCCGCTGATCGTGCCGGAAGTAAACCCGGATGCCATCACCGCCTTCAAGAACCGCAATATCATTGCCAATCCCAATTGCTCGACGGCTCAGCTCGTCGTGGCCTTGAAGCCGCTGCATGATTTCGCCACCATCAAGCGCGTCGTGATTTCCACCTATCAGTCGGTATCCGGTGCCGGCAAGGAAGGGATGGACGAGCTGTTCACCCAGACCCGCGCCGTTTTCGTCGCCGATCCGGTCGAATCCAAGAAGTTCACCAAGCGGATCGCCTTCAACGTCATCCCCCATATCGATAGTTTCATGGAAGATGGCTATACCAAGGAAGAGTGGAAGGTGCTGGCCGAAACCAAGAAGATGCTCGATCCGAAGATCCGCGTGACCTGCACAGCGGTGCGCGTTCCGGTCTTCATCGGTCATTCGGAATCGGTCAATATCGAGTTCGAGCGGGAAATTTCTCCCGACCAGGCCCGCGACATCCTGCGCGAAGCACCCGGTTGCCTGGTGATCGACAAGCATGAAGACGGCGGCTACATCACCCCCGTCGAATGCGCTGGCGAAGATGCCACCTATATTTCCCGGATTCGCGAGGACGCCACGGTAGAAAACGGCCTGAATATCTGGGTTGTTTCCGACAATCTGCGCAAGGGCGCGGCTCTCAATGCCGTGCAGATCGCGGAATTGCTGGTCAATCGCGGCCTGATCAAGCCAAAGGCCCTGGCAGCCTAAGACGGGATTTCGGCAACGGCTGGACGCAATCGCGCTCAGCCGTTTTGCCTTGCCCGACTTGAATGCAGATAAGCCGGATGCAGCCGAAAGACGACTGCCCCCCTTCCCTTTTCCAGACGAGGTATCGATGCGAACCAGGACGTTTTTTGCCTTAGCTTTCACGGCTCTCGCCACAATGGCGACAGCACAGGCTGCAAATGCCGCCCAATGCGGCAATACGTCCGCCGGTTTCGAACAATGGGTGGAAGGCTTCAAGCAGGAAGCAGCGGGCCGTGGCATCAGCCAATCGGTTCTCGACCGCTCCTTTGCCAATGTCCGCTACAATGTCCCGACCATCCGGGCCGATCGCGGCCAGAAGAGCTTCAAGCTCTCCTTCGATGAATTCATGAAAAAGCGCGGTGGGCAAACCATCATCAGCCGCGGTAAGTCGATGAAAAGAGCCAATGCACCACTTTTCGCCAGCATCGAGCGGCGTTTCGGTGTTCCAGCTGGCCCGATCATCGCCATCTGGGGCATGGAAACCGGGTTTGGCAGCTACATGGGCAACGAACACACGCTGTCCGCAGTCTCGACCCTGACCTACGATTGCCGCCGCAGCGATTATTTCCGTGAGCAGCTTTACGCCGCCTTGAAGCTGGTGGCCGATGGCGATCTGGACGTAAACTCCCGAGGTGCTGCCCATGGCGAAATCGGCCAGACGCAGTTCCTGCCGAAAAACGTCACGCTCTACGGCGTCGATGGCGACGGCGACCGCCATATTGACCTCATCCATTCCCGCGCCGATGCCCTATCGTCTACGGCTAATTTCCTGAAAGGCCATGGCTGGCAGCCAGGCCTTGGCTATCAGCCGGGCGAGCCGAATTTCTCCGCCATCGGCGGCTGGAATGCAGCAACGGTCTACCAACAAGCGATTGCCTATATCGGCAAGCAGATCGACGCTCCCTGAGACCTATCGCACGATGGAGAAAACCGGCATGGTTTTCGATTCGTTTCTATAGATTACAACAATTCATGAATGAAGGGCGGAGCATTGAAAAATGCACCGCCTTTTTGCTTAGAAGTGTACTAATTTGATATTATCTTATTGGTTGCAATATCAGTTATTGCGTGCATTAATACCCTCTAAATTTCAAACTTAGGTTGATATGATCGAGGGGGGCTTCGTGAAAAATATCAAAGTCGCATCATCACTTGCCGCAATACTCTGTCTTATCGCTGGCTCGGCCAGCGCCCAGAGCCTTGTCTATACGGATCAGGGTAAGAATTGGTCCGCCATGGATCGAGCGATCTATTACACCCAGGACCAGGGATCGCGCCTGATGCCGCTTTCCTGGATGCAGGCGCTCACCTTGCCGGACGGCACGCCGTTTCTCGCCGATAATCTGGCGCGATATGGCTATCTGACAATGGATGGCCCCAATAACGGGCTTCCGGTTGGTTTTACTGTGACGGGCCCGGATTCCCGCAAGGAGGTGGGCATGACTTGCGCCGCCTGCCACACGCGGGAAATCGCCGTTTCCAACATCCGCTACCGCATTGATGGCGGGCCAGCCCTCTCGGATTTCCATAGCTTCCTGCTGGATCTGGATGCATCCACCCAGAAACTCGTCGTCGATCCCGCCGCCTTTGATCGTTTTGCCAAGACGGTGCTGGGAACGGACTATCAAGATCCTAGCAGCCGCGCGCAATTGCAGGTGGATTTTACGCTTTGGGCACAACGCTACCATGCTATCGTCAGCAAGGGCGTCCCCCATGAGAGTTGGGGTGTTGGCCGACTGGACGCAGTGGGGATGATCTTCAACCGGCTCACGGGCCTTGATCTCGGTCCGCCGCCATCACGGTTGATAGAAGACAATATCCAACCCGCCGATGCCCCGGTCCGTTATCCTTTCCTGTGGAATGCCGCCATCCAGGACCGGACCCAATGGCCAGGCTTTGCCGCCAATGGCAGCGATATTCTGGGCCTGGCGCGCAACGTGGGTGAAGTCTATGGGGTGTTCGGTGTTTTCGAACCCACCAAGGAAAAATGGTCGCTGCTCGGCTATGATTATTTGAAGGGTAACTCCCTCAACTTTGATGGGCTCAGCACTTTGGAGGATCTGATCAAGCAGATGGGGCCTCCCAAATACCCCTTTTCCGTCGATGCGACGCTCGCCAGCAAAGGCGAAACACTTTTCAACACCTGGCGCGGTACCAATGGAAGTGGCAGCAGTTGTTTCGATTGCCATGGCCAGAAGCCCGGCACGCCCTCGCTCGGTAATGCCACCTGGGCCACGCCCCTTGTGGATGTCGGAACTGACAGCCGTGAATATAATGTCATGAACTGGACAGCATCACCCGGTGTGATGACCGGCGCCCGCATTCCCTTCGCCAACGACAAACTCGCCGCAACCTCACCGTCCATCGATATTCTGACCGTTGCGGTCGAAGGCAGCATTCTACAGCATTATGCCGAGAGCATTTTCGATCTGCGCGACCTGAAATTTCCGTTGTTGCAGAGCGCCATCGACGATGCGTTCGAATCGAAGCTGCCAGAGCTCAACCTGTCCTCGGATCTCAGGGAATTGAAGAATGCCTTCCCGCGCTCGCAGGGTCAGACATTGGCTGCGGTGCAGGCAAGAATCTCCACCGCAAGGGCAAATGCAGCGCTCAAAGCGACCGGAAGCACAGCTGGTCAGGCACCGGATTCGTCGAATTCTCCGACCACCGAATTCAAATACGAGTCCCGGGTTCTCTACGGCATTTGGGCGACGGCGCCTTATCTGCACAACGGTTCGATTCCAACCCTTGCCGATCTGCTGAAATCGACCGCCCAGAGACCACAGAAATTCGCTGTCGGCGCCGATTATGATCCGAAGCTCGTCGGCATCGCCGCCACGCAAACCGGCTTGAATACGATCACGCAGACCACAGATTGCAGCCAGCGAAATTCCGGCAACAGCCGCTGCGGCCATGAGTTCGGCACGGATTTGTCCGACAATGACAAGGTCGCACTGCTCGAATATCTCAAGACGCTGTAATAAATTACGCCACTGCAAACAAACAACGGGACCGGTTTATCCGATCCCGTTGCATAGAAGAGGCTCTCAAGCCTTTAATACATTGACATTAGGCGACATTTTTCCGACCAAAATTACGGGTCCAACCGCCGGAAATCACGGCTGTCGGGGTCCATTACCCATAATTCGCCGTTGGAGATATCGAACCAGGCACCATGGATGGCCAGCTTGCCCTCCTCTTCCAAAGCCCGGACATTGGGAAAGGTGCGCAGGTTTTCAATGGAGTTGCGGATCGAGATCCGCTCCATGGCCGTCTGGCGCTCAGCATCGGTCATCACAGAGGCATTCTGGATCTGCTCGGCGGCGGGCTTGATCAGGTTCATCCATTTTCCGATGAAATCGCCAGGAGACAGCGGCTCGGAATCCGGGTCCAATGCAGCGCGGATACCACCGCAGCGCCCATGGCCCATGACGATAATGTTCTCGACCTTCAATGCCTGGACAGCAAATTCAAGCGCCGCAGAGGTTGAGTGATACTGGCCATCCGGCTCATAGGGCGGCACCATATTGGCGACATTGCGCACCACGAACAATTCACCCGGACCACAGTCGAAGATGGTTTCAGGAGCCGATCGGGAATCGCAACAGGCGACGACCATGGTTTTGGGGTTCTGGCCCTGCTCGGCCAAGGCCCGATACCGGTCCCGCTCGTCGCTGTAGCGGCCGTTCATGAAGTTGCTGTAACCGGCGAGAAGGGAAGCTGGAAAATCTGTCATGGCTTTGGATTATCGCGCCGCAGCACGGTTGACAAGCAAGGAAAACCACCAGTACCCGCCGCCTTCACACGTCATGAGCGAACCGGTCGGCTGGCCGGATGCAGCAGCCTGCGAATCTGCACCAGCGCCATCGGTGTCATCAGGCTCGATTGGTCCTGTTCCAGGGTCAATTCGTCACTCTGACGCTTCAACGAGCGGGCCAGCACTTCATAGACGCTGGCTGTCGCCAGTTGCAGGGCCTTTTCCTCGCTATGGCTCTGGAGAAGCCTGGCCAGAAGCAGCGCCGAAAACAGATCGCCCAACCCGTTCGGCACCCCGTCCATCGCCCGGTGTTCGGCCAGAAGCGCATTGCGGTTCGACAACAGCAGATTGCCGATACTGCCCGTCATCATCGGCACCGCGGAGGTAACGGCCATCAGCGACGGCCCGAGCGACAGGGCCGCCTCGATGATCGCGGCATTGGTTTCCAGCCCGGCACCGGCCATCCAGGCCAGTTCATAGCGGTTGGGCGTGGCGATATCGGCCAGCGGGATCAGGTGATCGCGGATCGCAACCGCAGTCGCCTCCGGCACGTAGAGGCCCTGCAGATCGCCGATGACAGGGTCGCAGAGGTAAACGAGATCGGGATTATGCTGCTTCAACGCCTGAACCAGTCGGGCAACCGCAAGCGGCTGGCGTGCGCTACCGAAATAGCCTGACATCACGGCCTTGACCTCGGATAGCCAGGGTGCCCGGATCAGGTCATCGATGGCCGCATCGAAGACATCGTCGGGAAAGCTCATGCGGGTGGAAGGACCGTGGCCCGGATGCCAGGGCAAAACCACTGTTGGCATCGACCAGACCGGGAAACCGAGACTTTCAAGCGCGAAGACGGCGGCGCGATTGCCAACCGATCCGCGAATGACATGGCTGGAAATGGCGATGACGGCACCGGCTGGACTTTCGGACATGAACGGATGAAACCTCGTGAACGTGTGATCCTACTCGACGCTTTTGAGGCCGTTTTGTCAAATTTTGATGGCTCTCGGCAAAAATTCAGCCGCTTTCGGGGATTTTTTCTTCAGGAAAATGAAAAAACATAAAAAATCGGCTTGTAGAACCCCAAAATCCCCTCACTGATATGATTCTGAAACCACTGGTGGTGCACAGTGATGATGATACCGCAGCAAAATGTCTTGGAGGAAGTCGTGGTTGCAGCAAAACGGGTAAAACGGGACCAGCTCTTTGAGCTTGCCAGATCCACAGCCGGAGAAAACCAGCCCGGCATCATTGACCCCGCCGCCCTGTTCGGACGTGCCAGCGATGACGATCTCCAGCATTACGACGCAGCCATGCTTCGCGCCGCGGCCCTTCGCGCCAGCCAGGACCTGCAAAACTGGCAGGGCAAGGGAGCGCAGGTGCGCATTGCCCCTGTCGAAGGCATCGCCGCCGATGGTGCAAGCCTCAGCGTGCTGTCCATCGTCGATCACAACAAGCCGTTTCTCTATGATTCCATCATGGGCGAGGTCACGAGCCAGTTTCGCGATATTCATCTCACCATCCATCCGATTCTGGCCCAGGCGGAAGGCCAGTGGGCACTCGCCGACACCCAGACCGAGGCCAGTGACCGGGTCAGCTATATCCAACTGCATCTGGCACCCTTGAACGAAGATCAAGCCAAGGGGCTTGCAGAACGGCTACAATCCGTCGTTTCCCAGGTCGGCACCGTTGCCAGTGACTGGCAGCCGATGATCTCGCTGCTTGACAGCGCCATAACCGAATTGACCGAGCAGTCCAGTGTAAAACGCAAGACGGAACGAGCCGAGGCCACCGCCTTTCTGGAATGGCTGCGCGACGATAATTTCACCTTCCTCGGCATGCGCGAATATCTCTATTCCGGCGAAGGCGCCGATGCAAAGTTGGAGCGCGACAAGGGCCGTGGACTGGGCATCCTCTCCGATCCCGATGTTTTGGTACTGCGCCAGGGCCGTAATGCCGTGACGACCACGCCGGAAATCCTGGCCTTTCTTCAAGGGACGGATGACCTGATCGTCACCAAGGCCAATGTCAAATCCGTGGTGCATCGCCGCGCCTACATGGATTATATCGGCATCAAGCGCTTCGATGCCGCTGGCAAGGTTGTCGGTGAGTTGCGGGTCGTCGGCCTGTTCACAGCCACCGCCTATACCCATTCCGTCAATCACATTCCCCTGCTGCGCGCCAAGGTCGAAAAGGTCACCGACCAGTTCAATTTCGACCCTTTGAGCCATTCCGGACGAATATTGCAGAACACGCTGGAATCCTATCCACGCGATGACCTGTTCCAGATCGATACCGAAACGCTTTCGCGCTTCTGCGAGCAGATCATGGATCTGAGCGAGCGGCCAAGGGTGCGCGTGCTGCAACGCATCGACCATTTCGACCGTTTCGTCTCATTGCTGGTTTTCGTACCCCGCGAGGAATATAATTCGCTGGTCCGCGAAAAGATCGGCGCCTATTTCACCAAGGTCTATGATGGCCGCCTCTCGGCTTATTATCCGGCTTTCCCGGAAGGTGGCGTGGCACGGGTGCATTTCATCATCGGCCGGTCGGAAGGCAAGACACCGCGCATCGCCCAGAACAAGCTGGAAGAAGCGGTCAAGGCCATTACCGCCCGATGGGATGACCGCTTTGCCAGCCTTGCACCACCGAAATCGCCGAAACTGGACGTCAGCCGCGCCTTTGAGGATGCGTTTTCACCGGAAGAGACCGTCGCCGATCTCAGCCATATCCAGACCTGCCTGTCCGGCGCGAAAGCCTCCATCGCCTTCCACAATCGCCAGACAGCGGAAGGCCAGACGCTGTATCTCAAAGTGTTCCACGCCGGTCATCACCTGCCGCTCTCGCGGCGCGTGCCGCTGCTGGAAAATCTTGGCTTCAGCGTCGTCAGCGAGCGAACTTTCGACATTACGGTCAAGGGAGCCGACCAAACCGCCAACAAGACCGAAGATCAGCTGGTCGTTCTGCATGACATGGAGCTGGCGGTTCGCGCTGGCCAGGATTTCGACATTGCCCGACATGGCGCCCGTGTGGAGGCGACGTTCCTCGCTGTCTTCAACGGCGTGGTCGACAACGACGCCTTCAACCGGCTGGTGTTGAGCACTGGGCTGAATGTCGGCGAAGTGGCGGTGCTGCGCGCCTATGCCGCCTATCTGCGCCAGGCGGGTCTTGTCTATTCCCTCACCTATATTGCCGAAACGCTGAACAAATATCCTGAGATCACCGCCGATCTCTTCACCCTGTTCCACCAGTCTTTCGATCCGAAGCTTTCTGAAAAATCGCGTCCACGCAAATTGGCGGATCTGCGCGACGGCATCGAGACGGCACTCGCCTCCGTACCGAGCCTGGATGAGGACCGTATCTTGCGGCGTTACCAGAACGCGGTTGATTCGACCCTTCGCACCAATTATTTCCAGAAAAGCCCCTCTTCCCAGAAAAACAGCAGCAGCAATGTCAAGCCAATGCTGGCTTTCAAATTCGATCCGCAGCAATTGGACGGCCTGCCGCAACCGCGTCCGTTCCGAGAAATGTTTGTCTATGGGGTTGAGGTCGAGGGCGTGCATCTGCGCTTCGGCAAGGTCGCCCGTGGCGGCTTGCGCTGGTCGGACCGCGCCCAGGATTACCGCACCGAAGTGCTCGGCCTCGTCAAGGCGCAGCAGGTGAAGAATGCGGTAATCGTGCCTGTTGGCGCCAAGGGCGGCTTCTTTCCCCGGCAATTGCCAAGCCCCGCCAACCGTGAAGACTACCTGCGGATGGGCCGTGAAGCCTATATGACCTATATCCGCACGCTGTTGTCGATCACCGACAATATCAGGGATGGCGCGGTCGTCGCCCCCGCCGATACGGTGCGGCTAGATGGAGATGATCCCTATTTCGTCGTCGCCGCCGACAAGGGCACGGCAACCTTTTCCGATACGGCCAACGGCTTGGCGCGCGAGGCCGGGTTCTGGCTGGACGACGCCTTCGCCTCGGGCGGCTCCGCTGGCTATGACCACAAGAAAATGGGCATTACCGCCCGCGGCGCCTGGGAAGCTGCCAAGCGGCATTTCCGCGAAATGGGTGTCGATATCCAGAAGACGCCCTTCACGGTCGCAGGCGTCGGTGACATGTCGGGCGACGTGTTCGGCAATGGCATGCTGCTGTCACGCAAGATCCGGCTGATCGGTGCCTTCGACCACCGGGATATATTCATCGACCCCGATCCGGACATGGAAAAATCCTTCCAGGAACGCAAGCGGATGTTCGGGCTCGCCCGCTCAAGCTGGCAGGATTATGACAAGGCCCTGCTGTCCAAGGGCGGGATGATCATTTCGCGGACTGAAAAATCCGTCACCTTGACCCCGCAAGCCGCCGAGGCAATTGGCCTTGCCAAGAAAGTGGCGACACCGTTCGAAATCATGACCGCTATCCTGAAGGCGCCGGTCGATCTGCTGTGGTTCGGCGGTATCGGCACCTATATCAAGGCGCTGTCGGAAACCGACGCAGAGGTTGGCGACCGCGCCAATGACCCAATCCGCATTACGGCGGATGAGGTCGGCGCCAAGGTGATCGGCGAAGGTGCCAATCTCGGCGTCACCCAGAAGGGTCGCATTGCCTTTTCGTTGAAAGGCGGACGGTGCAATTCCGACGCCATCGACAATTCGGCGGGCGTCAATTCCTCCGACGTCGAGGTCAATATCAAGATTGCCCTGTCAACGGCGCTCTCCACCGGACGCCTCGATCTCCCGGCCCGCAACAAACTGCTGGCCTCGATGACCGAAGAGGTCGGCGAGCTGGTGCTGCGCAACAACTATCTGCAATCCCTGGCGATTTCACTGGTGGCGCGCCAGGGCAGCGCCAATCGCGATGAGCTGTCGCGACTGATGACCGTATTGGAGGCTTCTGGCCGGCTGAACCGCAAGGTCGAAACCCTGCCGGATGATGTGGCACTGGCCGAGCGCTATGCTGGCGGCCAATCTCTGACACGCCCTGAAATCGGTGTGCTTCTGTCCTATGCCAAGATCTCGCTGTTCGACGATCTGGTCGAAACCAGCCTGCCTGACGATCCCTATTGCGCCAGCATTCTCAGCAATTACTTCCCGAAGAAAATGCGCCGGCCTTATGCCGATGACATTGCCACCCATCGGCTGCATCGTGAAATCATTGCGACTGTGCTTGCCAACCACATCATCAACCGTGGCGGCCCAGGCTTCATGGCGTGGATGAGCGACGCGACCGGCGGTACGGCGGAGGATATTGCCAGAGCCGCCCTTCTGACCCGCGATGGGCTGGATCTGCGGGCCTATTGGGACCGGATCGACGCCCTGGACGGGGAAATTTCCGGCGAAGCGCAGAACGATCTCTACCAGCGGGTCGCCACGGTCTACCGCGTCTTCACCAAACTGGCCATTGATACGCGATTGGCCGCCGGTGACCTGTCGGATGTGGTGCGCAAGTTGAAAAGCGCGATCAAATCCTTCAAGGGCTTCAGCCGCTCGGTCACGCCTGCCGATTTCTCAGCGCAGATCAGTGCCGAGGCCAGCGCCATGACCGCTGCTGGCGTGCCGGAGGATCTGGCCGAGGACCTCGCCGAATTGTGGAGCCTGACGGTCACCCCAGAGGTGATTTCCGTCGCACTTCGGGCCGATGCCAGCCTGCAAAAGGCAACGGAAGGCTATTACAAGGTCAGCGAAATCTTCCGGATCGGCAGGCTGCTGGCGTCGGTCGAAAAAATCCCGACCAGCGACCATTACGACAGCCTGGCCCGACTGCGCAGCCTGGATCTGGTGCTGAAGGCGCGACGCAATATCATCGTCCAGGCCCTGACCCAGCACGGGGACAGCCGCGATCCGGTTGCCGTCTGGCGGTCTGCGGATGCGTTGCGGATCAACAGATTGGGCAGCGAGTTGATCGCGCTCACGGAAGGTGATCCGAGCCTGTCGCGCTTGACCGTTGCCGCCAGCCTGCTGACGGACATCGCCCAAGGCGCTGCGTGAAGGCCCATTGAAGCTGTCATGAGATAATGCCAGTGTCGCCGCCGAGATCATCGGCGGCGACAGGCACGACAATGCAATCAGATGCACAGACAAGGCAGGCCAGCAGATCCGGCATATGGGGCTGGATGCTGTTCGACTGGGCCGCCCAGCCCTTCTTCACCGTGGTCACGACCTTTATTTTCGGTCCCTATTTCGTCTCCCGCTTCACCAGCGATCCGGTCAGCGCACAGGCTGCGTGGAGCAATGCCGCCACCGTCGCCTCGGTGGTGATCGCCCTGCTCTCTCCGGTTCTGGGTGCCATTGCCGACCGCAGCGGCTCACGCAAGCCCTGGATCGCCTTCTTTGCGGTGATCAAGATCACCTGTCTTCTGCTGCTCTGGGAAGCTGTTCCCGGCTCGCCAGTGATCTTTCCGCTGGTGCTGTTCAGCCTTGCCTCGATCGCCGCCGAGTTCTCCATCGTCTTCAACGATTCAATGATGCCGAGGCTGGTGAGTGCCAAGGATGTTGGGCGGATTTCCAACATGGCCTGGGGGCTCGGCTATCTCGGCGGCATGATCGTGCTAATTGCCGTCGTGCTGTTCGTCGCCGCAAATCCTGAAAGCGGCAAGACCATTTTGGGCAACACGCCGCTGTTTGGTCTGGACGCCGCGACGGGCGAGGATGCCCGCGTCACCGGGCCGGTCTCAGCGCTCTGGTATCTGCTATTCATCCTGCCAATGTTCTTCTTCACACCCGACCAAAAGAAGGGCGATCCGCTTGGAAAAGCCGTGAGAGCCGGGCTTACCGACCTCAAGGCCACACTGCGCGAGGTGCGGCACCGGGCGGGTATCCTCAGGTTTCTCATTGCCCGGATGATCTATCAGGACGGCGTCAACGGCCTGCTGATCCTCGGCGGTGTGTTTGCCGCCGGCATGTTTGGCTGGTCGACGATGGAAATCGGCATTTACGGGATCATTCTCAATGTCGTCGCCATTTTCGGTTGCGCCCTTGCAAGCCGGTTGGATACGGCGCTTGGCTCGAAAACCATGGTGATCATCAGCCTGATCCTGCTTTTGACAGCCACCTTCGGCATCATTTCCACCGGTCCCGGCTTTACCGCCTTCGGCCTGATACCGCTTTCGCCTGATAGTACCGGCAGCCTGTTCGGCACGGCGGCGGAAAAAGTCTATATTCTCTACGGCATCCTGATCGGCCTTGCCTTCGGCCCGGTTCAGGCCTCGTCCCGCTCCTACCTTGCCCGCAGCATAGCACCCGAGGAAGCAGGCCGTTATTTCGGCATCTATGCGCTGTCAGGCCGCGCCACCAGCTTTATGGCAACCCTGTCGTTTTCCCTGATCACCACCGCCACTGGTTCATCAAGGGCGGGCATGGCGAGCCTGGTCATCTTTCTCGGTGTTGGGCTGGTCCTGCTGCTGGCAACGCCTTATCCTGCCGACAGGAAGAGCTGACGAGATGGAGGATAGAGAATATGGAGCATTTACCTGAAATTGGACTTGCTTTCGGGGCCTTTGCGCTCGGAATGTTCAGTCCCGGCCCCAATATTTTATCGGTCATCGGCACTTCAATGTCCGTAAACCGTAAAGCAGGCATTGCCTTAGCACTCGGCATTTCAGCCGGATCTCTATTGTGGGCGTCTATGACAGCGATCGGACTGACGGCGCTGATCACCGCTTATGCATCTGTACTGACGGTCATCAAGATCGCTGGCGGTTTGTATCTTCTCTGGCTCGCGTTCAAGGCTTTTCGCTCTGCGGCGTCCGCAAAGCCAAACATAGACCTCTCCGTCCTAACCGCAGGGAACCTGTATGTATTCTTTTTGCGCGGCTTGGCTATTCAGTTGACCAACCCTAAAGCTGCCCTGACGTGGATTGCAATCATGTCGCTTGGTCTTGCGGATTCCGCACCCACGTCCACAGCGCTCATCATTGTGATTGGAACCACGATTTTATCGGTTGTCGGGCATACTGCATATGCTGTCGCCTTCTCCACCAAGCGCGTTGTGGCATTATACGACAGAGCGCGTCGTTGGATTGACACAGCTTTGGGCGTCTTTTTCACCGTGGCAGGAATAAAGCTCCTTACAAGCCGCTCATAATTTCTCTCGGCAGCTCGCATTTGCCGTCATTGAGAAGAAACATCAATACTTTGATCAGCGGCTGGGAGAAAACTCCCAGCCGCTTTTCGTGTCAGGTTAGCTGATCACTACAGGCTGATGGCGAAAGCTCCGTCCTTTTCAGTGACGGCCGTGCCGTTGGCAGTCACCTCGTAGCCGGAACCATCGGCCTTGCGGCTTGCCGTGATCGCCACGGCCTTGCCGCCGATGCTGACCTCTGCCTCATAGGAGGAAAGGCTGGACGGCAGGGCAGGCTTCAGGCTGATGCCCTCACCCTGACGGTGGATGCCAAGGAAGCCTTCCAGAGCGAAACGGTAGAGCCAGCCAGCCGAACCCGTATACCAGGTCCAGCCGCCGCGTCCTTCATAGCCGGGACCACCATAGACATCGGCTGCCACGACATAGGGCTCGACACGGTAACGATCGGCTTCATCCGTGGTCTCGGCATGATGAACCGGGTTCAGCATCGAGAACACTTTCCAGGCCTCGTCATTGCGGCCAAGCTTGGAAAGAGCCAGACCCGTCCAGATCGCCGCATGGGTATATTGACCGCCGTTTTCGCGCACACCCGGCGGATAGGACTTGATATAGCCCGGGTCCAGACGGCTCTTTTCGAACGGCGGAGTGAAGAGACGAACGATCCCCACTTCGTCGTCGATCAGCCGTCCGACCACGGAGTTCATGGCCTGCTGCTGACGCTCCGGCTCGGCAAAGCCAGACAGAACCGACCAGGACTGGGCGATAGCATCAATCCGGCATTCGTCCGACTGATCGGAGCCCAACGGATCGCCATCGTCGAAATAGCCACGGCGATAGTGATCGCCATCCCAACCCGCTTTTTCCAGCGCGGCCTTCAGGCTCTTCAGGTATTTCGCCCAGGCCTTGACGCGGGCGCTGTCCTTGCGCTCCTCGGCAAAGGGCGTGAACACCGTCAACGCATTGGCAAGGAACCAGCCGAGCCAGACGCTTTCGCCGCGTCCGGCAACGCCGACCCGGTTCATGCCGTCGTTCCAGTCACCGCCAAGGATCAGCGGCAGACCGTTGGTGCCAGTGCGAGTGATGGCGAGATCGAGCGCCCGGGCCGCATGTTCATAGAGCGGCGCCTTTTCAGCGGAAATCTCCGGCTTGAAGAAGGCGTCGTGGCGACCGAGTGCCAGCGTCGGACCATCGAGGAAGCTGACGTCTGTATCCAGGATCGCCTTGTCGCCGGTGGCCGTAACATAGGAATGGACAGCATAGGCCAGCCAGACCACGTCATCGGAGATTGTGCTGCGAATACCAGCACCGTTCTGCGGCAACCACCAATGCTGCACGTCGCCTTCTTTAAACTGACGTGAAGCAGCATTGAGGATCTGGTCACGGGCCAGTTCCGGCCTGTAGAGCAAGAAGGCAAGGCTATCCTGCAACTGGTCGCGGAAACCATAGGCTCCCGATGCCTGATAGAAACCGGCGCGTGCCTTGATGCGGCAGGCCAGCGTCTGATAGGGCAGCCAGTGATTGACCATATGGTCAAAGGCCTTGTCGCCGGTCTTCACCTTGATATGGCCGGTGAAATCACCCCAGAAGGACTTGGCCTCGGCCAGTGCGCCGTCAAAGCCCTTGGCTTTGGCAGCCGCAATCACGCTGCGGGCCTGTTCCATGCTCTCGGCATCGCCCAGCAGGAAGGTGACCGAGGCTTCTTCGCCCGGCTGCAAGGTGATGTCGAAGGCCAGTGCCGCGCACGGATCGCCTTCCGGATCGATGGAGCCGGACAGTGGCGAGCCCTTGGCCACGGCCTGTGGCATCTTGATATCGCCATGCCGACCGATGAATTCGCGGCGGCTGGATGCAAAGCCCGTCGCCGTTTCCACGGCGGTCAGGAAGGCGAAGCGACCCGAATAGTCGATGCTATAGGGGTTGGTCGCCATCAGCGCCCCGGTTTCCGCATCGTGGGACGGCAGCACGAAGGCAGCCGTCTTCTGCGGATTGTTGCCGAGAATCCATTCGACATAACCGTAGCTGCGCAGACGACGAGCACTGTCGCCGGTATTGCGGATCGTAAGCCGGGTAAAGCGGACAGGCTCGACCTGATCGACTGTGACCGTCAGTTCGACGGCGAGACCGGCGGCCTCGGTCGAGAACACCGAATAGCCAAGACCGTGACGGGTTTCATACACCACATCCTGACGGTTGCTGGCTGCCGAAATCGGGCTGACCACCTCACCGCTGTCGAGATCGGCCACATAAAAGGCCTCGCCCGTGCGGTTGGTAACAGCATCGTTCGACCATGGCGTCAGCTGATAGTCGCGCGAATTGCGGCTCCAGGTGAAGCCCGAGCCTTCGGCTGCGATATGGAAGCCGAAATTGTCGTTGGAGATCACGTTGATCCACGGCTGCGGTGTCGATTGGCCGGGGCCAAGCCGCACCACATATTCGGCACCGTCGGCGGCAAAGCCGCCATAGCCGTTCCAGAATTCCAGATCGCTGCCATCGATTGCAGGCGCACCATGATCGGCACGGCCAGCCATGACCGGCACCGGCGGATACCAGTCGGCATCAATGGCATCCACACCGCGCGGCGCTGCAAACAGCTCGGCGGCATGGGTCACCTGATCGGTGATCTTGCCATTGCGGGCATGGAGCACGACGCGGGCGGCGGCAAGCACGGCATTCCAGCCGCTCTCGTCCATGAGGTCGCGACGCACCGCAAACACATGTTGCTGGCCGCCTTCGGCCTGCTTGGTGCGCATGCCCTCAGCCAACTGTTCCAGAGCATGCTGCATATCCTGCGCATAGGATGCAGCCCGCTCGTTAAGGATCACGACATCGGTGACGACGCCATGGCGTTGCAGATAATCCTGGGCGCTCAGGGCTTCGCGGACCACTTCGGTGTCCATCTCGTCATTGATGCGCACCGCAAAGATCGGATAATCGCCGGAGATCGAGTTTGGCCACAGCGCCGATTGCGAGGCAAGACCGGCGCGCACGGTTTCCGGATCGGCCCGCAGATGCATGTCGGGATAGACCAGGTAGCGACCGAGCTGCTGGAAGGCGGCAGCCTGCTGCGAGGTGATGCCGATATGGCGCATCTCGACCTGGGTACGGGTCCAGGCATGCAGCATTTCATGGTTGAACGCATCGGGATGACGATAGCGCTCAATGGCCACATCCACTTCCTGACGGCTCGGGGCGGCGATGGTCCAATAGACCACGCTGACCTTTTTGCCGGCGGGAACGCGCAACACGCGGCGGAAGCTGGCGATTGGATCGAGCGTAAACCCGTCCGAACCGGACAGAACCGCATTCGGATCGAAGGCCGCAGCCTCGGCCAGCGTGCGGCCACGACCGATGAACTTGTACCGGTCAGTCTCGAATTCGGTATTGCGGCCCGGTCCCGATGTATCGGAGACCAGATGCGCCACGCAGATATCCGGATCGCTCGGCGAGCGCTTGTTGCGTTCGATGCGGATCACGTCGCCCTTGCGGCCCAGTTCGGTTTTCACGAACATCCGCGAGAAGACAGGATGGGCGTTGTCGTTGTCGTCGCTCGACAGAACTGGCTCCATATAGGAGGTCACTTCGATGAAGCGATCCTCGGTGCCGGTGTTGAGCAGGGTGACACGACGGCCTTCGGCGTCATGCTCTGTGGCGACAACGCATTCGACAGTCGAAGTGATATCACCCACGGACTTCGTAAATTCGGCCTTGTCATCGCTGAAGACGACGCGGGTCTTTTCTTCAGCCGCACGGCGCGGCGCAGCGGTCGTTGACCACCATTCGCCCGACGCCGTATCGCGCAAGAAGATGAAGGTGCCGTTGCGGTCTTCGGTCGGATCGGCCTTCCAGCGGGAAACGGACAGGCCATTCCAGCGCGAGAAGCCGGAACCGGTGGCCGTCAGCATCACCGAATAATGGCCGTTCGACAGCAGAACCAGTTCGCGGTCCTTGGAGAGCGGATCGGTAATGGTGCGGATTTCCGGACGCAGCAAGTCGGCCTGGCCCTTGCCGGGGGTCTGCGGCTCGTATTTGGCGCTCATCACAGGGATTTCGCGCGGTGCCTTTTCCTGCAACAGCAGTTCTGCCGCCTCGATCACCGGATCGGCGTGGAAGAGTTCGCGCAACAAGCCGTTGAAGGTGACGTTGGCAATCGCCGCAATCGACATGCCGTGATGGTGGGCATAGTAATTGTAGACGACCGCGCAGGTCTTGCCCTTCGGCACACGGGTCGGGGTGAAATCGACAGCGTCATGGAAACCATAGGCACCAAGCGCGCCAAGCGCCCGGAGCTTTTTCAGGTTTTCAGCCGCTGCCTTCGGATCGTACTGACTGGCGAGAATCGACGCATAGGGCGCGATCACCGCGTTCTGGCCGAGGCCACGCTTCAGGCCAAGGGTAGGTACGCCGAAATTGGTATATTGATAGGCGAGCGCATGGTCGCGGGCATTGAAGGCCGCTTCCGAAATACCCCAGGGGATATTGAGGCGCTTGCCGTGGTTCATCTGTTCCTTGACGATCAGGTTGTTCGTCTGGTTCAGAATACCACCCTGCCGTTCCTGCATGACCAGCGGCGGCATCAGGTATTCGAACATCGAACCGGACCAGGAGACCAGTGCTGCACGCGAGCCAATCGGCACGACCTGACGGCCAAGCTTGTACCAATGCTCGGTGGGCAGATCGCCCTTGGCAATGGCAAACAGCGAGGTCAAACGAGCTTCAGAGGCCAGAAGGTCGTAGCAGGCCTCATCCAGTTCCATGGTTTCGACGCGGTAACCGATGGACAGCAGACGCCGTTCCTTACGGAACAGGAAGGCGAAATCCATCGAGAAGGCGAGGTCGCGGCTGCGGTCGCGCAGGCTGGCCAAACGCTGGCGCAGTGGCTCGATGTTGGAGAGGTCGAAGGCGCTATCGGCGATATGCGATTCGCAGACCGCCACCAGCGCCTCACTCCAACGCAGCAGGTCCGTGCTCTTGTCGGAGCGCAGTTCGTGGTGAAGATTGGCCGCCAGCTTCTGGATGTCGCGCGCCAAGACCGCGAGGTTGATCACCCGGATCGAGGCGAATTCATGCTCGCGCTTGACCGAGGCTAGCGCATTGTTGAAGCCGATGATCCGCTCATAGAGGCGGGTGCGCAACGGCCGTACAGTCTTGCGGTCGTCAGGCAGTTCCTTCAACGCTTCCATCAGGATGCCACCGACATCGCCGATCCCGTCCAGGCTGCCCTGGAGATGGGCAGACGGGGCTTCGGCCCAATGGCGGCAAGCCGACGAAATCGCAATCAGATGGCCAGCAAGATTGCCGCTATCAACCGCCGAAATATAACGGTTGCCGAGCGATTTCAGCGTATCGGTATGATACCAGTTGTAAAGATGGCCCCGGAACTTGTCCATCTTCTCGACGGTGCCGATGGTCTGTTCCAGCTTTTCGATGGTCTGCTCGAAACCGAGCCAGCCGAAGTGACGGGCCGAGACAATCGACAGAAGGTAGACGCCGATATTGGTCGGCGAGGTGCGGCGGGCTACCACCGGCTCCGGCGTTTCCTGGAAATTGTCCGGCGGCAGGAAGTGTTCGCCCGCATTGGCGAAGGTCTCGTAATAGCGCCAGGTACGGCGCGCGATGCGGCGCAGTTCGATGACGGTTTCTTCCGGCACCAGCAGCCGGTCTTCCGTTTCGGCAGACTGGCTGACATACCAGGCGACCAGCGGCGACAGCACCCACATCAGCGTGAAGGGTAGGCCGATCAGCGCGCCGTAGCCGGCTTCATAGGTCGACAGGCCGAAGGCGATGATGGCCAGCGTCGGTGCATAGCGCATCGTGCGGTAATAGGTCGGAATACTGCCTTGCGCCACCGACTGGATGCTGGCGGCGGTGCGCCATTCCAGCAGCAGCTTGCGGCTGACCAGCAGACGATACATCGAGCGCACGATGGCATCGGCCATCATGCAGGCCATATCGGCGATGAAGACGATACGAAGTGCCACTTGCGCATTGGCGCCGCGCAAATCGGCCCAGAGCGACTGGAAGTGTGCGCTCGGCACGATATCCGTCTGACGTGGCACCAGCGCATTGATCAGAGAGATTGTCGGCGCAACGAACAGCGAGAAGATCAGCAGCAATTGCCAGATCAGCGTGTCGATCGGGCTCATGGCGAACCAGCCGATGACAGACGCGGCGAACCAGGCAATCGGGGTCAGCGACCGACGCAGGTTATCGACCATTTTCCAGCGGCCAAGCGAGGTAATGCCACGCTTTGGATCGAGGATGTAGGGCAGCAACTGCCAGTCGCCCCGCGCCCAGCGATGCTGGCGGGAAATTTCCACTTCGTAACGGGTCGGGAAATCCTCGACCAGCTCGACATCTGTCACCAGCGCGCAGCGGGCAAACGAGCCTTCCAGCAGGTCGTGGCTAAGGACGGTATTCTCGTCGATCTGGCCCTTGATGGCCCGCTCGAAAGCGTCGACATGGTAAAGGCCCTTACCGGTGAAGCTGCCTTCGCCGGTAATGTCCTGATAGACATCAGATACGGTGAAGACGTAAGGATCGAGACCGCGATTGATCGAAAACACCCGCTGGAACACCGAGGCGTCCTTGCCTGTTGTCAGCGAGGGAGTGACACGCGGCTGGAGAATCCCATACCCGCTGATCACACGACCGGTTTCCGGGTCATGCACGGGCCGATTGATCGGATGATACATCTTGCCAACCATCTTGGTCACGGCATCGCGCATCAGCCGGGTGTCGGCATCCAGCGTCATCACATATTGCACACCATCAGGCACCGTATTAGCGCCCGGCAGGTAGGATGTATCCTTGTCGCCACGCAAAAGCATGTTCAGTTCATGCAGCTTGCCGCGCTTGCGCTCCCACCCCATCCAGCAGTCTTCCTGGGGATTGAACAGACGGCGGCGATGCAGGAAATAGAAGCGGGTCTTGCCATCTTCGTTGTAGCGGGCGTTCAGCGCAGCCATTTCCCGCTTGGCATATTCCAGCACCTCGAGATCGGCTTCGGTCTCCTCGACCTTGGCATCCGGCCAGTCGCTGAGTAACGCGAAATAGACTTCTCCACGCGGATTGGTCAGGTAATGGACTTCCAGATTGCGCACCAGTTCATCGACATGGTCACGCTTGGAGATCATGCAGGGAACGGCAACCAGCGTGCGAGCATCGTCTGGAATGCCTTCCTTGAACTCATAGCCGACCAGACGGGCCGGCTTCAGCACAAAGGTGGACAGCGTGTTGAACAGGCCGGTCGCGCCTTCAGATGCCGGCAGGGCAAACAGCACGACAAGAAGCGTGATCAGCGGCACCGACAGGCCAGCGTAAGACAGGTACCAGGCAACAAGCGCCAGCGCCAATGCCGTCAGCGCCAGAACGGGCAGGGCGATGGCCAGCCAATGCAACCGCTTGAAGCTGCGGGTGACGGCAATATGTGCAGGCACGCGGTATCCGACCGCGCGCTCCAGCGCCTCCTTCTGCGCCCCCACCAACACGCTGCCGACATTGGACGGCGCATCGGAGAGATCACCGGTCGAGGCGGCGGCCTTCGACAGATCGATGGCGATCTGGGCTATCTCCAGCTCGCTCTTGTCGGAACGGCGCGCCAACTTTTCAATCGTGTTGCGGTAGCTGTTGCGCGAACCGAAATCCAGCGCTTCATAATCGCTGTGGCTGCGCAGGATCTTGTCGACATGGCTGACCTCTTCGACCCAGACAGACCATTCGGTATCGTCGATGGTGCGCAGCCCCTTGATAATGCTGCCCATGCTGACATTGCCGGACGAAAGCCGGTTATGCTCGGCGGCCATCGCCTCTTCGGTGGTGCGGCCATTGGCCTCCAACCGCTTCTCCAGCCAGCTGACGGCAACCGCAGATGTCTGCGAACCGTTGCGCAGGCGATACAGAAACTGCGTCGCGAATGTATTGTCGTCGGCAAGCGATTCCAGCTGCTTCAAATATTCGCGGCAGGCGGCCTCATCATTCAGCCGGACGATTTCATCGGCGGCTTCATTGGCCTTGCGCCGCATCTGCCGGGATTTTTCCACCCGGGTCGAAATGCGCCGCAGGTTTTCCACCAGCACGAAGCGCACCATGGAGGGAAGGGCCCACAATTCGCCGATTTCAAGCGAATGCTCGGACTGATAGCCTTCCGCCAGCGCCGTCATGCTTTCGCGCGTCACTGTGGAATGAGTATGAGCCACATAGAGCCAGGCCAGCGCCATGACGCGGGGAATGATCCGGTCGCCGACCTTGACGGTCGGCAATTGCCGATAGAATTTCTTGGGAAAGTCGCGGCGGACTTCCTGGATCGCTTCTTCGATAATGTAGTGATTGTCCAGCAGCCATTCGGCAGCGGGCGTAATCGTCGCTCCCGCCTCGACATCGGCGGCAGTGGTGCGATAGACGCGCAGGATTTCCCGCTCGTTTTCCTTATGCCGGGCGAAGAAATCGAAATCGAAGAAACCCGGAAGCGTGCTCATCACCGAAGTGGCGAGCGCCTTGGATTTCTCCTGCAACTCATCGATTGTCAGATAAGTAGCCCGGATCGAATCGTTATGATCGATATTGCGGGTTTCTGTATCGCGTGGCGCTGTGGATGGCGTCATAGATGGGGACATGTTTTCGAATCTGTTACCAGCAAGAGTGAAATCTGCCGCATTGGGGTGGATGCAGCACTTACATATGCGCAACCGGGCCTAGGGAAAGGCCCGCGGCTGCGGGAAAATCAATGCGGCCATGACACGCGCCTTTAAAAAAGGCTTGGTCAGGCCGGGTAATCTGGCAGTAAGACGAGTGGACATGCTCTAAACAGAGTTTCACGGCGATAACCACTTCCTTCGTTTGGGCTCATCCATCTGCCTGTCTTTTGCAGTTGATGTCGTCCAGACAGTATTGTCGGCACGACTGTTCATCCTAGTCTGCCACCCTGCAATGCTCAGTTTGAACCGAAGCTGAACGGGTGTTAGGGTCTCCCTCTATAAATCCAGCGAGAACAAATCCAAGATCCTCTGCCCGAGGCGGAGCTTACGAATCGGAAACAGACCATCCACATTTTAGGTTAACTATGTCTCTCTTTTTCTCCAATGCCATGAAAGATGTCGTCGAGATCAGGCGCTACCTGCATCAGCACCCGGAACTGGGACTTTCAGAGTTTCACACCTCCGATTATGTGGCGGGAAAACTGGAAGCCATGGGCTACGAGGTGACCAGGGGCCTGGCCCGCACCGGCATTGTCGCCACGCTGCGCAATGGGACAAGTCAGCGTTCCATCGGTCTACGCGCGGATTTCGATGCCCTGCCGATCACCGAGGAAACCGGCCTCGATTATGCAAGCCTCACTCCCGGCCTCATGCATGCCTGCGGCCATGACGGTCACACGGCGATGCTGCTCGGTGCCGCCGGTATTCTGGCCGAGCGCCGCAATTTCGATGGCATCGTCCATCTGATTTTCCAGCCAGCGGAAGAAAATTTCGGCGGCGCACGGTTGATGATCGAAGACGGGTTGTTCGAGCGCTTCCCCTGCGATGCGGTGTTTGGCCTGCATAACGACCCCGGCATTGCATTCGGCCATTTCGCCTTCCGGGAAGGGCCAATTATGGCTTCGGTGGATGAATGCAAGATCACCGTCATCGGCCGGGGCGGCCACGGTGCCGAGCCGCAAAGCGCCAGCGATCCGATCGTGGCAGGTGCCAGCATTATCATGGCGCTGCAAACCATTGCCTCGCGCAATATCCACCCGCTCGATCCGGTCGTCGTCACCGTTGGTGGCTTTCATGCCGGTGCCGCCAGCAATGTGATACCGGAGCGGGCGGAGATGGTCCTGACCATCCGCAGCTTCGACGATCATGTGCGCGATGAACTGGAAAGCCGCGTTCGGGCCATTGCCGAGGGGCAGGCGGCAAGCTACGGCATGACCGTGGAGATCGACTATGAGCGGGGCTATCCGGCCACCGTCAATCATAAGACGGAAACCGATTACGTGCGGGACCTTGCCAGGCGCTTTGCCGGGGAAGGCAAGGTTTTCGATATGCCGCGACCGACCATGGGCGGCGAGGATTTCGCCTATATGCTCCAGGAAAAGCCCGGCACCTACTTCTTCCTCGGGACCAAACGCACCGAAAACGACCCGCCGCTTCATCATCCACGCTATGATTTCAACGATGATATCATTCCAACCGGCACGGCATTCTGGGTAGAGCTGGCTGAGAGCCGGCTAAAGCCGGAATAGGGTCGTCCAAGATAACAAAAACGCCCTCGTTGAGGGCGAACACGGGCAGACAAAAGGCGCGGCTCCCTTCGGAACCGCGCCTTTTCACCAGCTAGATTAATTGAATTATCCGGCCTTAACCACTGCCTTGTCGTCATCGTTTAGCAGACCGCTGGTATGCAGCAAGGCTGCGAAACGGCCACCCTTGGCGCTCAATTCGTCATAGCCACCCATTTCGACGATACGGCCATGGTCGAGGAACAGAACCTGATCGGCTTCGCGCACGGTCGATAGCCGGTGGGCGATGATAAATGTCGTGCGGTTCTGGCGCAGCCGGTCGATAGCGGATTTTACCCGCTCTTCAGTCTCCACGTCGAGCGCACTGGTTGCCTCGTCCAGCACCAGGATCGGCGCATCCTTCAGGATGGCACGGGCGATGGCGATACGTTGCCGTTCACCGCCTGACAGCCGGTTGCCACGCTCACCAACATCGGTATCGAAGCCAGACAAACGGCTTTCGATGAAGTCGGTGGCCGCAGCAGCCTCGGCCGCCTTGACGATGTCCTCATCCGTCGCATTTTCGCGCCCAATGCGAATGTTATCGGCAATCGACCGGTTGAGAATGCCCGCATCCTGAAACACCGTCGCAATCGAGTTGCGCAGCGACTGGCGGGTAATGGTGGAGATATCGGCGCCATCGATCAGGATCTGGCCCTGCTGCGGCTCATGCACCCGTTGCAGCAGGTTGATCAACGTCGTCTTACCGGCACCGGTCGGACCGACGATGGCAATCGTCTGTCCGGCCTTGACCGTGAAGGACACGTCCTTGACACCCTGGGTGGTATTGGCGAAATCGAAGGAGACATGGCGGAATTCAACATCGCCACGTACAGACTTCAGGTCGCGATTGCCAGCCGGCTCATCACGATCCTGCACGGAATCCTCAAGCACGTAGAAATCTTCCAGCTTGGCGCGCGCCTCGAAGATCTGCGTTGAAAACTGGCGCATCTGGTCGAGACGGGCGATCAGCAAATTGGCAAAGCCGATAAAGGCGATAACGTCGCCGACCCGTAATTCGCCGCTCTGCACCAGCATCGTGCCGATAATCAGGATGATCAGCATTGAAGCGGTAGAGGCAATGCGATTGAGGCCGCTGGCAATCGCCCACCAGTCGAGCACCGGATACTGAGCATCAAGCAGCTTGCTGGTAAAGGTTTTCAGCGCCGCAGTTTCGGCCTGAATACGATTATAGCTATGCACCACCGAGACATTGCTGATCGTGTCACTAACATGGGAAAACACCGTATGGTAGTGGCTCTCGACGGAAGCCTGTCCATCCTTGGTCTTGTCCATCACCATCTTGCCGATCGCCACATAGATCAGACCAAGCACGATCAGCACCAGGGAGAGGCGCACATCCATGGAAAAGGCTGTCGGCACCAGCAACACGAGCGCCACCGCGGTGGCCAGATGGGTTCTCATGAATTCCAACCAGAGGCCGAACAGCGTCTCGCTGGCACGCAGCAGCGTATGCAGCGCATTGGATGTGCCGCGCTGGTGATGCCAGGACAGCGGCATGGAAATGATCCGGCCAAAGGCTTCGGTCAGCAGACTGGCCCGGCGGCCATGCGCCAGCCGATCGGCTTCGCGGGCGACAAGCACGAAGGCAATGGTGTTGAATATGCCAAAGCCGCCCCAGAGAAACAGAATATCCTTGACTGGCTTGCCACTGGAAATTGCATCGATAATCCAACCAAACAGGATCGGTTCGGCAATGGTGATCACCGCCAATATAATATTGGCCGTCACCACGATGCTCACCTTCAGACGGTAGGCGGCAAGATATTGCAAGGCTCGCCAGTAAATTTGTAACAGGGACATGGCGTCAGTTTCTCCTGATCGGCTTCGAATTGGCCGGTTGAGGCATCGTATCACCATATTTTAAGGAGACGAACCTGAACGCCGCCTATACAGACCCGTACTTGTTGTGCAAAGTCAGGTTTTGGAATTCTCTTTTTCGCCATGCTTGCTATGGGTAAAATTTCAGGTAGCCAAATTAACAAACACATAAGCTTAACGTGTATTTTAAGAAATAGTGTTTGATAATAATTAGAGAATGTTAATGTTCAGTCTGGTGCTGAACCTAGGGGGTGCGTGTGAGTGTCAATCATCTCATACAGTTTTTGGCTGTATCTCAGGGATGCCGAAATCGCGAGGAGCTGATCCTGGAATTGGAGAAGCTCCTCGAATTTTATAAATTCGATTATTACGGCCTAGTGCGCAGTCCCAAACCTGACCAAAACCCCATGTCGCTGGTGCTTGCAGGACGCTGGCCGGAAAAATGGCCGCAGGTCTATATCACGAAAAAATTCGTGCTGATCGACCCTGCCATTCGCTATCTTGCGCAAGCGCAACGGCCGTTCCGCTGGAGCGAAACGCTGACGGCGTTCGCCCAGGACCCGCATTTCAAACGCATGCAGCGGATGATGATGGATGCCCAGCGTTTTGGTCTCGAAGAAGGCTACATCTTCCCCATTCACGGACGGGGCGGATTGCTGGCCAACATGACCATTGGCGGACGACCAGTGGAACTGACCCCGATTGAGATCATGATGTTCGACACGGTGGCGAAATGCGCCTTCTGGCGGCTGGCGGAAATCAATGGCGAAGACGAACTTCTATCGATGGTGCAAAAAGTCGATGTGCGCCTGACCCGACGCGAGCTTGAAATTCTCAATTATCTCGGGGAAGGCATGACCTCGAACGAGATGAGCAAATTGCTCGAGATTTCGAACCACACCGTCGATTGGTACGTCAACGAATTGCAGGATAAGTTGAACGCAAAGAACCGGCAACATATGGTAGCAATCGCTTATCGTCTTGGCCTGATCAGCTGATATTTTCATCGTTCTGCTGACTTGCCTAAATTGCGCGATGTCTTGCAAACCGCTATGGGTTCTCTTCGCAGGCGCACAATGAGCGCCTGATGAAGAGGAGGCCCATTTGTCTATTTCCAAGATCCTAGTTGCCAATCGCTCCGAAATCGCCATTCGCGTGTTTCGGGCTGCCAATGAACTCGGCATAAAAACGGTCGCCATCTGGGCTGAGGAGGACAAGCTCTCCCTGCATCGCTTCAAGGCGGACGAAAGCTATCAGGTCGGTCGCGGCCCACATCTGAAGCGGGATCTCGGCCCGATCGAAAGCTATCTTTCCATTGAGGAAATCATCCGTGTCGCCAAATTGTCAGGCGCGGATGCCATACATCCGGGCTATGGCCTCCTGTCCGAAAGCCCTGAATTTGTCGATGCCTGTAACGATGCAGGTCTAATTTTCATCGGCCCGAGATCCGATACGATGCGGCAATTGGGCAATAAGGTCGCCGCCCGCAATCTGGCGGTAGACGTCGGCGTTCCCGTGGTGCCAGCCACCGAACCGCTGCCTGATGATATGGACACCGTGGCCAAAATGGCTGGCGAGATCGGCTATCCGCTGATGCTCAAGGCCTCCTGGGGCGGCGGCGGGCGCGGCATGCGGGTGATCCGCTCCGAAAGCGATCTGGCGCGCGAAGTCACGGAGGCCAAGCGCGAGGCAAAGGCCGCCTTCGGCAAGGATGAAGTCTATCTGGAAAAGCTGGTGGAAAATGCCCGCCATGTCGAAAGCCAGATCCTCGGCGATACCCATGGCAATGCCGTGCATCTGTTTGAGCGCGATTGTTCGGTGCAGCGCCGCAACCAGAAAGTCGTGGAACGGGCCCCCGCCCCCTATCTTTCCGAGGAGCAGCGCCAGGAACTTGCCGCCTATTCGCTGAAAATTGCCAGAGCCACGGGCTATATCGGTGCCGGCACCGTCGAATATCTGATGGATGCCGATACTGGAAAATTCTATTTCATCGAGGTCAATCCGCGCATTCAGGTCGAACATACCGTTACCGAAGTGGTGACCGGTATCGACATCGTCAAGGCGCAGATCCACATCCTCGAAGGGTTTGCGATCGGCACGCCGGAATCGGGCGTTCCCCGCCAGGAAGACATCCGCCTGCATGGCCATGCCCTGCAATGCCGCGTCACGACCGAGGACCCGGAGCATAATTTCATTCCCGATTACGGCCGCATCACTGCCTATCGTTCGGCGGCAGGTTTCGGAATCCGGCTCGATGGCGGCACCGCCTATACGGGCGCGATCATCACCCGTTTTTATGATCCGCTGCTGGTGAAAGTGACCGCTGCTGGCGCGTCGCCGCAGGAGGCGATCAGCAGGATGGATCGGGCGCTGCGCGAATTCCGTATCCGCGGTGTCGCCACCAATCTCACCTTCCTTGAAGCGATCATCGGCCATCCGAAATTTCGCAACAATACCTATACGACACGCTTCATCGATACGACGCCGGAACTGTTCGCCCAGGTCAAGCGCCAGGACCGGGCAACCAAGCTGCTGACCTATCTGGCCGACGTGACCGTCAACGGCCACCCAGAAACCAAGGGCCGCCCCAAGCCCTCGGACAAGGCGGCAAAGCCAGTCATTCCCTATATCGACGCCAGTATCACCGATGGCACCAAGCAGAAACTCGATGCGCTGGGACCGAAGGGCTTTGCCGAGTGGATGCGCAACGAACCGCGTGTGCTTTTGACCGATACGACCATGCGCGACGGCCATCAATCGCTGCTGGCCACCCGGATGCGCACAAATGACATTGCCCGGATCGCCAGTGTCTATGCCCGCGCCCTGCCCAATTTGCTTTCGCTGGAATGCTGGGGCGGCGCGACCTTTGACGTCTCAATGCGGTTCCTGACGGAAGATCCGTGGGAACGACTGGCACTGATTCGCGAAGGCGCACCCAACCTGCTGCTGCAAATGCTGCTGCGCGGCGCAAACGGTGTCGGCTATACCAATTACCCCGACAATGTTGTGAAATATTTCGTCCGCCAGGCGGCAAAGGGTGGCATCGACCTTTTCCGGGTGTTCGATTGCCTGAACTGGGTCGATAATATGCGCGTCTCCATGGACGCGGTGCAGGAAGAGAACAAGCTGTGCGAGGCGGCAATCTGCTATACCGGCGATCTCCTGAACAGCGCCCGGCCAAAATACGACCTGAAATATTATACGGCTCTTGCCGCCGAACTGGAAAAGGCCGGTGCCCATATCATTGCCGTCAAGGACATGGCCGGGTTGCTGAAACCCGCTGCCGCGAAAGTTTTGTTCAAGGCGCTTCGTGAGGCGACCAGCCTGCCGATCCATTTCCACACCCATGACACATCGGGTATTTCCGCCGCCACTGTGCTGGCAGCCATTGATGCCGGTGTCGATGCCGTGGATGCCGCCATGGACGCGCTGTCGGGCAACACCTCCCAGCCCTGCCTCGGCTCGATTGTCGAAGCCTTGGCCGGAACCGAGCGCGATCCAGGGATCGATCCGGAATGGATTCGTCGCATTTCCTTCTACTGGGAAGCAGTGCGGGGCCAATATGCGGCATTCGAAAGCGATTTGAAGGGTCCGGCCTCAGAAGTCTATCTGCATGAGATGCCCGGCGGCCAGTTCACCAACCTGAAGGAGCAGGCCCGCTCGCTGGGGCTGGAAACCCGCTGGCACGAGGTGGCGCAGACCTATGCCGACGTCAACCAGATGTTCGGCGACATCGTAAAGGTCACGCCATCTTCAAAGGTGGTGGGCGATATGGCGCTGATGATGGTGGCGCAGGATCTGACGGTGGATGATGTCGAGAATCCGGATAAGGACATCGCCTTCCCCGACTCGGTCGTCTCGATGCTGAAGGGTGATCTCGGTCAACCACCCGGCGGTTGGCCACAGAGCCTGCAAAAGAAGGCGTTGAAGGGCGAAAAACCGTATACGGCCGTGCCGGGATCGCTTTTACCGCCCGCCGATCTCGATGCCGAACGCAAGACCATCGAGGACAAGCTGGAGCGCAGTGTCAGTGATTTTGAATTCGCGTCCTACCTGATGTATCCGAAGGTGTTCACGGATTTCGCCCTGGCCTCCGATACCTATGGCCCGGTCTCGGTCCTGCCGACCCATTCCTATTTCTACGGCATGGGCGATGGCGAGGAGCTGTTTGCCGAAATCGAAAAAGGCAAGACGCTTGTCATCGTCAACCAAGCCGCCAGTGCTCCCGATGCCCAGGGCCTGGTTACGATGTTTTTCGAGCTGAACGGTCAGCCACGCCGTATCAAGGTGCCGGACCGCAGCCATGGCGCGTCCGGTGCCGCCGCCCGCCGCAAGGCGGAGGCCGCCAATGCCGCCCATATCGGTGCGCCGATGCCCGGTGTCATCTCACGGGTCTTCGTCGCGGCAGGGCAGTCTGTGAAAGCCGGGGACGTGCTGCTCTCCATCGAAGCGATGAAGATGGAAACCGCGTTGCATGCCGAACGCGATGGCAAGATTGCTGAAGTGCTGGTGAAGGCCGGTGACCAGATCGACGCCAAGGACCTGCTGATCGGCCTTGAGGCATAACAAACTACTGCATAATTCCTTAAATCGAAATCGATTTAAGGAGAAAATTATGCAGCAAATTTAAAGTGTTACAGCGTCCTTTGTGCGTTTTATAAAACGCACGGCGCTGTAATGACGCGGCGCGTCCCTCAGGATGCGCCGCCCTTATCGCGGAAACTTTTTCTTCGAAATTTTGCAGACGTTACGACCGGTCGGCCATTCCGTCGTCAACGCTTTCCTCGATCCGCTCCATGTCATCGTCGGACAGGCCGAAATGATGGCCAATCTCGTGGATCAGCACATGGGTGACGATATCGCCCAATGTTTCTTCATTCTCGGCCCAGTAGTCGAGAATAGGGCGGCGATAGAGGGTGATCTTATTGGGCACCTCGCCGGTTTCCATACTGAAACGCTCGGAAATGCCGCGCCCTTCGAACAGGCCCAGCAGATCGAAAGGCGTCTCAAGCGCCATGTCTTCAAACACGTCGTCGGTGGGAAAATCGGCAATCTCGATGATCAGGTTTCCGGTCAGGTCACGAAATTCCTTCGGCAAATTGCCGAAAGCTTCGATCGCCAGCGACTCGAACGTGCTGATTGTCGGCGCGTGTTTTTCGCGCCAGTCGTCGGATTGGTCTACCCGGGCCATGGGAACTCCTACTACAGCGCCGCGCAGGACTGACATCGCGCACCCGCCATAACACTCGAATGGACTGTGGAGGCCTGTCACCGACCGGCTCGAAGGTC
Source organism: Agrobacterium vitis (assembly GCF_013337045.2). Taxonomy (NCBI): domain Bacteria; kingdom Pseudomonadati; phylum Pseudomonadota; class Alphaproteobacteria; order Hyphomicrobiales; family Rhizobiaceae; genus Gillisella; species Gillisella vitis. The sequence continues at coordinate 3,465,941 of NZ_CP118259.1, forward strand.
AGGTAAGGGTCGTTCCGCAGTAAGATCCCCCATATAGTCTGTTTAATTGCACTTTACGAGTGCCATTCAAAACCCGGCCAGTTCCACTTGAAAATGCTGGTAATATGAGCTGCCATTGAAGCCGACAGTTGATATTTCTTATTCGTTCACAGCCAGAATGCGTGAGCGTAAGGGGCGGAGAGACCCCGCCCCTTTGCAAAGCCTGAGAGACATACCTCAGGCGGATGCTTTGTTCTGCCGGTTGGCAATCAAATCATCGACAACGCCAGGATCGGCGAGCGTCGATGTGTCGCCCAGCGCGCCGAAATCGTCCTCGGCGATTTTGCGCAGGATACGACGCATGATCTTGCCGGACCGGGTTTTCGGCAGGCCGGGAGCGAACTGAACCTTGTCGGGAGAGGCAATCGGGCCGATTTCGGAACGGACATGCTTAATCAGCGTCTGGCGCAATTCCTCATCGCCCTCATGGCCCGCCATCAGCGTCACATAGCAATAAATGCCCTGGCCCTTGATGCCGTGCGGATAACCGACCACGGCGGCTTCCGAGACCAGATGATGCGAGACCAGTGCCGATTCCACCTCAGCAGTCCCCAGACGGTGGCCGGACACATTCAGCACGTCATCGACGCGACCGGTGATCCAGTAATAACCGTCCTCGTCACGACGGCAGCCGTCGCCGGTGAAATACTTACCCTTATAGGTAGAAAAATAGGTCTGAACGAAGCGATTGTGGTCGCCATAAATCGTCCGCGCCTGACCCGGCCAGCTATCGATCAGGCAAAGATTGCCATCTGCGGCACCCTCAAGCACCTTGCCTTCATTGTCCACCAGCTCCGGCTTGACGCCAAAGAACGGCCGGGTCGCGGAACCGGGCTTGAGGATCGTGGCACCGGGCAGGGGGCTGATGAGAATGCCGCCGGTCTCGGTCTGCCACCAGGTATCGACAATCGGGCAGCGCTGATCGCCGACCACGTTATAATACCATTCCCAGGCTTCCGGATTGATCGGCTCACCGACCGAGCCCAGCAATCGCAGGCTGGAGCGCGAGGAGCGCTTGACGAACTCGTCTCCGGCCCCCATAAGCGAGCGGATGGCAGTCGGCGCGGTATAGAAAATATTGACCTTATGCTTGTCGATGATTTCCCAGAACCGTCCCTGGTCGGGGAAATTGGGTACGCCTTCGAACATCACCGTCGTCGCGCAATTGGCCAGCGGCCCGTAGACGATATAGGAATGGCCGGTGACCCAACCCACGTCTGCCGAGCACCAGAATACCTCACCGTCTTTATAATCGAACACATATTCGTGGGTCATCGCCGCATAGACGAGATAGCCACCGGTCGTGTGCAGCACGCCCTTTGGCTTGCCGGTGGAGCCGGAGGTGTAGAGAATGAACAGCGGATCTTCCGCCTTCATCTTCACCGGCGGGCAATCCGGCTTCACCTTGGCGATTTCCTGATGATACCAGAGATCGCGCCCCGGAGCCCAGCCGACCTTGCCGCCGGTACGGCGCACCACCAACACCTTGTTGACGATGACATATTGTTTCGCCGCAATGTCGATGGCGACATCGGTATTTTCCTTGAGCGCCACCGGCTTGCCGCCGCGCACTCCTTCGTCACAGGTGATCACGAAGGTCGATTCGCAATCGACGATCCGGCCAGCCAGGGCTTCAGGCGAAAAACCGCCAAACACCACCGAATGCACAGCACCAATACGCGAACACGCCAGCATGGCATAGGTCGCTTCCGGCACCATCGGCATATAGATGGTGACGCGGTCGCCTTTCTTGACGCCATGCGCTTTCAGCACATTGGCGAGCCGGCAGACATTGTCATAAAGTTGGTTATAGGTGATCCGCTTGTCGATATAGGGATTGTCCCCTTCCCAGATGATTGCGGTGCGCTCACCATGGGTTTTCAGATGCCGGTCGATGCAATTATAGGAGACATTGGTCAGCCCGTCCTCAAACCACTTGATCGGCACCTTGCCTTTGAAACTGGTGTTCTTGGCCTTGGTATACGGCTTGAACCAATCGATCCGCTTGCCGTGCTTGGACCAGAACTTCTCCGGCTCCTCAATGCTTTCCTCGTACCATTTCAGGTATTTGTCGTTATCGATCAAAGCCTGGGCCTTGGCGGCCTTTAAAACGGGATAGGTCTTCGCAGACATGAAATCCTCCTGATGTGACGCAGCCATGACAGGCTGCGGAGAGCTCCTCACCTCTCTCAACATGCGACCTGGCATGATGCGGTGCAGTGGCTCTGCATCATGATATAGGTGTCATACTGCCAATTCTTATCAGGTCGCCACATGGCGGCAATTAGACAAAGGTCATTTGTCTTTCAAAGAATTGCATTTCTGCGTCAACCGGCGTATATAGCCGTTGATTTCCCGGAAATTCTGGTTGTATCCACGGCTCGCGCCCGACGGCGCGTACCTACAGAAGGATTGTAATTGCATGGCCCAGACACTGCTTATGCCAAAGGCAACGGCCGTATGGCTCGTAGACAATACGGCGCTGTCATTCGAGCAGATCGCCCAGTTCTGCAAGCTGCACCCGCTTGAGGTAAAAGCCATTGCCGATGGCGAAGCCGCGCAGGGCATTAAGGGTCTTGATCCCATTGCCACCGGCCAGCTTTCCCGCGACGAGATCGCGCGCGGCGAAAAAGACATTGCCCACAAGCTGAAGATTTCCGAGCCGAAGGTGCGCGTGCCTGATTCGAAGCGCCGTGGCCCCCGCTATACGCCGGTCTCCAAGCGTCAGGACCGCCCGAACGCCATTCTCTGGCTGGTGCGCAATCATCCTGAGCTGAAGGATGCACAGATTTCCCGGCTGGTCGGCACTACCAAGAGCACGATCGAGCAGATCCGCGACCGCAGCCACTGGAATTCGGCCAATCTCGCGCCGATGGACCCGGTAACGCTTGGCCTGTGCAGCCAGATCGATCTGGACATGGAAGTGGAAAAGGCCTCGAAGGGCCGTCCGCTGCCGACAGCTGCCGAGCTGGGCGCCACCCTGCAATCGGCATCGCAGACCGAACATCTCGATTTCTACGCCCAGGAAGAGGAAAAGGAAATCGACGCCAATGCCGTGTTCAAGAAGCTGCAATCGCTGAAATCGACCACTCCCGAAGAAGAAGACGATCAGTACTGATCCGGCATATCAGCGTTGGAAAATTCAAACCCCGGTGGCTCCGCCCCGGGGTTTTATTTTGAGGGTTTTGTTGGTGAAATCAGCAGCCCTCACCGGCTCCCGAAAATCGCCGATCCCACCCGAACACTGGTGGCACCAAAGGCAATAGCCGTCTCATAATCACCCGACATGCCCATCGACAAGCGCTCAACGCCGCATTGCCCGGCCAGCTTCGCCAGAAGAGCGAAATGTGGCCCAGGATTTTCTTCGGCTGGCGGAATGCACATCAATCCCACAATATCGAGGCCGAGTTCCGACCGGCAAAGGGTGACGAAATCCACCGTATCCTGCGGGGCAATGCCCGCCTTTTGCGGCTCCAACCCGGTATTGACCTGCACATAAAGCCGCAGTTGCCGGCCCTGCTTGACCATTTCCTCGGCCAGCGCGCGGGCGATTTTTTCCCGGTCCACCGTCTCAACCACATCGAACAGCGCCACGGCTTCCGCTGCCTTGTTGGATTGCAGTGGCCCGATCAGATGCAGCTCGATCTCAGGCGTTTCGGCTTTCAACTCCGGCCATTTTCCCTGCGATTCCTGCACCCGGTTTTCACCGAACACCCGCTGGCCATGCAGGATGGCCGGGCGGATCGCCTCCGCGTCGAAGGTTTTGGAAACGGCGACCAGCGTGACCGCCTCCGGGGTTCGATCAGCTTCGCGGGCCGCAGCGGCGATCCGGGTCCGTACCTCATCCAGTCGTTCTTCAATGGTCATCGCCAGCAATCCATATTTTAAAATTCCGCCTGTTTTCGCGGCACTGGCCGCGAAAGGCAAGAGCCTTGCAAGTGCATTATAGGCACCGCAGCAAGGAATGCGTCCCAGGATGGCCCGATTCCGGCGCAAAACCTTGACGCTAGGGCTGTTTCATGGTGAAGGTCCACCCAAATTTTCAAGCAATTCGGACGTAGCATCCCATGAGTACAGAACGTTACAATCCGCGCGATGCGGAACCTCGTTGGCAGGAAAAATGGTCTGAAGCGAAAATCTTCGAGACCGATAACGACGATCCTCGCGAAAAATACTACGTACTTGAGATGTTCCCCTACCCGTCTGGCCGCATCCATATCGGCCATGTGCGCAATTATGCCATGGGCGATGTCGTGGCTCGCTACAAGCGCGCGCGCGGCTATAATGTCCTGCATCCGATGGGTTGGGACGCTTTCGGCATGCCAGCCGAAAACGCCGCCATGCAGAACAAGGTTCATCCCAAGGACTGGACCTATCAGAACATCGCCTCCATGCGCGCCCAGCTGAAATCCATGGGCCTGTCGCTGGACTGGTCACGTGAATTCGCCACCTGCGATGTCGAATATTACCAACGCCAACAATATCTCTTCCTCGACATGATGGAAAAGGGCCTGGTCTATCGCAAGCAGTCCAAGGTCAACTGGGACCCGGTCGACCAGACGGTGCTGGCCAATGAACAGGTGATCGATGGCCGCGGCTGGCGCTCCGGTGCGCTGGTCGAGCAACGCGAACTGACTCAATGGTTCTTCAAGATCACCGATTTCGCCCAGGATCTGCTGGACGCCCTGGACACGCTGGATCACTGGCCGGAAAAGGTCCGGCTGATGCAGAAGAACTGGATCGGTCGCTCTGAAGGCCTGGCCATTCGCTGGGAGATCGCCGCCGGTACCGGCCCTCAGGGCTTTGCCGACGTGCAGGTCTATACGACCCGCCCTGACACACTGTTCGGCGCCAGCTTCCTGGCGATTGCCGCCGATCACCCATTGGCCAAGGCGCTGTCCGAAACATCCACCGACATTGCGGCCTTCTGCGACGAATGCCGCAGGGCAGGGACCTCACTGGCTGCGCTGGAAACCGCCGAGAAAAAGGGCTTGGACACCGGCATCAAGGTCAAGCATCCGCTTGATCCTAGCTGGGAATTGCCGGTCTATATCGCCAATTTCGTGCTGATGGACTATGGCACTGGCGCGATCTTCGCCTGCCCGTCAGGAGACCAGCGCGACCTGGATTTTGCCCGCAAATACGATCTGCCTGTTGTGCCTGTTGTGATGCCAAAGGATGGCGATGCAGCCAGCTTTACCGTCGGCGATACCGCCTACGACGGCGATGGCGTGATGATCAATTCCCGCTTTCTGGATGGCCTGACGACACAGGAAGCCTTCGATGTCGTGGCAGGCAAACTCACCGCTGCACAGCTCGGCAATGAACCTGTCGCAGAGCGCCGGGTGAACTTCCGCCTGCGCGACTGGGGCGTATCACGCCAGCGCTATTGGGGCTGCCCGATCCCGGTTATTCACTGTGATGACTGCGGAGTTGTTCCGGTTCCGAAACAGGATCTGCCGGTCAAGCTGCCGGATGACGTCACCTTTGACGTGCCTGGAAACCCGCTGGATCGCCACCCAACCTGGCGCAACGTTTCCTGCCCTTGCTGTGGCAAGGCGGCCCGGCGTGAAACGGATACTATGGACACGTTTGTCGATTCCAGCTGGTATTACACCCGTTTCACCGCACCATGGGAAGACAAGCCGACCAACCCGGCTGTGGCCAATCATTGGCTGCCAGTCGATCAATATATCGGCGGCATCGAGCATGCGATTCTGCACCTGCTCTATTCCCGCTTCTTCACCCGCGCCATGCGCGAGACCGGCCATGTCGCCGTCAGCGAGCCTTTCAAGGGTCTGTTTACCCAAGGCATGGTCGTCCACGAGACCTACCGTCTTGGCAGTGGCGCGAATGGCGAATGGGTGGCGCCTGCGGATATCCGCGTCGAGGATGTCGATGGCACACGCCGCGCCTTCCTTCTCTCCTCCGGCGAGGAAGTGACGATCGGCTCCGTTGAAAAAATGTCGAAGTCGAAAAAGAACGTCATCGACCCCGACGATATTCTGGGCTCCTACGGTGCCGACACCGCCCGCTTTTTCGTTTTGTCGGACTCGCCACCGGATCGCGACGTGATCTGGTCGGAAGCCGGTATCGAAGGCTCGCATCGCTTCGTCCAGCGGCTTTGGCGGCTGGTTTCCGAGGCTGCTGAAGTGCTGAGAACCTCTGCATCGACTCCGGCTAAGGATGGTGCGGGCAGGTCGGTTTCTCAAGCTGCCCACAAGACCTTGCAGGCTGTCGGAGCCGATCTGGACAAACTGGCCTTCAACAAGGCCGTGGCGCGGATTTACGAGTTGCTCAATGCTCTGGCAGCGCCGCTGACGCAGGTGGCATCTGGACAGGCCGATGCTGACTTCGCCGCTGCGGTGCGCAACGCTACAGAAATACTAATCCAAATCATCGCTCCGATGATGCCGCATCTGGCCGAAGAATGCTGGGCGGTGTTGGGCCATTCCGGAATGGTGTCGCAAGCAGACTGGCCGGTTTTCGACGCTGAATTGGTGGCTGAAAACGAAGTGGTCATGCCGGTGCAGATCAACGGCAAGAAGAAGGCCGAATTGACAATCGGTCGCGATGCGGATCAGAATGCCGTCAGCCAAGCGGTGCTCGATCTGGATGCCGTCAAAGCCGCTCTTCAAGGGCAGACGCCTAAGAAGATCATTGTGGTTCCGCAGAGGATTGTGAACATTGTCGTCTGATTCACGCGTAAATTTATCCCGTCGCGCGGTTCTCGCCGCGTCCGTTGGCCTGCTTGGCGCCCTTGCGGGCTGCCAGGTCAGACCGCTCTACGGCGAAGCCCAGGGTACTCGCAAGTTAATGGCGTCCATCGGCTTCTCCCCGGCAACGGACAGAGTTGGGCAAGAAGTTCGCAACCGGTTGATCTTCCTTGCCGCAGGCGGGCAGGGGGAACCGGCCCATCCCGAGTATCTGGTCACACTGGTCGTACATACCGACACAACGGAAGTTCTGATCAACGAAAGTACCGACCGGGCGACTGCGGGTCGCGTGACAGTCAGCGCTGACTATACGCTGAAGAAGGCAAGTGATCTTTCCGTCATGCGTATCGCCCATCGCCAGTCCGTCGCATTGGTTGATTTTCCGACACAGGAATTTGCGAAGCTGCGCGCTGTAAGAGATGCCGAAAACCGAGCTGCACGAGAATTGGCGGAGTTGATCTCAGCCGATTTGGCTAGCCTACTGGTTCGTAAATAATAATTGCGGGCTTTGCCAAGACGGAGAGCAGCGTATCTTCGCGAGGATGCGCCTGAAATCGCAATAGCGCAGCGCTATAGGTTGCTTGGGATGACATTGAACCAGACAAGCTATAGCCATCCTTTAATCCGCTTGTCTCTTTGAAAAACCGATTCTACTTTTTCCTGACAAAATCTAGAGCAACATGTGTTTGATCAAACGCTTTTTGCTCTAGCACTCTAAATTTGCTGCACTGCCTGTCTGGTACACGGCCAAGCGGAGAGACTTGAAGCCCATGGTTGAAGTCAAGTCACACGAATTCGATGGCTTTCTGCAAAAATCAGTTCGTCACTACAAGATGTTCCTGGTCTACGGCCCGGATGTCGGACTTGTGGCGGAACGCGCGGCAACGATTGCCAAATCGACTGGCGTTGTGCTGGACGATCCCTTCTCGGTCATTCGGCTGGACAGCAGCGACCTGCAGAGCGATCCGGGAAAACTATTGGACGAAATGAATGCCCTCGGCCTCTTCGGCGGCGACCGGCTTGTCTGGATCAGAGGTGTCGCCAATGAAAAAAGCGTGGTGGATGGGCTACAAATTCTTGCCAAGGACCCACCAGACTCCAGTTGTCTGATCTTGGAGGCTGGGGATCTCAAAAAGGGATCAGCGACCCGCAAAATAGCCGAACCGGCCCGCAATATCGCGGTTATTCCCTGCTATCAGGACGATGCACGGGCCATCAATGCCTTGATTGACGCGGAATTCAGCACCGCTGGAAAGAGATTGACGCCTGCGGCTCGTTCGCTGCTCAGCGAGAGCCTGGGAGGCGACCGCAGGGCCTCTCGTAATGAGATATCCAAGTTGCTGCTCTATTGTCTGCATGACGACCTCGTGGACGAAACTCATGTTGAACAGATTATCGGCGATGCCAGCGCCGTTTCGACGGATGAGGCGGTAGATGCCGTGCTTGCTGGCAATGCAGACGCCCTGCTGCATGCCATCCAGAAAATCGCCACCTCCAAGACGCCGATGTTCCTGGTTCTCCAGGGATGCCTTCGACAGTTTCAGTTGCTGGACATTATGCGAAGTGAGATGGATGAAAAACGGCAACAAGCTACCCAGGTCATGCAAACACTTGGTCGCCAGATACATTTCAAGCGAAAAGCACTCTTTGAAAAATCTTTAAAGAATTGGCCGTCAGACGCACTTGCAGTCGAGATGCGGCGATTACAGGCGGCCATTCTTGCCAGCAGACGTCAGCCATCATTGGAAGACAGCTTGTCGCTCCAAACACTACTGGCGATTACCCTGCAATCGGCGCGGAGAAGCCGCTAACGACTTCTCCTTTTGGCCTTTTAAAGTCGAAACACATCAACGAAGACCGTCCGCAGCTTGCTGCCAAAGCACATGAAAAGTTTAGCGCGCCTCGAGCAACCGGCAAATTTCCTCAAGCTGCTCCAGGGTTTTGTAATTGATTCGCAGCTGGCCACCGCCGCCTTTGTGACTGATCGATACATCCAATCCCAAACGATCCGACAGGCTTCTCTCCAATGCGACCGTATCCGAATCTTTTGCGGGCACCACATGTGGCTTTGGCTGGCCTTGGCCCTTGATGTCGTTTTGCGCCAGACGTTCAGCATCTCGGACCGACATGCCCTTGGACACGATTTGGCGTGCCAAGCTATTCGGATCTGACGTCGAGACCAAAGCCCGAGCATGACCTGCGGACAGAGATCCATCGGCCAGCATATCGCGAACGGGATCAGGAAGCTTCAACAGCCGCAGGCTATTGGCCACGTGGCTGCGGCTCTTGCCGATGATCTCGCCGAGATCGTTCTGGGTATATCCATGTTCTGCAATCAGTTGCTCATAGCCCATCGCTTCTTCGAGCGGATTGAGATCGGCACGTTGAACGTTTTCGACAATTGCCAATTCCAGAGCGGTGCGATCATCCACATCGCGAACGATGACGGGAATTTCCACCAGTCCCGCCAACTGGGCTGCACGCCAGCGCCGTTCGCCAGCAATGATCTCGTAACGGGCTGTCGCAATCGTTCGTACCACGACTGGCTGCACAATGCCATGTTGGCGAATGGAGCCGGCAAGTTCCTGAAGAACCGTTTCGTCAAAGTAACGACGAGGATTGCGTGGATTACGAGATACGAACTCAATCGGCACCATCCGGTCGGCAGAGACCAAGGCTCTGCTCTCATCGACAGGAACAGGTTGATCCATTTCGCCAATCAAGGCGGCCAAACCACGACCGAGACGCCGTTTCGAAATATCGTCGTTCATCACGAACCTCTTCGTTCACTCTTCACGCTGGAGTAGGAGTCCACTCATCGCGTCAACACCATTCAAATCGTCAGAACTCACTTCCCATTGGCGAAAGCCCGACGATCTAAGCCGCGCGACGTTGCCGTTCCCTCTGAATAACTTCTGAGGCCAATTGCAGATAAGCCTGGCTGCCTGCACATTTCAGGTCATAAAGAATAGCCGGCTTGCCATAGGACGGCGCTTCCGAGACACGCACATTGCGCGGAATGAGCGTGTGATAAACCTTTTCGCCCAAGTGACTGCGAACGTCTGTCACCACCTGCTGGGCAAGATTGTTCCGCGAATCGAACATTGTCAGCACAATACCCTGGATATCCAAGGTGGGATTAACGTTGCGCCTGACCTGACCTATCGTTTCAAGCAATTGGCTAAGACCTTCCAGCGCAAAAAACTCACATTGGAGCGGCACCAGAATAGAATGCGCCGCAGCCATGGCGTTCATCGTCAGCAAATTAAAAGACGGCGGGCAATCGACCAGCACATAGGAATAGGCCAAACCATCTTGCGACTGCAAAGCAGCTTTCAAGCGAAATACCCGATCAGCCTTCTGGGCGATTTCCATCTCAAGCCCCAACAAATCGAGAGTGGAGGGGACAATCGACAGATTAGGCACCGCGGTATCGATAACCGTTTCGGAAACGCTATGGCTTCCAATCAATAAATCATAGGAGGACAATTTGCGGTCACGGCGGTCAATTCCCAAACCCGTGCTAGCATTGCCTTGGGGATCAAGATCGACAATCAACACTCGTTCGCCAATCGCAGCCAATGCGGTTGCTAGATTAATGGCGGTCGTCGTCTTGCCGACACCACCTTTTTGATTGGCAATGGTTATGATCCGGTTCTTCTCGTAGGGCATGAGGTCACCTGACTGATCTTACTTTGATCGTGCAAGCCCGCTCACTTCCAGGATGACAGAGTCGGCTTCAAGCACGCTAGGATGTATTACCAGATCGAACGTCCATCGGTCACGCGCATTGTTAATTTCAGACTGGTAATCCCGACCTTTATGCAGGAGAAAATTAAGTTTCTTGTTTTTTTCGGCCCAAGGGGACGCATAAGAGAAAAGCAGATCGAGATCCGCGAGAGCTCGAGCCGAAATTGTATCGCAGGCCGACAGACTTTTGTGTGCCTCTTCGATTCGCAAGGGATGAACCCTACCCCTCGCTCCGGTTTCCATCAGAGCTGTGCGGAGGAAAGCAGCTTTTTTATTATTGCTCTCGACCAAATCGACCCAGCCGTCGCTCATTTCCGACAATAAAATTGCCGTAATGACACCAGGAAATCCACCACCGCTTCCCAAGTCAATCCAATGCTGAGGATTCGGGCGGAGTTTAAACAGCTGGGCGCTATCAATGACATGTCGATGCCAGATCTGATCTTTCGTTGAATTTGCAACAAGGTTGATGACCTTGGACCACTTGCCAAACAGATCAACGAAATGATCCAGTTTTTCGTATGTTTCACGTGAAACACGTAGGCCGGTAAGCCGCTGAAAGAGACTCGCGGACATTGCATCAGCCGACATGTCGCAACACACCTTTGTTCAAGAAAGCAATAAGCAGAGAAATAGCCGCTGGGGTCATGCCCTCAACTTTGGCAGCCTGGGAAAGGTTCTCAGGACGGATCTTTTCCAATTTTTGTTTCAGCTCATTGGAAAGGCCCGACAACGTCGCATAATCGAAGTCCTTAGGAATCAGCCTGTCTTCATCTCGTTTGGTTGCGGCAATATCTGCATTCTGTCGATCCATATAGACAGCATAGGTCGCATGAATTTCGACAGCATCCGCAACCTTATTATCCAGGGCGCAAAAGTCAGGCCAAATCCGCGAGAGATCGGCAATCGAAATATCGGGATAGGCCAAAAGCTCAAGCCCAGTGCGTCGCCGACCGTCCTGGTTAACTGGAATGCCAACGGCGGCGGCTTCGTTGGGTGTCAGTTTTCTCGACTCAAGCAAATTAATCGTTTCATCAATCTGATGCTGGTAGTGCTTAAATCGTTTCTCCTGGTCTGAAGCAATACATCCAAGTTCAATACCAATCGGCGTCAAACGGATATCGGCATTATCAGCCCGAAGCGACAAACGAAACTCGGCACGGGAGGTAAACATCCTGTAGGGTTCAGTCACACCATGGCTGATCAAATCATCAATCATCACGCCAATATATGATTGGGCCCGGCTGAAATTTACCACATCCTGGCCACCCGCGGCGCGCGCGGCATTCAGTCCAGCCACCAGACCTTGTGCCGCAGCCTCTTCATAACCAGTTGTTCCATTGATCTGCCCGGCAAGATAAAGGCCATTCAACCGCTTCAATTCGAGGCTCGCCGACAACTCACGCGGATCTATGTGGTCATATTCGATTGCGTAAGCACTCTGGAGAATCGTCACATTCTCCAAACCCGGCAAGGTTCTCATGAACTCCTTCTGCACAGACTCAGGCAAAGAGGTCGATATACCGTTTGGATAGACTGTGTGGTCATCCAATCCCTCAGGCTCAAGAAAAACCTGATGGCCATCCCGATCTCCAAATCGGCTGATCTTATCCTCAATCGACGGACAATAGCGTGGACCGACGCCCTCGATCTGCCCGGAATACATGGCAGAGAGATGAATATTATCTCGAATGATTTTATGGGTTGCGGCGGTGGTTCGGGTGATTCCACATTCGATCTGCGGATTGGTAATGTGGTCGGTCATGAAAGAGAACGGGACCGGTTGCTCATCAGCCGCCTGCATTTCGAGCTGCGACCAATTGATGGTTCTACCATCCAACCTGGCCGGAGTTCCGGTTTTCAAACGACCCAGCCTTAGCCCCAACCGTCCCAATGTCGCGCTCAAACCAAGTGACGGGGCTTCCCCCACACGTCCGGCCGGAATTTGTGTCTGTCCAATATGGATGAGACCGCGCAAAAAAGTACCGGAGGTCAATATCACTGATGCGCTGGACAGGCTTTGCCCGTCTGCCAAAATGACCCCTTTAACGGTGTCATTTTCGATATCAAGATCGAACACGTCCCCTTCAATGATCTCGAGCTGCGGATGGTTGAAAAGTACATTCTGTACGGCTTGACGATAAAGCTTCCGGTCAGCCTGGGTTCTCGGCCCTCGCACAGCCGGTCCCTTTTTTCGGTTCAGCAACCGGAACTGAATACCGGAGGCGTCAGCACATCTGCCCATGAGTCCGCCCAGTGCATCAATCTCCCGGACAAGATGCCCTTTGCCCAAACCGCCAATGGCCGGATTACAAGACATAACACCAATCGTATCGCGTCGATGCGTTACAAGGCAGGTTTTTGCACCAAGTCGCGCACTCGCATAGGCCGCTTCGCTGCCGGCATGCCCGCCGCCAATCACAATCACATCAAATCGCCGCGGCATCATTTTCATCTCGACCACCAATGTTTCACGTGAGTCATTTTCCGACGCAAAATTCCGAAAAGATTTTACCCAAAAGCGTTTCGGTATCGATACGTCCAACTAGACGACCCAGCGCATCACTTGCCAAACGCAGGAAGTCCGCTCTAATTTCCAAGTTCAGTAGGCTATTTGAAGCTTCATCAATGAAAGAAAGAGCATCTCTCAGGCATTCGATATGACGTAAACGACTTGGGATCACTGATTCCGTATGACCAAACCGTTTCCGAATCGAATCGAGAATGACGCTTCGAACCCCGTCCACATCATCAGGAACGTAAGTCGAAATGACGAGATCTCGATCTATCCCTTCACTTGCTGTCAGAAGATCAACTTTTGTCCCGATGGTGACAACCGGAACCGAAACAATATTGATTGTCTGGCCTGGAGAGGAAACGTCGTCAAGCAACAAAACGAGATCGGCTTCTTCGACCTTGCGCAATGCCCGCCGTATGCCTTCCTGTTCGATGACCTCTTCGGTCTCTCGAATACCGGCGGTGTCATACAAGCGAACGACATATCCTTCAAGGTCTATATCACATTGGAGAATGTCCCGCGTCGTCCCGGCATAATGGGTCACAATTGCTACGTCCCGACCGGCAAGTGCATTGATGAGGCTCGACTTGCCAGCATTAGGAGGCCCAGCAATCACCACATTAAAACCATCACGAATGATTTCACCTCGCCGGTCATCGGCAATAGCCGCGGAAATCTGCGTGCGGAGGTCCCTAACACTATCCCATACTTGATCAGACACCGATCCGGGAATGTCGCCTTCATCGGCAAAATCCAACTCGGCCTCGATCATTGCCCGGCCATAGATCAATTTTTCACGCCAGCTCTCATAGGTACCGGTTGCGTTACCGCTGGCCTGGGCGAGAGCTTGCCGCCGCTGCATTTCTGTTTCTGCTGCCAGCAGATCAGCCAGGCCTTCAATTTCGACCAAGTCCAGCTTGCCGTTTTCAAAAGCCCGTCTCGAAAACTCTCCAGGTTCTGCAAGTCGGCAACCGGAGAATGAGGCCAGTGTCGAAAGCAAGGCGCTCACCACGGCGCGGCTTCCATGCACATGTAGTTCCCCACAATCCTCACCCGTGAACGAGGAGGGGCCGGAGAAGAAAAGTACCAATCCCCGATCTATCACCAGTCCATCACGGTTCCGAATCGACCGTAACGTGGCATGGCGAGGCTCAGGAACCACCGTACAGAGTTCCGTTAAAACGGCTTGGACATCCTTACCCGATAACCGAATTACGGCTACACCGCTCGGAAGCGATCCGGTTGAGAGGGCAAAAATAGTATCGCCTGCCATTGCTTGAACTCACTCCTTAAGCGCGCAGCCTGTCCTGTGCCCGGATGCACGCCAAAACCTTCATAATCCACAGTGTGCCTCAAATGCAAAACCCCCGACCTTTCGGTCGGAGGTTGTAACTATGAATCCAGCTTAAGAACGCGATAGCGATCAGGTATTCATCGACTCGAAGAAATCGCCATTGGTCTTGGTCTGTTTCAATTTGTCGATCAGGAATTCGATTGCATCGGTTGTTCCCATTGGGGCGAGAATCCGGCGAAGAACAAAGATCTTCTGAAGATCCTGACGCGGCACAAGCAGGTCTTCTTTACGCGTTCCGGATTTCAGAATATCCATGGACGGGAAGATACGCTTGTCGGCAACCTTGCGGTCAAGCACGATTTCGGAATTGCCAGTGCCCTTGAACTCTTCAAAGATCACTTCGTCCATACGGCTGCCAGTGTCGATCAATGCCGTTGCAATAATCGTCAGCGATCCACCTTCTTCGATATTACGGGCGGCACCGAAGAAGCGCTTGGGGCGTTGCAGCGCATTGGCATCCACACCACCCGTCAGGACCTTGCCGGAAGAGGGAACGACGGTGTTATAGGCGCGGCCAAGGCGAGTAATGGAATCGAGCAGGATGACAACGTCACGACCGTGCTCAACCAGCCGCTTGGCCTTCTCAATGACCATTTCAGCGACCTGAACGTGGCGCACCGCCGGCTCGTCAAAGGTCGAGGAAACAACTTCGCCCCGAACCGAGCGCTGCATATCCGTCACTTCTTCAGGACGTTCATCGATCAGAAGAACGATCAGATAGCATTCTGGATGATTTGCGGTAATGGAATGCGCGATATTCTGGAGCAGGACAGTCTTACCGGTCCGCGGCGGCGCAACAATCAAACCACGCTGGCCTTTGCCCAGTGGTGCAACCAGATCGATGACCCGCGAGGAAAGATCCTTGGAGGTTGGGATCTCCAGTTCCATCTTGAACCGCTCATTCGGATAGAGCGGCGTCAGGTTATCGAAGTGAACCTTATGGCGGATCTTTTCCGGATCCTCAAAATTGATCGTATTGACTTTCAGCAGCGCGAAATAACGTTCGCCTTCCTTGGGTCCGCGGATCGGACCTTCAACGGTATCACCGGTTTTCAGCGAGAACCGACGGAT
The DNA here is from genome assembly GCF_013337045.2 of Agrobacterium vitis. NCBI lineage: Bacteria > Pseudomonadati > Pseudomonadota > Alphaproteobacteria > Hyphomicrobiales > Rhizobiaceae > Gillisella > Gillisella vitis. The sequence goes on from NZ_CP118259.1 coordinate 3,481,389, forward strand.
CTGCGATGGCGAAATATAAATGTCGTCCGGGCCCGGGAGATAGTTGGCATTGGCTGAGCGCATGAAACCGAAACCATCCTGCAGGACTTCGACAACGCCTTCACCAATGATCTCGACATCCTGGCTGGCCAGCATTTTCAAAATGGCAAACATCAATTCCTGTTTGCGCATCGTGCTGGCATTTTCGACCTCAAGCGATTCCGCAAAGGCCAGCAGATCGGTTGGCGATTTGCTCTTGAGTTCTTGTAGCTTCATTTCAGCCATGAAGGGGACCATAATTTAAAACTGTTGGGGAAGGCGTGCGGGGGATAAATTCGGTTCTGCCAGCGAAACCGGCGAATACGAGAAATGCATGCCATGAAGAGGGGTAGCGGGAAAATAGCGATTCATAGGGCGCGCCGCAAGAGGCGGCGGAAATTTCATTCACATTTCGGTCAACTTGTCAGTGGGAACCCCGCTTTAGAAGGGTTTTACAATGACCAGAATGACAATCACGATCATCAGGACTGTCGGAATTTCATTGAAAGCCCGCCAAAATCGCGGGGTTTTCAAATATTCGCCTTTGGCAAAAGACTTTGTGGCCATGCCTAGATATTCGTTAGCGAGGGTGAGACAAACAACCGCAGCCAGTTTTGCATGCAGCCATCCACCTTGGAATCCAAAAACCGACCAAGCGAGATAAAGACCCAGAATCCAGGACAGGGCCATGGCAGGACGCATGATCACATTCATCAGGCGACGCTCCATAACCGCAAATGTCTCGGCCTGAAGCGATCCCTTCGGCGCATCGAAATGGTAGATCAGGAGCCGAGGCATATAGAGCAGGCCTGCCATCCAGGAGATGATCGCGATGACATGCAGGGCCTTTATCCAGAGATAGGATTGATCAGGGCCAGCCCAAAACAAGGCAATCACGATCAGGCAAAAAATTGCAAGGGCCACCAAGGCCCGCAGGCGTGCGGTCTTCCCGGCTGTTTCGCCGCTTTGCCTGCCATTCATCTCATTGCACCCTTTGCCTGACATGCTGTACGAGCTCTCGCACCGTTTCCGGATCGGCTTGCGGGGTGATGCCATGGCCTAGATTGAAGATCAGCGGACCAGTCCCGAGCCGATCCAATATCCTGTCTATGCCATCACGCATCGCCTGGCCACCGGCAACCGCCAGCATCGGATCGAGATTACCCTGAACAGGTCCGTCCTTTTGCAACTCGGCCGCGAAGGACAAAGGCACACTCCAGTCCAGTCCGATTGCGTCAGATCCGGTCTGCCGGCGGTAATCCTTCAGCAGCATACCGGCACCTTTCGCAAAACTGATGATTTTCGCATCGGGACGGCTGAGGCGCAGTTTATCGATGATCCGTTTGACCGGCTTGACACAAAAATCCGCAAATTCCTCTTCTCCCAACACCCCAGCCCAGGAATCGAAGATTTGCACGGCATCTGCACCAGCATCGATCTGAGCCTCTAAATATTCGGCAGAAAGATCGGCGAGATAATCCAGAAGCCGTAAGAAAGCCTGGCGATGACGATAGGCAAACAGGCGGGCTGGGGCCTGGTCCGGGGTGCCGTGGCCGGCAATCATATAGGTTGCGACGGTCCAGGGGGCACCGCAAAATCCGAGCAAAGTGGTTTCATCCGGCAATGTCTGGCGCAACCTGGACACTGTCTCGATCACCGGGTTCAGATGCGGGAAAACCGATTGGTCGGGTAAAGCCATAATCTCATCGGCGGTGATCGGCGTCATTTCAGGGCCTTTGCCTTCGGTGAAGGTGACGTTTCGATTCAAGGCATCGGGAATGACGAGAATGTCGGAAAACAGAATGGCAGCATCGAATGCGTAACGACGGATTGGCTGGAGCGTCACTTCCGTCGCCAGTTCCGGTGAATAACAGAGATCGAGGAAACTTCCGGCCTGTGCCCGCGTTTGACGATATTCGGGAAGATAACGGCCAGCCTGACGCATCAGCCAGATTGGCGGTGGTGAAAGGCTCTGGCCTTCAAGCACTTTCAGGACTTTACGGTTTTCGGCGCTCAAAGTCATGCCTTTCAAATTATAAAAAGAGAGATTTTTCTTTTTTCTATTTCTAAGAGTCTGTGAGTAGCAAGGGTTAAAGACAGTGCACAGATTAACGATGTTTTAGGGTGACAACGCATGCGGTGGGGAATGGGTTGCAGGTAATTGGGATAATTGTGCCGTGATTGTGAAAAAAATCGATAAAAATCAAATTGATAAAGTTAGATTAACGAATAGAGCGGCCTGTGGATAGAGTGGGGAGATGAGCTGAACAGATAAAAATCAACCACCTTATGCACAGGGCCTGTGAAAACGACGCTGAACGGGTTAGTGCTGTGGAAAAACCGGCTGATATCCCCAGGGCGAAAAGCCAGGGGGAAAACGAGGTCGCTTTCTACAGGTCTATCAACAGCAGGGTCAGGATAGCGTGGAGAACAGAAAAAACTTCTTTCATCTGCACCTCATTTCTGACTCAACGGGAGAAACCCTGATCTCGGCTGGACGGGCAGCAGCGGTTCAGTTTCAGCATTCCAATCCGATCGAGCATGTCTATCCACTGGTGCGGAACCGTCGGCAGGCCGATGCTGTGCTCCAATCGATCGATAAGGAGCCCGGTATCGTTCTTTACACAATCGTCGATCCAGAACTGGCGGACTTCATCGACCGGCGTTGTATCGAGATCGGTGTACCCAGCGTGAACGTGCTTGAGCCCGTTATCGGGACGTTTCAGGCCTATCTTGGTCCACTGGCGCGTCGGCGTGTCGGTGCACAGCATGTGATGAATGCGGATTATTTCGCGCGTATCGAGGCGCTGAATTACACCATGGATCACGATGACGGCCAGATGGCCGAGGATTACGATCAAGCGGATGTCGTTCTGGTCGGGATCAGTCGTACCTCGAAAACCCCGACCAGTATCTATCTTGCCAATCGTGGTATTAAGACCGCCAATATCCCTATCGTGCCAGATTCGCCCTTACCCGAATCGCTGCTCGCAGCAAAAGGGCCATTGATCGTTGGATTGATCGCGACGTCTGATCGGATTTCACAAGTTCGGGGCCATCGTGAATTGGGCACTGTCAGCGGCTTCGATCCAAGCGATTATACGGACAGGGCGAGCATTGCAGAAGAATTGAAATATGCCCGTTCGCTATGTGCGCGTCATAATTGGCCGGTGATCGATGTGACGCGGCGATCAATTGAAGAGACAGCGGCGGCAATCATTGCGCTGCGTGCCAAGCCGCGCTAATGCCGGATGGTTTTTTAAAGTTGAGGCAATCATGACAATTCCCGTTATTCTTGCATCGACCAGCCCTTTCCGACGGCAATTGCTGGAGCAGGCTGGTTTGCGCTTCACGGCTATGGCACCCGATATCGATGAACGCGAAATCGAAAGTCGGGCCGAGCATCAGCACCTGTCGCCGCTAGAACTGGCACAGGTATTGGCCTGCGAAAAGGCTTTGGCCGTGAGCCGCCAGGCGCAAGGCGGTCTTGTGATCGGTGGCGATCAGGTTTTGGCTCTGGGCGAACGGATCTATCACAAGCCAAAGGATCTCCTCTCGGCTCGTCACCAAATGCTCAGCCTGCGGGGTGAAACCCATGTGCTTTATAGCGCGCTGGCACTGGCGAAACAGGGTGAGGTGATCTGGCGGCATGTCTCCCAGGCCCGGATGACGATGCGGATATTCAGTGAGACGTTTCTGGACGATTATCTCGATCGGGTAGGTGAGGCGATTCTGAAAAGCGTTGGTGGCTACCAGATTGAAGGCTTGGGCGTGCAGTTGTTTTCGGATATCGTCGGGGATTATTTTACCATCGTCGGCGTGCCGCTTTTGCCTCTGATGGAGAAACTGCGCGAATTGGATATTGTGCATGCATGATTCACGTGAAACATTTCTGAAGGGCGCCTTTGTTGCCGGCTATCCAATCAAGCATTCGCGTTCGCCTGTTATCCATAGATATTGGCTTCAGCAGCACGGTCTCGCGGGTGGCTATGAGAAACTAGAGATTGAGCCGGCAGACATCGCAGATTTCTTCGCCAGACTGAAAACAGGCAAGACCCGCTATCTCGGTGGTAACATTACCATTCCGCATAAAGAGGCTGCTTTTCAGATAGCAGATGTTCCTGACATGGTGGCGAGGCAGCTTGGGGCTGCCAATACGCTTTGGCTTGAAAATGGGCTTATTCATGCCACCAATACCGATGTTTACGGTTTTCTAGCCAATCTGGATCAGGGATATGCGGGCTGGGACAAGGCTCGCAAGGCTGTTGTGCTGGGGGCCGGTGGTGCCAGTCGGGCGATCATCCAGGGACTGCTGGATCGCGGATTGCAGCATGTTCATGTGGTCAATCGGACCCTGGCGCGAGCGCAGGATCTGGCAGATCATTTTGGTGCTGCCGTCCAGGCGCATGGAAGAGAGGAGTTGCAGGATGTTTTGCTGAGCGCGGAACTTCTGGTCAACACCACGTCTCTGGGTATGAATGGCGAAGATGTTCCACTAATCGACTGGGACAAGCTTTCTCCCGGCGCTTTGGTAACGGATATCGTCTACACGCCGTTGGAAACCGGTCTGCTGCGGCAGGCGAGGGCGGCGGGCTTTGCCACGGTGGATGGTCTGGGCATGCTTTTGCATCAGGCCGTACCGGGATTTGAAAAATGGTTCGGCGTCCGGCCACAGGTGACGGATGATTTGCGGCAGTTGTTGATTGCCGATCTGGAGAAGCAGCCATGATCCGCATTGGTCTGACCGGCTCGATTGGCATGGGCAAGACAACGACGGCAGATTTCTTTCGCCAGGAAGGTGTGCCGGTCTATGATGCGGATGCCGCCGTGCATGACTTGTACCGGGGTGATGCGGTCGCTCCGATCGGCGCGGTGTTTCCTGAAGCGGTTGTTTCTGGCGTTGTGGATCGAGAGGTTCTCAGTCGGACTCTGGCTCAGAATCCGGGTAAGCTTAAACAACTCGAGGCAATCGTTCACCCACTGGTGCGTGACAAGCAACAGGACTTTCTGGACGATCAGGAATTGGCGGGCGCCGATCTGGTTGTTTTCGATATTCCGCTGCTGTTTGAAACCGGCGGAGAAAAACGACTTGATAAGGTCGTTGTGGTCAGTTGCGATGCCGATACACAAAGGCGTAGGGTTTTGGCGCGACCAGGCTGGAACGAAGAAAAGCTGGCACTGGTTTTGTCGCGGCAGATGCCGGATTCTGAAAAGCGGGCCCGCGCGGATTTCGTGATTGACACCGGACAAGGCCTTAAGGTGGCACAGACACAGGTGAAAGCCATTGTTTCAACCCTACGAGGGGAAACCTGACATCAAACCACCAGAGTTTTCGTCGGAAAATGGCGTGGCGTCTGGAATGGCGATCTGCCAGCAGCAAAATCAAAATACAAAGCCAAACAACTGGAGCAATAATGCGGGAAATCGTATTCGATACGGAAACCACCGGTCTGGAAAGCAAGCTGGACCGGGTGATTGAAATCGGTGGCATCGAATTGTTCAATCATTTCCCGACCGGCCGCAGTTTTCATGTTTATATCAATCCTGCCGACCGGGCCATTCACCCGGATGCCTTGGCGGTTCACGGCATTACACCTGAGTTTTTGAAGGATAAGCCGGTCTTCGCCGATATTGTCGAGGATCTGGTGGCGTTTTTCGATGGCGCGAAATGGGTGGCGCATAATGCCACATTCGACATGGGCTTTATCAATGCCGAGTTCGAGCGGTTGGGTCGTCCGCCGGTCGGGCCGGAGCATGTCGTCGATACCCTGTCTCTGGCGCGGCGCAAACACCCGATGGGTCCAAACTCGCTCGATGCGCTTTGCCGACGCTATGGCATAGACAATTCTCATCGCACCAAGCATGGCGCCTTGCTCGACTCCGAACTCCTGGCTGAAGTCTATATCGAAATGCTGGGCGGTCGCCAGGCGACCTTCGGTCTTGAGCAGTCGGGAAACAGCGACAAGCGATCTCGCACGCAGGATAGCAATGTGACGGTGGAAATTGCTGCCCGTCCGAAAACAATGGCGCCGCGTCTAACCGAGGGCGAACAGGAGCGCCACGCAGCTCTCGTCAAGCGGCTCGGCCAGAAGGCGATCTGGGCGCATTACAATCAAGGCGAATAACTGCCATCGCATTCGATAAAAAAAGCCCGGATCGACCGGGCTTTTTTGTGCTCGAAAAAGAGCGGGATGACGCAAGGATCAGTTGACCCGACCCTGTTCCTCGGCAAAGCGCTGGGCAAACATCTGTGCAAAATCGATCGGGTCGATCATCAGTGGGGGGAAACCGCCATTGCGCGTTGCATCGGCGATGATCTGGCGCGCAAACGGGAAGAGCAGGCGCGGGCATTCGATGAACAACACCGGCAGCATATGCTCCTGCGGGAAACCGGTGATGCGGAAAACGCCGCCATAAACCAGTTCGGCTGCAAAAACCACTTTATCGTCATCACGCGCTTCGGCGGTCAACGACAGGACCACGTCGAAATCATTGTCCGACAGCGGGTTGGCGTTGACATTGACATTGATATTGATCGAAGGGGCCTTGTCCCGGGCCTGGAGCGAGCGCGGCGCACCCGGATTTTCGAAGGACAGATCCTTGATATATTGTGCAAGGATATTCAGGGACGGGCTCTCCGTCCCATTGCTGTTTTCATTGGCCATTGGGGTTCCTCAAGGCTTTTATGGTTCGAGGCCATCTATCATTTCAAGGTGGGCCTTACAAGCCTTTCGCCCCTACAGGTCATCTCTTGCCGTCATCCCCTGGCAACCGGGTCCAGCGTGAGGAGCCGTTGGGATTGTGCCTTTGATAGTCCTTTTCATCGAGATCGATGATGTCCTCCGCTTTTGCCGGGCCTGGTCCTGATGACGACGGCCCGCCTGGCCCTTGTTGCCAACCAGGCCCCCGCCCGGCGCGCTGTACAAAGACAAGTCTTGGGCTGATGATCTTCCAAAGCGCAGAGCGGACCATTGGCACCAGGAGCAGTAGGCCGAGAATATCGGTGATGAAGCCCGGCAATATCAGCAGCAATCCGCCGAACATCTGTGCCGTGCCACTCAGGACGCCCTTGGCCGCTCGTTCCGGGTCGCCAGAACGCGGACGGCGCAGGCGTTGGGCGAGACTGATCCCCTGGCTCCTGAGCACCAGCAGGCCGAACAGACTGGAGCCGATCACCAGCGCCAGCGTGGGCAGAACACCCAGCCATTGTCCGACCAGGACAAAGCCGGCGATCTCCATCAAAGGCAGTAGCAACAGGAAAAGGGCGGTCAGTCGCATTTGGTTTCCTTTAAACGATTATCGTGAGAACCTAAAGAAGTGACGTAGGCTATTTGAATGCAGCATCCAGGCAGACTATATGGAGTGAGAAAGCTTCAAATTAAACAGCGGTGCGGTGGCAATGGGTTCTAATGATTTTGTGACTCTCTTCTTTCTGGTGGCTGCGGTCTTGATTTTCTGGCAGCTGCGCAGCGTATTGGGACGTCGCACTGGCAATGAAAAGCCACCGAAAGACCCTTTCGCTGGACGTCCGGATGCTACATCTCCAGCAGCGGAAGATGCGCGGGTCGTGACTTTACCCCGACGCGACGAGGCCGATGGCGAGGAACGCCAGACGGCAATCGACGCCTATGCCCCGGTTGGCACCCCGCTGAACCAGCAATTGCGCCAGGTCGTGGAGCTTGATCCGAGCTTTGTGCCGAAGGAATTCCTCAACGGTGCGCGCATGGCTTATGAAATGATCGTCACGGCCTTTGCCGCTGGCGACAGGAAGAGCTTGAAGGATCTGCTGTCGCGTGAGGTCTATGACGGTTTCGATGCGGCGATTACGGAGCGCGAGCAGCGCGGCGAAGTGATGAAGTCAACCTTTGTTGGTATCGACAAGGCGGAAATCACCGGTGCGGAAGTCCGAGGCCAGGAAGTGCAGATCACTGTCCGCCTCGTCAGCCAGTTGATTTCCGCGACCTATGACAGTCAAGGCGCAGTGATCGAGGGCGATGCGGAATCGGTTGGCGATGTCAACGATATCTGGACCTTTGCTCGCGACACGCGCTCACGCGATCCGAACTGGAAGCTGATCGCTACCGAATCCGACCAATGAGTGGTGAAGCGACGAAGTTTCGGCTGGAGCCTGTTGGTTTCGACCAACTCCTCGGTTGGGACGCGGATGATCCCTCGGCGCTTTTGCCGGCCATGGCCGATTGCCTGGATTATCTGACCACGGTCAAGCCTTACCGACCCGGCCAGTTGGGCTTGACCGCACAAGATCTTATGCCGCTGCTTGAAAAGGCAGCGGCCTTACCACGAGCAGACGGCGACGCATTGCGGCGCCTGCTGGAAACCGAATGCCAGGTTTTTCGTGTGGTGCGCACGGATGGGAAGGCGGGTTTCGTTACGGCTTTTTATGAGCCTGATATCGAGGTTTCCGATCATCCCGACGATCTCTACCGCTTTCCCTTTTACCGCCGACCTGACGATTTGATCGATCTTGATGATCAAAGCCGGCCTGGAAATATCGATCCGTCCTATGTTTTTGGACTGAAGAACGATGACGGCGCGACCTATTATCCGGATCGTCAGGCCATTGACCAAGGCTTTCTGCAGGGACGCGGGCTGGAAATCGCCTGGGCGAAATCGAAAGTCGATGTGTTTTTCGTCCATGTCCAGGGTGCCGCACGGCTGCGTTATCCTGACGGGCGGGTTGGGCGGATTACCTATGCCGCCAAGGCGGGCCATCCTTTTTCCGGCATCGGCGGATTGCTGCTGAAGCGCGGTGAAATTGCTGCCGAGGCGATGTCGATGCAGGCGATCCGCGCCTGGCTCGCGTCTCATCCCGATCAGGTCGATGACGTCTTGTGGCACAATCGCTCCTATATTTTTTTCCGCGAAGCCGAAGTTGGTGACCTGTTACGCGGCCCGATCGCGGCGGCGAAAGTGCCATTGGTGGCGGGACGATCCCTGGCGGTAGACCGGACGATCCATACATTCGGCTTTCCGTTTTTCATTCATTCTCAAACTTTGACGTCACAAGATCCACCGGGTTTGGATAGCGGCAAGCCTTTTGCGCGGTTGATGCTGGCGCTCGATACGGGCTCGGCGATTGTCGGACCGGCGCGCGGCGACATCTTTACCGGCTCTGGCGATGAAGCAGGAAATCTTGCCGGGGCGGTGCGCAACGACGCGGATTTCTATATCCTGATCCCGAAACAGGCCGCTAAAAGGGTCGAGTCGAGGTTTGGTTGATGGCGGGCAGGGACAGGATCAGTACGGAAGACCGTATTTTGTGGGGCAAGGTGGCACGCACTACCCGCCCCATGGCCGGTCGTCTGGAAGAGTTGACCGCTTTTGAAGACGCCTTGACGGAGTTGGAAGCGTCTAAAGTGTTGGAACCCGGCCTTGCCGCCATGCGTGCCTCGCTGGAAAGTTCCGCCGCAAAGCCTGAGCCGAAGAAGCCCTCCGGCCTCCACCATCCGCTGGAGCGTCCTGTCAAGCGCAAGCTGTCGCGTGGCAAGCTCAAGCTGGAGGCCCGCATCGACCTGCACGGACTGTTCCAGAGCGAGGCCCATGCGATCCTGTTGGAATTTCTGGTGCGCGCCCATGAGCGTGGACTTCGCCACGTCTTGATCATCACCGGCAAGGGCAGTTCGATGGGCAGCGAAGGCGCCTTGAAACGGGCAGTGCCGCTGTGGTTTTCCAAGCCGGAATTCCGTTACCTGATTTCCTCTCATGAGCCAGCGGCTCCTCATCATGGCGGGGAGGGCGCTCTTTATGTCCGTCTGGCGCGCCGGGGCGGAGAGAGAATTGGCGGGGATGGACAATGACCCCCTTCGGCGATGCGGTGCGTGGACTTCGTGAGCGCAAGGGCGTGAGCCAGAAGGACATGGCCAAGGCAATTGGCGTGACGCCTGCCTATCTTTCGGCGCTCGAGCATGGACGGCGCGGCAAGCCGAGTTTCGACCTCTTGCAACGCATCGCCGGCTATTTCAATATCATCTGGGATGAGGCCGATGACCTGTTTGCAATAGCGGGCCTTTCCCATCCCAGGGTGACGGTGGATACCGCTGGTCTGCCTGCCGCCCATACCGCTTTTGCCAACCGGCTTGCAGGGATGATTCGCACCTTGTCGCCCGATGTGATAGAAGATCTCAACGCACTCCTGAGCAGAAGCGAGCGGGACCGTCAAAACCCTGGAAATCCCGTGGAAGCCTGCTGAATTTCATGGCTGCGATTTGGAAGTCGCCGCAAAATCCCTATAGTCGGAAAGTGCCAACGTGTGTGATTCGCCATAATTTTTGTTGCGGCCACGCATATTGCTTATGACACTGGAAAGATCGCTGAATGACTGAAACAACCGATGAAGCAAATGCCGCCAGCACTGCCTATGGTGCTGACTCCATCAAGGTGCTGAAAGGCCTCGATGCTGTCCGCAAACGTCCCGGCATGTATATCGGTGATACGGACGATGGGTCCGGCCTGCATCATATGGTCTATGAAGTTGTCGACAACGCTATTGACGAGGCGCTCGCCGGTCATGCCGATATCGTCACGGTGACGTTGAACGCAGATGGCTCAGTGTCCGTGACCGACAATGGACGCGGTATTCCCACCGACATCCATACCGGCGAAGGCATTTCGGCTGCCGAAGTCATCATGACCCAGCTTCATGCCGGTGGTAAGTTCGACCAGAATTCCTACAAGGTCTCCGGCGGTCTGCACGGCGTTGGCGTCTCTGTGGTCAATGCGCTGTCCGTCAAGCTCTCCATGAAGATCCGCCGTCATGGCAAGGTTCATGAAATGAGCTTCACCCATGGCGTTGCTGATGCGCCGCTGGCCGTGACTGGCGATTATGAAGGCCGCTCCGGCACGGAGATCACCTTTCTGCCCAGCACGGAAACCTTTACCCAGGTCGAGTTCGATTATGGAACGCTGGAGCATCGCCTGCGCGAGCTCGCCTTCCTCAATTCCGGCGTGCGCATTCTGCTGACTGACAAACGCAAGTCCGATATCCGCCAGGAAGAAATGCTGTATGACGGCGGCCTCGAAGCCTTCGTGCGCTATCTCGACCGCTCGAAAAAGCCGCTGGTCAGCAATCCCGTCGCCATTCGCGGCGAGAAAGACGGCATTACCGTCGAAGTGGCGATGTGGTGGAATGACAGCTATCATGAAAATGTGCTGTGCTTCACCAACAACATCCCTCAGCGCGATGGCGGCACGCATATGGCCGGGTTCCGCGGTGCGCTGACCCGCCAGATCACTTCTTATGCCGACAGTTCCGGCATCACCAAGAAGGAAAAGGTTACACTTCAGGGCGAAGACTGCCGTGAAGGCTTGTCGGCTGTTTTGTCCGTCAAAGTCCCCGATCCGAAATTCTCGTCGCAGACCAAGGACAAGCTGGTTTCGTCGGAAGTGCGGCCCGTGGTCGAAAGCCTGGTCAACGAAGCGCTAAGCACCTGGTTCGAGGAACATCCGACCGAAGCGAAGATCCTGGTGGGCAAGGTGGTGGAAGCTGCCGTCGCCCGCGAAGCCGCCCGCAAGGCGCGCGAACTGACTCGCCGAAAGGGCGCATTGGATATTGCCTCGCTGCCCGGCAAGCTTGCCGACTGCTCCGAGCGTGATCCGGCCAAATCCGAACTTTTCCTCGTCGAGGGTGACTCGGCTGGTGGTTCCGCCAAGCAAGGCCGTTCGCGTGAGCGTCAGGCGATCCTGCCTCTGCGCGGTAAGATCCTCAATGTGGAACGCGCCCGCTTTGACAAGATGTTGTCCAGCCAGGAAATCGGCACGCTGATTACCGCGCTTGGCACGTCGATCGGCAAGGACGAGTTCAATGCCGACAAGCTGCGCTATCACAAGATCATCATCATGACCGATGCTGACGTCGACGGCGCGCATATTCGCACCTTGCTTCTGACCTTCTTCTTCCGGCAGATGCCGGAACTGATCGAGCGCGGCCATCTCTATATCGCCCAGCCGCCGCTCTATAAGGTCACACGCGGTAAATCCATTCAGTATCTGAAGGATGAAAAGGCGCTGGAAGAATATCTGATCGGCATGGGCCTCGACGATGCTTCGCTGAAGCTCGGCAGCGGCGAAGTACGCGCCGGCCAGGATCTGCGCGAAGTGGTGCAGGACGCGCTGCGGCTGCGCAGCCTGATCGATGGCTTGCATTCGCGCTACAATCGCAATGTCGTGGAACAGGCTGCCGTTGTCGGCGCATTGAATCACGAACTGACCGCCAACCGTGAACGGGCCGAGCAGACGGCGGCGGAAGTCGCCAAGCGTCTCGACCTGATTGCCGAGGAAACCGAACGGGGCTGGGAAGGCTTCGTGACCGAAGAGGGCGGCCTGCGCTTCGAGCGCATGGTGCGTGGTGTCAAGGAAGTGGCGGCGCTGGATGTGGCGCTGATCGGTTCGTCAGACGCCCGCCATATCGACCAGCTCGCCACCCGCTTGAACGATATCTATGGCCAACCGCCGGTCCTGACCCGCAAGGATGGTCAGCAGACCATTTCCGGTCCGCGCAACCTGCTGGATGCCGTGTTCTCCTTCGGTCGCAAGGGTCTGTCCATGCAGCGCTATAAGGGTCTTGGCGAGATGAACGCCGAGCAGCTGTGGGAAACCACGCTCGATCCGAATGTGCGCTCGCTGTTGCAGGTCCGGGTCAATGACGCTACCGATGCCGATAGCCTGTTCTCCCGCCTTATGGGCGATGAGGTGGAACCGCGCCGCGATTTCATCCAGGAAAACGCCCTGAATGTCGCCAATCTGGACATTTGACGGACCTCACAGGTAGTAAAATAAAAAGGCCGTGCTTTGTAAAAAGCACGGCCTTTTTCGTGACTCACGTGAAACATTCGGCCTTACAGCACCGCGCAATCCTTTTTGGTGGACGGCGCTGAAAAAGGAAGGATCATTTCACTGACCCTTCCGAATAGCCGTTCAGGCCTTGAATTTACCCTCAAAAACCACGGTTTCCAGTGGTTTGCGGTCATTGGGGACTTCCTTCGCCTGCAAGCCTTCCGGCAGGATCGATTTATCCCCCAGCTTGCCAATCGCAACGGCGGCCTCGATATGGAAATCGGCGGGAACACCAAGCACGTTGGCGGCCTTGTCGAAATCCACGCCGGTCATGCCGTGGGCATGGAAGCCGGAATGGATGGCCTGAAGTGCCAGATAACCCCAGGCAGCACCGGCATCGAAGCTGTGGCTGCGCGAAGGCTTCGGCGCGGAGCCGTCGGGCGAGCGGCTCAGCGTATCGGAAATGACGAAAACCAGAGCGGAGGCATTCTTGGCCCAGCCTTGGTTGAATTCGACCAAGGCACCCAGCAAGGCATCGAAATGATCGTCACCCTTCAAAGCATAGACGAAGCGCCAGGGCTGATAGTTAAAAGCCGAGGGTGCCCATTGCGCTGCTTCAAGAATGGTCAGCAATTCGGTTTTGCTCATGGTCTCGCCTGTGAAGGCGCGGGGCGACCAGCGATCGAGGAAGATCGGGTGAATGTCATGGGTGGCATTACGATGATTGCTGCTTGTCATTATCAAACCTCAAAATGTGGAAGTCTCGAAACAAGGAAGGCCAAGGTCCGCATTCGCGTTCAGAAGAACTGTCCTAAGACCGTTAGCTGAGTTTACGGCTCAGTTGCGAAACACCTGACCAAACCTCTTCGCGGCACATAGGGTGTGTGACCGCAACCGGCAAGGTGTAGCAACCATGGCCGAAAAGCACCGGAAAGCCCCATCACTTCTTTGTCAAGGTGTGAAATCCCATGGGCGGATTCGCGCAATAAAATCTATGAAGTATAAAGGTTTCTGTGCATACTATCTGGTCAAAGGTTGGATAGTGGTGGAGCTAAGCAATTTCTTTACCCCTTTGAATTCCGGCCGGAACCTTGGCTCGACTGGTCCAGTTTAGCTTTGGATGAGTGACAACAGGGAAGAGGCGGATCGCATCGATGTTTTATCAACTGTATGAAATGAATCACGCAGCCATGGCTCCTTTGCGTGCCACGGCAGATGCCATGCGTCTGGCCTTTCGTAATCCGCTAAACCCGCTTACCCATACCGTTATCGGTCGGACAATGGCCGCAGGCTTCGAGGTGATCGAACGCAGCACGCGACACTACGGCAAGCCCGAATTTGGTCTTCCGACCACGGTGATCGACGGATCGCCTGTGAAGATCACCGAGGAAGTCACGTGGTCCAAGCCGTTCTGCAATCTCATTCATTTCAACCGGAGCCTGACCCAGCCCCGGAGTGACGACCCAAAAATCCTGATCGTCGCGCCGATGTCAGGACATTACGCCACCTTGCTGCGCGGCACTGTCGAAGCGCTGCTGCCCAGTGCTGATGTCTATATCACGGACTGGATCGATGCCCGCATGGTACCGATGACGGACGGGACTTTCGACTTCGATGACTATGTCGACTATGTGATCGAGATCCTGCATCATCTTGGCCCAAACACCAACCTTGTCGCCGTCTGCCAGCCCTCTGTTCCGGTTTTGGCAGCTGTGGCCCGGATGGAGGCCGAAAACGATGAATTCGTGCCATCCTCCATGACATTGATGGGTGGGCCGATCGATACGCGCATCAATCCGACCGCCGTTAATGAGCTGGCCAAGAACAAGCCGATTGAATGGTTTGAGGAAAACGTCATCATGAACGTTCCCTGGCCACAGCCGGGCTTCATGCGGCCCGTCTATCCTGGGTTCCTTCAGCTTTCTGGATTCATGTCGATGAATCTCGATCGGCATATGATTGCCCAGAAAGATTTCTATGTGCATCTGGTGAAGAACAACGGCGATTCCGCCGAAAAGCACCGGGAATTCTATGATGAATATCTGTCGGTCATGGACCTGACAGCTGAGTTCTATCTGCAAACGGTGGAATCCGTGTTCATGCGGCATTCCCTGCCAAAGGGTGAGCTGATGCATCGTGGCAAACCGGTCGATTGCGGCGCCATCCGCAATGTGGCGCTTTTGACGGTCGAAGGTGAGAACGACGATATTTCCGGCGTCGGCCAGACAAAGGCGGCACAGACGCTCTGCACCAATCTCGCCGATAACAAGCGCATGCATTATATGCAGCCGGATGTCGGCCATTACGGCGTCTTCACCGGGTCTCGGTTCCGTCGTGAGATCGCACCGCGTATCGTTGCTTTTGCCAAGCAGCATTCCAATCAACCGACCTCGGCGGTAAAGCGGGCGACGATGGTGAAGCGGGTGATAAAGGGCGGAAAATCGACCTAAGCGAGATTCGAATTTCCCGAATTTTTCGAGTGCTTTAGCAAATTGAAAATGACGGATGCTTGAAGGTTGTATCCGCCATTCCCATCTCGAATATGTCCGGTCGCATGGTGCTTGCCGGACACAACGAGGATAATGGAATGAACCAATCAGCATTGCTGCGTCCGGGCTGGACGCCTGCGACGATTGCCATGATGGTGCTCGGCTTCGTGATCTTCTGGCCGCTTGGCCTTGCCATGCTTGCCTATATTTTATGGGGCGATCGCTTCCGCACATCGAAACGGAACGCAAATGAGGCTATGGACGCCATGTTTTCAAAATGCTGCGGCAGCCGCCGCTCACGCAATCGCAACCGCTTTAGCGCCTCCAGTGGTAATCTCGCCTTCGATGAATGGCGTGTCGCAGAACTGGAGCGTATCGAGCAGGAACGTCGCAAGCTTGAAGAAATGCGTGAGGAATTCGAGGCCTATGTCCTAGAATTGCAGCGCGCCAAGGATCAGGATGAATTCAACCGCTTCATGAACCAGCGCAATGCCAGCCGCCGGGATGAGCGCGGCAGCGATGTCCAGACCTTCACTCAGGACTGACCGTCACATGATTTTGCAAAGGCCGAGATCCTTTTGGATCTCGGCCTTTTTTATGGCTCTCGATAAGCGATATAAGGCTACGACTGGAGCGAATCAGGTAAAAGACGCAGATGTTTCCCTTGTTTTTGCGAAGCCCGACCAGAGTGGCAAAAAAGCCGAAAGTGCCGGAAAGCCGCGAGCTGATTGTGGCCGGGCGCGCGGTGCCGCTTGCCATTCGCGAAAACCTTCGCGCCACCCGCATCACCCTGCGGATCGAGCCCGGTGGCCGGGGCCTGAAAATGACCATTCCCAAAGGGGTGCGCCAAGGCGACGTCAACGATTTTATCGAGCGGCATCGCGGCTGGCTGGAAAACAAACTGGCACGCTTTTCCGATGATACGAAAGTCAGGGCAGGGGGCATGATCTCGCTGCGCGGCGTTGCGCATCGTATCGAGCATACCGGGCAGCTGCGCGGCGTGACCCAGGTGCAGATGGAGAATGGCGAGCCGGTAATCCGCATCAGCGGCCTCCCGGAACATGCCGGTCGGCGGTTGTCAGCCTTTCTGAAAAAGGAAGCGCGGCACGATCTGGAGCGGTTGGTCGCCATCCATACCGGACGGTTGGGCAAGCCGGCAAAAAGCCTGGCGCTGAAGGATACGCGTAGCCGTTGGGGCTCCTGCTCCTGGGATGGCAATTTAAGCTTTTCCTGGCGCATCGTCATGGCGCCGCCCTCGGTGATCGATTACCTTGCCGCCCATGAGGTGGCGCATTTAAAGGAAATGAACCACGGCCCGCAATTCTGGGCACTGTGCAAACGTCTCTGCCCCGGCATGGACGAGGCCAAGACCTGGTTGAAGCGGCATGGATCGGAACTGCATGCCCTCGATTTTGACTGATTTGGCTCGACTCCGAGCCGATTTCATGTCACTTCGCTGACATGAAACCTGATGTCAAAATTTGTGGATTGAAGACCGAGGAAGCCGTCGAAAAGGCCGTGACCCTTGGCGCTACTCATGTCGGCTTCATCTTCTTTGAGAAAAGCCCAAGACATATCGAACCCGATATCGCCGGACGCATTGCCGAAAAGGCGCGGGGCAGGGCGAAGATCGTTGCCGTCACCGTTGATGCAGACACTGACGACCTTGATGATATTGTGTATCTGCTGAAGCCGGATATCCTGCAATTGCATGGCCACGAAAGCCCGCAACAGGTGCTGACCATCAAGGCGCTCTACGGTCTTCCAGTCATGAAGGTGTTTTCCATCCGAGAACCCGCTGATCTTTTGCAGATTGATGCCTATATAGGGATAGCAGACCGTTTTCTGCTGGATGCCAAGGCGCCTGAAGGCTCCGATCTGCCGGGCGGCAATGGTGTCACCTTCGATTGGCGTCTGCTGCGCGATCTTGACGCAGAGGTCGATTACATGCTTTCGGGTGGGCTCAACAAGGACAATGTCGGGCAAGCCCTTGCCGAAACGGGAGCGCGAGGCCTGGATGTATCTTCCGGCGTCGAAAGCGCGCCGGGCGTCAAGGATCTCGAACGGATGGATCAGTTCTTCGCCGCCGTCAGGCTGGCAACGGCCACAGCGCCGGTTTCAGGGAGTGTACAGTGAACCAGAACCCAATCCCGAATTCCTTCCGGTCCGGGCCGGATGAAGATGGCCGTTTCGGCATTTTCGGCGGCCGCTTCGTGGCCGAAACCTTGATGCCGTTGATCCTCGATCTGCAAGCAGAATGGGAAAATGCCAAGACCGACCCCAGCTTCAAGGCTGAACTCGATCACCTCAACACCCATTATACCGGGCGTCCGAGCCCGCTCTATTTCGCCGAGCGGCTGACGGCGGAACTTGGTGGCGCCAAGATCTATTTCAAGCGCGACGAGTTAAACCATACCGGTTCGCACAAGATCAACAATTGTCTCGGCCAGATCCTGTTGGCCAAGCGCATGGGCAAGACCCGGATCATCGCCGAGACCGGTGCTGGTCAGCATGGCGTGGCCTCGGCCACGGTCGCAGCCCGCTTCGGCCTGCCCTGCATCGTCTATATGGGCGCCACGGATGTGGAGCGTCAGGCGCCGAACGTGTTCCGCATGAAGCTGCTAGGCGCGGAAGTCCGCCCCGTGAGTTCAGGTCATGGCACCTTGAAGGATGCGATGAACGAGGCCCTGCGCGACTGGGTCACCAATGTCGATGATACCTATTACATGATCGGCACGGCT
This sequence comes from Agrobacterium vitis, assembly GCF_013337045.2. Classification (NCBI taxonomy): domain Bacteria; kingdom Pseudomonadati; phylum Pseudomonadota; class Alphaproteobacteria; order Hyphomicrobiales; family Rhizobiaceae; genus Gillisella; species Gillisella vitis. The sequence continues at coordinate 3,499,429 of NZ_CP118259.1, forward strand.
GCTGGTCCGCATCCCTATCCGGAAATGGTCCGCGAGTTCCAGTCGGTGATCGGCAAGGAATCCCGCGAGCAGATGATGGCTGCTGAAGGCCGCCTGCCGGATATGCTGGTGGCAGCGGTCGGCGGTGGCTCGAACGCCATCGGACTGTTCCATCCGTTCCTCGATGATGAGAGCGTGCGGATGATCGGCGTCGAGGCTGGCGGCAAGGGGCTGGATGGCAATGAGCATTGCGCCTCGCTGACAGCTGGTTCTCCCGGCGTCCTGCATGGCAACCGCACCTATCTGTTGCAAGACAGCGACGGGCAGATCAAGGATGGCCATTCGATTTCCGCCGGGCTTGATTACCCGGGTATCGGTCCGGAACATTCCTGGTTGAAGGATATGGGCCGTGTCGAATATGTGCCGATCATGGATACCGAAGCGCTGGAGGCTTTCCAGCTTCTGACCCGCACCGAAGGCATTATTCCGGCTCTGGAACCCAGCCACGCCCTGGCCGAGGTGATGAAGCGCGCTCCCAAAATGGGCAAGGACGAGATCATCCTGATGAACCTCTGCGGACGCGGCGACAAGGACATCTTCACGGTCGGCAAGATTTTGGGAATGGGGCTCTGATATGACGCAGCGTATGGACAAGCGGTTCGCCGATCTGAAGGAAGAGGGCCGTCCGGCTCTCGTCACTTATTTCATGGGCGGCGATCCGGATTTCGAAACGTCGCTGGCGATTATGAAGGCGCTGCCGCAGGCTGGTGCCGATGTGATCGAGCTTGGAATGCCGTTTTCCGACCCGATGGCCGATGGTCCTGCCATCCAAATGGCCGGTCAGCGCGCCCTGAAGGCCGGGCAGACCTTGGTAAAAACCCTGGATATGGCGCGGGAATTCCGCAAGGGCGATCAGGCTACGCCGATCGTCATGATGGGGTATTACAATCCGATCTATGTCTATGGCGTCGAAAAATTTCTGGATGACGCGCTGGAAGCTGGTATCGACGGCTTGATCGTCGTCGATCTTCCACCGGAAATGGATGATGAATTGTGCCTGCCAGCGCGCCAGCGCGACATCAATTTCATCCGTTTGGCGACACCGACCACGGATGAGAAGCGTCTGCCGATGGTGCTGCAAAACACCTCTGGATTCGTCTATTATGTGTCGATGAACGGTATTACCGGCTCGGCTTTGCCTGATCCGTCTAAGGTTGCCGGTGCTGTCGGGCGGATCAAGGCCCATACCGATCTGCCGATCTGCGTTGGCTTCGGCGTGAAGACGGCGGAACATGCAAGGCTGATTGGGGCCAGCGCCGATGGCGTCGTGGTCGGCACGGCTATCGTCAATCAGGTCGCACTGAGCCTGACCAAGGATGATAAGGCAACGGCGGATACCGTGCAATCGGTGGTAACCCTAGTGCGTGGGCTGGCTAGCGGCGTCCAGACCGCTCGGCTTGCGGCTGCGCAATAGTCCTTCTAAAATGGGCTATTGCCTTGGAAGACGCGGAGCCTGAGCGGGCTCCACCTCTTCCTGATTGTCTGTTTTCAGCCTTTTCGGATGCCGGCCTGCCGATCCTGGAAGTGCTCGATCAAGGAGTATTCAAAGTGAACTGGATTACCAATTACGTTCGCCCCCGCATCAATTCCATGCTGGGCCGTCGCGATGTTCCGGACAATCTCTGGATCAAGTGCCCCGAAACCGGCGAAATGGTCTTTCATAAGGATCTGGAAGAGAACAAATGGGTTGTTCCCGCTTCCGGTTATCATATGAAAATGCCCGCCAAGGCACGGCTGGCCGATCTTTTTGATGGCGGCAAGTACGAAGCTTTCGCCCAGCCGAAAGTGGCGCAGGACCCGCTGAAGTTCCGCGATTCGAAGAAATACAGCGACCGCCTGAAGGATAGTCGCACCAAGACCGAGCAGGAAGACACGATTGTCGCCGGTCTAGGCACGGTCGAAGGCTTGAAGCTGGTGGCCGTCGTACATGAATTCAACTTCATGGGCGGTTCGCTCGGCATTGCTGCCGGTGAGGCCATCGTCAAGGCATTCGAGCGGGCCATTGCTGAGAAATGCCCGCTGGTGATGTTCCCGGCTTCGGGCGGCGCGCGTATGCAGGAAGGCATCCTGTCGCTGATGCAATTGCCGCGCACCACGGTTGCCGTCGATATGCTGAAGGAAGCAGGCCTGCCTTACATCGTCGTGCTGACCAATCCGACCACGGGCGGGGTTACGGCCTCCTATGCCATGCTGGGCGACCTGCATATCGCTGAGCCGGGTGCCGAAATCTGCTTCGCTGGTAAGCGCGTGATCGAGCAAACCATCCGCGAAAAGCTGCCGGAGGGATTCCAGACCTCGGAATATCTGCTGGAGCACGGCATGGTCGATATGGTGGTCAAGCGTCACGATATTCCAGCGACCCTGGCCCGCACCCTGAAAATCCTGACGAGACAACCGGCAACGGTCGTTGGTGCCAATGACGACAAGACCTTGTCGGTCATTGAGGCCTCGCGCGCCGTTTCCGCCTGATCGCTTTGGGTGATATACTGACGGCAATCGCCGGATGACATGCTTAAAGCCGGGAGCAGTTTACTGCTTCCGGCCCTTAAAACGACTTGCAAGCCTGGAACCGCACTATGATAGAGAATACGCTGAGCCAGGCTGAACAGGTCATCAATGAATTGATGCAACTGCATCCCAAGGGTTTTGACATGACCCTGGAGCGTATGCGGCGCTTGCTCGAAGTGCTCGGCAATCCACAGGACAAGTTGCCGCCAGTGATCCATGTGGCTGGCACCAATGGCAAAGGCTCCGTCAGCGCCTTTTCCCGCGCGCTGCTGGAAGCAGGCGGCCTTGCCGTTCATGTTCACACGTCCCCGCATCTGGTCAATTGGCACGAGCGCTACCGGATTGGCGTTAAAGGCGGCAAAGGGCAAATTGTTGAAGACGGATTGCTGGCCGATGCCTTGAGACGAGTGGCGGTCGCCAATGCGGGCCGGCATATCACGGTTTTTGAAATTTTGACGGCTGCCGCTTTCCTGCTGTTTTCTGAAATTCCCGCTGATGCGGTCATCATGGAAGTCGGCATGGGTGGGCGGCTGGATTGCACCAATGTGGTGGACCGGCCTGCTGTGTCCGTCATCATGCCGATCTCTTTTGACCATCAGGCCTATCTGGGTGATCGGGTGGAGTTGATTGCAGCTGAGAAAGCCGGGATCATGAAAAGACGGCGACCGGTGGTGATCGGCCATCAGGAATTTGCCGCCGCCCGCGAGGCGCTTGTGGATATTGCCGAGCGTTTGGGTTGCCCGCTCTCGGTATTCGGCCAGGATTATCTGGCCTTTGAGGAACATGGACGGCTGGTCTATCAGGATGAAACCGGCCTGATGGATCTGCCCCTGCCAAAGCTTCCGGGCCGTCATCAGTTCGCCAATGCCGCAGCTGCCATCCGCGCCGTGCGCTCCGCTGGTTTTACCGTGACCGAAGCCATGGCTGAAACGGCGATGCACAGCGTCGAATGGCCAGGCCGCCTGCAAAGGCTGACGGAAGGTGTGTTGCTGGACCACGCGCCAAAAGGCGCCGAAATCTGGGTGGATGGTGGCCATAATCCCGGTGCCGGTGAAGTGATTGCCGAGGCCATGGCAGGCTTTGAAGAACGCCAGTCCCGCCCGCTCTACCTGATCACCGGCATGCTCAACACCAAGGACCCGCTCGGCTATTTCAAAGCGTTTGAAGGCTTGGCCATCCAGGCCTTCACCGTGCCAATCCGCGGCACCGACGCCGCCTTGGACCCGGTGGCGCTGGCTAGTTCTGCCTACGATGCCGGAATTCCAGCAGAGCCTGTCTCATCGGTCGCGGAAGCGCTGGAGGCGATCCGTAGCCGGGTTAATGCAGAAGAGATCGCCCCGCGAATCCTGATTGGTGGCTCGCTTTATGTGGTCGGCAATGTGCTGGCGGATAATGGCACGCCGCCGAGATAGCGTTTGCGTCCTGCGTCATATCCTGCCTGACATTGCGATAAACGATGTTTCCCCATCGGCATCACTATAGGGTGGCCGAGTGATTCTCCGGCCCAATGCGCGATCCCCATGGAAACATCCCTTTATCTACCTGTGAAATCGTTTCTCGAAAAAGCAGGCTATACCGTCAAAGGCGAAATCGGCGGCTGTGATCTCGTGGGCCTGAGCGCCGACGATCCATCCGTCGTGGTGGTCTGCGAACTGAAACTGAGTTTCAATCTGGAACTCATCCTCCAGGCCGTAGACCGGGCAGCGATATCCGACGAGGTCTGGATTGCCGCGAAAATCTCGGCCAAGGGCAGGGGGCGGGAGGCCGACAAGCGCTACCGCGACCTCTGCCGCCGCTTAGGCATCGGCATGCTCGGCGTGTCCGCCAACGGTGACGTCAGCATCATCGTCGGCTCCGTTTCTCCCATGCCACGCACAAATCCGAAACGACGCTCCCGCCTGATGCGCGAACACCAGACCCGGCGCGGCGACCCGGCCCTTGGTGGCAGCACCCGAATGCCTGTGATGACCGCCTACCGCCAGAACGCCCTTGCCTGTGCCGCAATTCTTCTCGCCGGGCCGACGCGGGTTGGCGATGTGCGCAAAGCGGTCCCGGATGCCGGGAAGATTCTGCTGTCCAATGTTTATGGGTGGTTTGAGCGGGTCGAGCGTGGGGTTTATGGGTTGACGGAGGCAGGGCAAGACGCGCTGAAGCGGTGGCCGCAGGGGGGATCACACTCGATTTAACTTTTGAAATAGAGCGGCATTTTATGTCCGTCTGCAAGCGACCCATGCGGTCATTGCGTTAACGTTCAAAAGATCAGATCACTTTCGTTGCGGCGAGAAGGAGTACAGGCGGGCGACGGAGAGTGATCGACAGGGATGGTCTTTCCACCAAAGCCTCATGCGTTGGCGCTGGCTCCCCAAAATGGTCCAACCGAAAGCCAGCGTTCAGAAGTTCACGCACATATGTTTCAGTGGTTCGATGAAATTTTACAACGTCATCCACGAACCATTTCGTCTGTCGCATTCCTTCTTCCTGATACTTGTCCAACGGCCAGTTAAGGGGTTCTCCATGGTCATCTTTGGTCCATCCAATTGGATTTGCCGTACATATCGGATGCTCAATGGAGAAAATGAAACGCCCACCTTTGGACAACCCGCCCAGAACTTTCTGCACTATGGATCGATAATCATCGACATAATGCAAGGCCATTGATGATACGACCAAATCAAAGCCTTCGACCGGAAGTTTATACCCTTCAATAGAGCTGCAAACGTAAACTACAAAAGCGTCATCGGTTAGTTGCCTCGCCTCTGCAATCATATTCTGGGAAACATCCAGTCCGGTTACCGAACTCGCCCCAAGTGACCGTGCGTGCCGCGCAAAATCACCGAAACCACAGCCGATATCGAGAATACGCAAGCCCGATAGCTCGGGTAACACGGCGCGTAATGCTGGAACTTCCAATGCGCCATTGAGGCCGGTATCGCCCTGTCGCAGGCTTTTATAACCTTCAAAAAAAGCAGGGTCGTCGTAAATATTCTGCGGCATGGGACACCATAATATGATCGTGAAACAATTTACTCTCAATAGTTCTCAGCTATGGCAGTTCAATGCCCTATTTTAACAACATCAGATTGTATTATCTGTTTTCAATCGCAAAAAACAAACAAAAAAGCCCGGCAAAACCGGGCTTCTTCGCATCCAATTACATCCAGCACCTACTCAAGCAGCGCCAGCGATCCAGCTGGACAGGGCCGTCTTCGGGGCAGCGCCAACCTTGATGTCGGCGACTTCGCCGCCCTTGAACATGGCGAGCGTTGGGATGGAGCGGACGCCGAATTTGGCGGCGAGTTCTGGGTTTTCGTCAATGTTGAGCTTGGCGATCTTGACCTTGCCGGCCATTTCCGTGGAGATTTCATCCAGGCTGGGGGCGATCATCTTGCAGGGGCCGCACCATTCGGCCCAGAAGTCCACCACAACAGGCTCTACAGACTGTAGAACTTCTGCCTCGAAATTGTTTGCATCGACTTTTACCGTAGCCATTGGCTGCTCCTTGGAGAATTCCTGTTGTCACATATATGATGGTTATTGTGAGGATTTCAACTTAAAGCGCATTGCAATTGTCGGGCGTCAGCCAAGACAAAACGTTATAGCGCCGCGCCGATTTTTGATGATGTGGACACCCCCACCACTACCGCCGAGAATATCGGCAGGGACCAATCAAACGTTGGAAAGGAAACGGGATGTCCAGGCTGACAATCGGAATCGACCTTGCAAAGAATGTCTTCCAGGTTCACGGCATTGATGACAGCAGTCGTGTCGTGATCGCTCAGAAACTCCGGCGCACACACCTTCTTGCATTCTTTGCCAAGCTGGAGCCGAGTCTGATCGGCATGGAGGCGTGCGGCTCCGCGCATCACTGGGCTCGCGAACTGACAGGCATGGGCCATGAGGTCAAGCTGATGGCGCCGGCTTATGTGAAGCCGTACGTGAAGCGGGGGAAGAACGACATGGTGGATGCCGAGGCGATCTGCGAGGCTGTGACCCGGCCGACCATGCGGTTCGTTCCAATCAAAACCGCGTCGCAGCAGTCGATCCTGATGGTGCACAAGTCGCGTGCTCTCCTCATCCGGCAGAGGACCATGCTGGTGAACGCCTTACGAGGCCATCTCACCGAGATCGGCATCGTGGCGCCGGTCGGGATCGAAAGAACGGCAGAGCTCGTCGAGCGGGTGCTCGCACACGAGCCGACAGAGCTGGACGTTCCGCCGCTCGTGACTGACATTGTCGTATCCTTGGCCAGGCAAATCGACTCCCTGACCGCCGAGGTCAGGACACTTGAAGCCAAGATACGCGAATGGCAACGAACGAGCGAAGCAGGCCGCAGGCTTGCGACGATCCCGGGCGTCGGCGTCATCACTGCCACAGCACTGGCGGCGACGGTGCCTGATGCGTCAGTCTTCAGGTCGGGGCGAGAATTTGCCGCATGGCTCGGGCTGACGCCACGATCGAATTCGTCTGGAGGAAAAGAGCGCCTCGGCAGGATCACGAAGGCCGGGAACCGATATCTGCGAACGCTGCTGATCGTCGGCGCGACAGCCGTCCTCAGGCATGTCAGGCATAAGATGCACGGGCCGCTCATCGAGTGGGTCAGGAAATTGTTGTTAACGAAGCCCCCGCGCCTGACGACCGTGGCGCTGGCGAACAAGATGGCGCGGATCGCATGGGCCGTGATGACTCGGCAGACGGTATACACAAACGCCATCGCATAGAAACCGACGCACCAGCGTCACCGAGTTCGGAGGGCCTGCCAGACGATCGTGATGAATACCGGTTCCGCCGGGGATCAGGACAACCCGTTCGCGAGACTGCATCTGCAGAATGCGCTTTTTTGATTGGGACCATGATCCGCGGATTTCATCAAGGCCCGCGGCCGTTCGGCCGATCATCAGAGAGGCCGGACATATGCGAGCAGCCAGCCGGGTTCAAAAAGATCAGAAGAAAGGCTTGACCGAGGGGGTGTCCACATATGTTTCGCGTGGCGATGCGGTCGAAATGCTTGAGTTTGCAGAGGAATTACATAGATGAGGCCCTCACAGGGCCTAGAGCAGGCCTTCGAGTTCTTTCAGCCGGTCATTGACCAGCCAGCCATAGTAATTTTCTTCCGGCAGGCCGCCGCGCCGTCCCAGCGCCCGGGCTCGCGCCTCGGAATTCCCGACATTGTAAAGCGTCGCTGTCAGGCCAGGATTGTTGGAAATATCCACATTGGCATAGGTTTTATAGTCATCGATGGATTTGCGGATGATCGCCGCGATATAGGCGAGTGAGGTATCCGGGTCCATAATGGCCTTATAGAGCCCCGCCGCATCCTTCTCATCCAGTTTGGGATAGCCGGATGTCTGATGGACCATATCGGTCAGCATCAATGCTGTCAGCGGATTGATCTGGCCAAGGCCAAAGGTTTGCCCGGCATAGAAAGGCTGGAAAAACACCGCGCTGAAGCGATTGTTAGGAAAGCTTTTGTTGCCGACCCGCTTGCCCTGGAACTTGTCTTCCCAGACATTTTCCCGGCAAGTCCACAGCGTGGCCGAATCCTTCAACTCGGCGCAGGCGGCAAATTCCGGGCGGGCGACGAAATCATCGACATCCTCGCCATCATAGGCAAAGCGGAAGGTGTGACCGGCATAGGAAGCGGCCTTCACATAGTAGCTTTGCAATGTGTCATAGGCATCGACATTATAGGTATGCTCACCGACCAGCGCGCCAACGATGTGGATCGGGTCGATATTATAGGCCGCCGCGGTTTTCTTGATCTTGCCGATCAATTGGCGGTCCCTGATCAGCAGATCGCGAATCTTCTCGTATTTCAGATCGAAGGTGGTCTTGGTTTCCTTGGTGCGCTGCTTGGATGCGCCGGGAATGGGGGGCTGTTCAGCATTGCGATTGCCCGCAGGCACCATCCGCACTTCGGCCGCCTGGATTTCCGGCACGAAGGCGGCGGAAAAAACACATGAAACCGAAAGAATAAAGACCAGAGCTAAGCGACGCACCATTTCCATCCCGTATATATTGCAGATCGGAACGATGTTTCACCAACCCGATACCGCCTTGCCCTATTACGGCGAGCGGCCCTCCTTATAGAGGGAGGGCCGTTGCTGTCGACTCTCGACCGGTCACAAGGCCGAATTAGGGCGCTGATTTGCCGATTTCACCCCATCGCGGTGCGAAAACATCACAGAATATAGCGCGACAGATCTGTGTCAGCGGCGATTTCGCCGACATGCTCGCGCACATAGGCCGAATCGATCATCACTTTCGCACCGCCGCGATCCGGCGCGTTGAAGGAAATGTCGTCGAGCACCCGCTCCATCACCGTCTGCAAACGTCGCGCGCCGATATTTTCAATCGAGCTGTTGAGATTGACGGCAACATCCGCCAGCGCATCGATGGCATCCTCGGTAAACTCGAGATCCAACTGTTCAGTGGCCATCAACGCAATGTATTGACGAATGAGGCTGGCCTCGGTTTCCGTCAGAATCCGGCGAAAATCCTCCTTGGTCAGTGCCTTTAGCTCAACGCGAATCGGCAACCGGCCCTGCAATTCCGGCAGGAGGTCGGAGGGTTTGGAGACATGGAAGGCCCCCGACGCGATAAACAGGATGTGGTCGGTCTTCACCGGCCCGTATTTGGTGGCAACCGTCGTGCCTTCCACCAGGGGCAGAAGGTCGCGCTGCACGCCTTCGCGCGACACACCGGCGCCCATGGCGCCTTCGCGGTTGGCGATCTTATCGATTTCGTCCAGGAAGACGATGCCGTCGTTTTCAACCGACTTTACCGCTTCGCGCTGGATCAACTCATTGTCGATCAGCTTGTCAGATTCGTCGCGGATCAGATCGGCATAGGAGGTCTTGACGGTGGTGCGGACCTTCTTGGTGCGGCCGCCCATCGCTTTGCCAAACATGTCGGACAGGTTGAGAATGCCGACATTGGCCCCCGGCATGCCGGGAATCTCAAAGCCCGGCATGCCGGAGCTTGTCTCTGCAACCTCGATATCGATTTCCTTGTCGTCCAGCTCTCCGGCCCGCAGCTTCTTGCGGAAACTATCACGGGTAGCAGGCGAGGCGGTGGCGCCGACCAGCGCATCCAGCACGCGCTCTTCGGCACCGGCATGGGCCTTGGCTTCCACCTCCAGCCGCTTCTTTTCCTTGATCAGGCCGATACCGATTTCCACGAGATCACGGATGATCTGCTCCACGTCGCGGCCGACATAGCCGACCTCGGTGAATTTTGTGGCCTCAACCTTGATGAAAGGCGCGCCAGCCAGTTTGGCGAGGCGTCGGGAGATTTCGGTCTTGCCGACGCCGGTCGGGCCGATCATCAGGATGTTCTTGGGCATGACTTCGTCGCGCAGGCTCTCATCGAGCTGCTGGCGGCGCCAGCGGTTGCGCAGCGCAATCGCCACGGCACGCTTTGCATCGTTCTGACCGATGATATAGCGGTCGAGTTCCGAGACGATTTCGCGGGGTGAAAAAGTTGTCATTGAGATTACACCTGGAAGGAGTGGAAAAGGAGGGCGGTCAGTTGGCGCTTTCCAGCGTTTCGACCAGCACGTTTTCATTGGTATAGACGCAAATATCGGCAGCGATCTTCATGGCCTTGCGGGCCACTTCTTCCGCCGACTTTTCTGTGTCCATCAAGGCCAGAGCCGCAGCCAGCGCGTAATTGCCACCCGAGCCGATGGCAATCGTGCCATGTTCGGGTTCCAGCACATCGCCATTGCCGGTAATGGCGAGCGTCACCGTCTTGTCGGCCACCAGCATCATCGCTTCCAGGTTGCGCAGGTATTTGTCGGTGCGCCAGTCCTTGGCAAGCTCGACTGCGGCGCGCATCAACTGACCGGGATATTGCTCCAGCTTCTTTTCCAGCCGCTCCAGCAGGGTGAAGGCATCCGCCGTCGCTCCGGCAAAACCGGCGATCACCTCGCCCTTGCCAATGCGGCGCACCTTGCGGGCATTGCCCTTCATCACGGTCTGGCCAAGGCTGACCTGTCCGTCACCGGCCATCACCACCATGCCGCCCTTGCGCACCGTGATGATCGTGGTGCCATGCATGGTTCCATAGGGATTATGTTCGCTCATATCGATCCGTTCCAGTCCATCGCCGTCCAATCCGGCGCTTCGATTGACCTTTATGTAAGCGGCCAAAACACAATTGCAAACGCCAAGACGGTTGGCCGTTATCCTGATGCCGGATCGCCGAAAAACCCGGCTCGCCCTGCTGGATATTTCAACCCCCGCCTGATAAGGAACGGCATATTTTCAAGGAGAAGGCCATGGCAGAGAGCCGCAGCGCCAGCATTTCGCGCAAGACCAACGAAACCTCGGTCTCGGTTTCCGTCAATATTGACGGCACCGGCACTTCGAAGATTTCGACGGGGGTCGGTTTCTTCGACCATATGCTGGACCAGCTCAGCCGCCATTCGCTGATCGATATGGATATCGACGTCACGGGCGATCTGCATATCGATGATCACCACACCGTCGAAGATACCGGCATTGCCATCGGCCAGGCGATTTCCAAGGCATTGGGCGACCGGCGCGGCATCGTGCGCTATGCGTCAATTGATCTTGCCATGGACGAGACCATGACCAAGGCGGCCATCGATGTTTCGGGACGGCCCTTCCTGGTTTGGAACGTTGCGTTTTCGGCACCGAAGATCGGCACATTCGACACCGAATTGGTACGGGAGTTTTTCCAGGCGCTGGCGCAGAATGCCGGTATTACCCTGCATATCCTCAATCATTACGGTGCCAACAACCACCATATCGCCGAAACCTGCTTCAAGGCCGTCGCTCGCGCCCTGCGCAGCGCCACCGAAATCGATCCGCGCCAGGCGGGCCGCATTCCGTCCACCAAGGGAATGCTGTAAACGATCAAGTTGAGGATCTGAGCCTCCATGCGTGTTGTGATTATTGACTACGGATCAGGCAATCTGCGCTCCGCCACCAAGGCGTTCGAGCGGGCCGTCCGAGAATCCGGCCTTGATGCCGAAATTGAACTGACCGACAAGGCAGACCGGGTGGCAACCGCCGACCGGATCGTCTTGCCCGGCGTCGGTGCCTATGCCGATTGCAAGCGAGGCCTCGATGCTGTGCCCGGCATGCATGAAGCGCTGATCGAAGCGGTGGAGGTCAAGGGCCGCCCGTTTCTCGGCATCTGCGTCGGCATGCAGCTGATGTCGTCGCGCGGGTTGGAAAAGACCGTCACCGAAGGCCTCGGCTGGATCAAGGGCGATGTGGTGGAAATGACCCCTTCCGATCCGGGCCTGAAGATCCCACAGATCGGCTGGAACACGCTGACACTTGCCCGTCCTCATCCGCTATTTGACGGGATTGCCACCGGCAATGACGGGCTGCATGCCTATTTCGTCCATTCCTACCATCTGGCGGCCAGCAATGCCGATGAGGTTGTTGCCACGACCGATTATGGCGGCCCGATGACCGCCTTTGTTGGTCGTGACAATATGGCTGGCGCGCAGTTCCATCCGGAAAAGAGCCAGACGCTAGGCCTCCAGCTGATTTCTAATTTTCTCAATTGGGCGCCGTGAGCCCGTGCCGATGGATAGCATACGATGATCCTCTTTCCCGCCATCGACCTTAAAGACGGCCAATGCGTTCGCCTGAAGCTGGGCGATATGGAGCAAGCCACCGTCTACAATCCCGATCCCGGTGCGCAGGCCAAGGCCTTTGAAGACCAGGGCTTCGAATGGCTGCATGTTGTTGACCTGAACGGCGCCTTTGCCGGTGAAACCGTCAATGGCGCGGCGGTGGATGCCATTCTCAAGTCAACGAAAAATCCGGTCCAGCTGGGCGGCGGTATCCGCAGTCTTGCCCATATCGAAACCTGGCTTCAGCATGGCTTGTCGCGCGTCATTCTCGGCACGGTCGCCGTGCGCAATCCGGCCCTGGTGATTGAGGCCTGCAAGCTTTTTCCCGGCAAGATCGCGGTTGGCATCGATGCCAAGGGTGGCAAGGTGGCCGTGGAAGGTTGGGCGGAAGCCTCTGAGCTTGGCGTGGTCGAGCTGGCAAAAAAGTTTGAAGGCGCAGGCGTTGCGGCAATCATCTATACGGATATCGACCGGGACGGTATTCTGACCGGAATAAACTGGGCTTCGACGCTGGAACTGGCGGATGCTGTCTCCATCCCTGTCATCGCGTCTGGCGGACTTGCGTCAATAGAGGATATCCGCCGGATGCTGGAGCCGGATGCGCGCAAACTGGAAGGTGCAATTTCCGGTCGCGCCCTTTATGATGGGCGGATCGATCCGGCAGAAGCGCTGGCCTTGATTGCCGATGCGAAAAAGGATGCCATCCTGTGACACTCAAGGCCCGTATTATTCCTTGTCTCGACGTGAAGGATGGCCGTGTCGTCAAGGGCGTGAACTTTGTCGATCTGATCGATGCCGGTGATCCGGTCGAAGCGGCCAAGGCCTATGACGCCGCCGGTGCCGATGAGCTTTGCTTTTTGGACATTACCGCTTCATCCGATAATCGCGAGACGATTTTTGATGTCGTCGCCCGCACCGCAGATCATTGCTTCATGCCGGTCACGGTGGGGGGCGGTGTGCGGGCGGTTGGCGATATTCGCAAGCTGCTGCTGGCTGGTGCCGATAAGGTTTCAATCAACTCGGCAGCCGTGAGCAATCCCGATTTTGTTGCGGAAGCCGCCGATAAATTCGGCAATCAATGTATTGTGGTCTCGATTGATGCAAAACGTCGCCTAAGCCAGGCCAGCGGTGGCGACAATCTTAGCGCCTGGGAGATTTATACCCATGGCGGGCGCAATGCGACTGGCATTGACGCTATCGAGTTTGCGGTCAAAATGGTCGAGCGTGGCGCAGGCGAATTGCTTGTGACCTCCATGGATCGTGACGGCACCAAAATCGGTTATGATTTGGAACTGACCCGCGCCATTGCCGATGCGGTTCGGGTGCCGGTGATTGCCTCTGGCGGCGTTGGCACGTTGGATGATCTGGTGGCGGGCGTCAGGCAAGGCCATGCCACTGCCGTTCTCGCGGCGTCGATTTTCCATTTCGGTACCTATTCGATAGCCGAGGCCAAGGCCCATATGGCCAATGCCGGTATCCCCATGCGTCTCGACCAGGCCTGAAGGGGCAATTTCATGACCACATTCACGCTGTCCGATCTGGAGACCATCGTTGCCACCCGCGCCAAGGCTTCGCCGGACGAAAGCTGGACGGCAAAGCTGGTGACGGCAGGCCAGGACAAGGCCGCCAAGAAGCTTGGCGAAGAGGCTATCGAGGCCGTGATGGCAGCGGTCAAAAATGATCGCGCCAACCTGATCTATGAGAGTGCCGATTTGCTTTATCACCTGTTGGTCGTATTGAAAATTGCCGATATCCCGATAGAAACGGTGATGGAAGAGTTGCAACGGCGCACCGCCCAATCGGGCCTCAGCGAAAAGGCCAGTCGGTAGGACAGATGACGACAGCGATCAGGCAGGCCGAGGGGGAGGAAGCCCTTGATCATTTCCAGGTAGGCAGCTACTCGCCCTATCTGTTCTTTTCGTCGGAGGAATGGGCGCGGTTTCGGGCCGATACGCCGCTAACCCTGACACTGGACGAAGTACATCGCCTGCGATCCATTGATGACCCGATTGATCTTGCCGAGGTACGGCGGATCTATCTGGCGCTGTCGCGGCTATTATCCTCACATGTCGAATCGTCGCAATTGCTGTTTGAGCAGCGCAACCGCTTTCTCAGCACCAATGTGACCAAGACGCCGTTCATTATCGGTATTGCCGGGTCGGTGGCGGTGGGCAAATCCACCACGGCGCGCGTGCTGAAGGAGCTTTTGGCCCGCTGGCCTTCCAGCCCGAAAGTTGATCTGGTCACCACCGATGGCTTTCTCTATTCGAACGCGACGCTGGTGCGCGACAACAAGCTCAACCGCAAAGGGTTTCCGGAAAGCTACGATACGGCGGCCCTCCTGCGGTTCCTGTCGGCCATCAAGGCCGGGCAGCAGAATGTCAAGGCGCCGCGCTACTCCCATCTCACCTATGATGTAGTGCCTGATCAACATACCATCATCGACCGTCCGGACATCCTGATCTTCGAGGGCATCAATGTGCTGCAATCGCGCGACCTGCCGCGAGATGGCAAGATCGTGCCGATGGTCTCGGATTTCTTCGATTTTTCGATCTATATCGATGCTGAGGAAAGTCTGATCCACAATTGGTACGTAAAGCGATTCATGAAGCTGCGCCAAACGGCCTTCCGCGATCCAAATTCCTACTTTCACCGCTATGCGACGATCAGCGAAGATGAAGCTTCAACCATTGCCGAAAATCTCTGGAGCCACATCAACCTGATCAATCTGCGCGACAATATCCAGCCGACCAGGCCCCGGGCCGATTTGATTCTGCGTAAGGGAGAAAATCATCTGGTGGAGCAGGTGGCGCTGCGAAAATTATAGGGCATTGCGCCCGACTATTTTGATAAATTGATGTTTTCATAAGGTTTTATCTCTGGGAGGAGAGTTATGCCATTGATTGATCCCAACAAAACCGCGCCGGTTTCGGGCAGGCGTGTGTTTCTGGGTGCGGCAGCGACGGTGATAGCCGCGACCGCCGCAGGCCAAAGCGGACAGGCAGCGGATACAAAAACCGGCGGCGGTCCGCTATCAGACATTCCCATCGCCTTGCCCCGGACAGAATTTGTCTATGAGGCGATTTTTACCCTTCAGGATACGATCGAGATGGGTGCGTCCCCGCTGGGCGACAGACGTATCATCAATATTACCGGCGGTGAATTTGCCGGGCCGCGAATCAAGGGCAAGGTCATGCCTGGCGGTGCCGACCGGCAAGTGTTGCGCAAGGACGGTGTGCGGCTTCTCAACGCGCTTTATGAGTTGCAGGCGGATGACGGCGCCGTGATTACCGTCAACAATAGGGTCTTGATCGACCGCCAACCGGACGGCACGCAATATGCCTTTTCGCATATCGATATTACCGCACCGGAAGGACCGCATGACTGGCTGAACCGCCGTGTCTTTGTCGGCACCCTGCACAGCCTGCGGCCCAAACCGATGGTGCTGATTCGCGTGTTCAGCCTGGTTTAGGTCCAGGGAATCGAGGACGTGGTAGCTTTGGAGGGCGCTGCGTGAGGAAAGCGATCAATCCTGACCCGGTTTCTCGCGCATTTTCTTGATTTCACCGCGTCCCACCTTTGCCTTCAACCGGCGTTCGATTGATCCCTTGGTGGGTTTGGTCTTCCGGCGCGGCGGTGGTGGTGGTTTGGCTGCTTCGAGCAGCAATTCCTTTAGCCGTTCGCGTGCATCTTCCCGATTGCGCTCCTGGCTTCGAAAGCGGCTGGCCTCGATCAACAACACGCCTTCTTTGGACAGGCGTCGGCCTGCCAATTTGATGGCATTGGTCTTGATACGGTCCGGGAGCGAGGGAGAGCTTGTCAGCGGAAAGAACAATTGGACTGCGGTCGAGACCTTGTTGACATTCTGCCCGCCCGGACCACCGGCCAGCACGAATTGCTCGGTCAATTCCCAACCGGCAATCGTAATCCTGTCATTGATATAGAGCGGGTCGCTCGCCATGGTCCTGTCCAGCCTTTTCGCCGTGAGGCTGTAGCGGAAAACGCCAGTTCAGGCAAATCTCGGTTCTTTGGTATCTCAGGCTGTTTTCCTGGAGCAGATGCACCATGGAAAAAGCCCGGCGATGATCATCGCCGGGCTTTCCAAAATCGTCACACGTGAAACGTTTACTGCGCAGCAACAGCCAGAACCGGAGCCGCATCGCGGACATTGCTGTCCACATGGGCTTCGAATTTCTCGAAATTGGCGATGAACATGCCGACCAGTTTCTTGGCCTGCGCGTCATAGTCAGCCCCATTCGCCCAGGTCGAGCGTGGGTCGAGAATACTGGTATCGACGCCGTCGACGGCAACCGGTACCGCGAAGCCGAAATTGGCGTCGGTGCGGAACTCGGCTTTCTTCAACTCACCGGAGAGAGCCGCCGTCAGCAGGGCGCGGGTGGCCTTGATTGGCATGCGGCTACCGATACCGTAGGCGCCGCCGGTCCAACCGGTGTTGACCAGCCAGCAATCCACTTCGTGGCGGGCAATCAACTCCTTGAGCAGATTGCCATATTCTGCCGGATGGCGAGGCATGAACGGTGCGCCGAAGCAAGTCGAGAAGGTTGCTTCCGGCTCGGTTACGCCGCGCTCCGTGCCAGCCACTTTCGCGGTGTAGCCGGAAAGGAAGTGGTACATCGCCTGTTCTGGTGTCAGCTTGGCGATCGGCGGCATGACGCCGAAGGCATCTGCGGTCAGCATGATGATGGTCTTCGGATGCCCGGCGCGCCCGGTGGGCGACGCATTGGGAATGAAGTTCAGCGGATAGGCGCAACGGGTATTTTCGGTCTTCGAGCCGTCGTTGAAATCCGGGACGCGGTTTTCGTCGAGTACAACATTTTCCAGCACCGTGCCGAACCGCTTGGTGGTGGCGTAGATTTCCGGCTCGGCTTCTGCTGACAGGCGGATGGTCTTGGCGTAGCAGCCACCTTCGAAGTTGAAGATGCCGTCCTCGCCCCAACCATGCTCGTCATCGCCGATCAGCGTGCGGGCAGGATCGGCCGACAGCGTGGTTTTGCCGGTGCCGGACAGACCGAAGAACACAGCCGAATCGCCAGCCGGGCCAACATTGGCCGAGCAATGCATCGGCATGACCTGCTTGGCAGGCAGCATATAGTTCAGCGCGGTGAACACCGACTTCTTCATTTCACCGGCATAGTAGGTGCCGGCGATCAGCACGATATTGTTGGTGAAGTCGCAGGCGATGACCGTTTCGGTCCGGCAGCCGTGACGGGCCGGATCAGCCTTGAAGCTGGGAAGGTCAATAATGGTGAATTTCGCTTCGAAATCGGCAAGCGCGGCGCGATCCGGACGAATGAGCAGGTTACGGATAAACAGCGAATGCCATGCAAGTTCCGTTATTACGCGGGTTGGCAAAGCGTTGGCGGCATCGGCGCCACCAATCAGATCCTGTACGAACAGGGTCTTGCCAGCCACATGCGCCAGCATGTCCTGATGCAAGATGTCGAAATGCTCCTTCGACATCGGCTTGTTATTGTCCCACCAGATCTGGCCATCGGTATTGGCGTCACGCAGGATGAACTTGTCCTTCGGGGAGCGGCCCGTATGCTGTCCGGTCTCGGCCAGAAGCGCGCCGTCTGCGGTCAGAACGGCTTCGCCATTGCGGATCGCATGCTCATAAAGGGCGGCGGGCAGCAGGTTATAATGGACATTGGCGGCCTTGCCCAAGCCAATGGTCTCGATCCCAAGACGGCTATTGTTCACTCCAAGCTCCTCCATGATGCAATTCCTTCTTCAGCGGGATGGCCAGATGATTATGGGTCAACGCTAATGACCAAGTTTTAAAAACGCAAGAGCAAAATCTTGAAAACATCAATAATATCATATATTTAATCGTTTTAAACTGGTATGTTAGTTTTAAATCGGTTCAGTTTAAACGCGATGAGCCTTTGTCTTTTGCGATCGAAACGGGACTGCGTTGAAGCCGGATATGCCTGCCCCCTTTATCTTTGCCACAATTTGTTCCACCTTTACCCTCATGAAGCGCTTCGCGGCCCCTATATGGAATGGGGCTGCGGGCCGTCACCTTCTTGATGGGCGGTGACGGCAATCGGTAATGACGGAGATAAACGGCATGCAGACAATTGCGCTTGTTGACGACGACCGGAATATTCTGACGTCGGTTTCGATCGCTCTCGAAGCCGAGGGCTATAAGGTCGAAACCTATACGGATGGAGCTTCGGCGCTGGACGGGCTTCTGGCGCGGCCGCCACAGCTGGCGATCTTCGATATCAAGATGCCACGCATGGATGGGATGGAACTGCTGCGCCGCCTGCGCCAGAAGTCAGATATCCCGGTGATCTTCCTGACCTCCAAGGATGAGGAAATCGATGAATTGTTCGGCTTGAAAATGGGGGCCGACGACTTCATCACCAAGCCGTTTTCGCAGCGCCTGCTGGTAGAGCGGGTCAAGGCCATTCTGCGTCGCGCCGCCAATCGCGAAACCGGAAACGCACCCGGCAATGTCAAGAGCGCTGCCGAGCAGCAGGCTCGCAACCTGGAGCGCGGCCAACTGGTCATGGACCAAGAGCGCCATACCTGCACCTGGAAGGGCGATCCGGTCACGCTGACAGTTACCGAATTTCTGATCCTGCATTCGCTGGCCCAGCGGCCAGGCGTGGTGAAGAGCCGCGACGCGCTGATGGATGCCGCCTATGACGAGCAGGTCTATGTTGATGATCGCACCATTGACAGCCATATCAAGCGCCTGCGAAAGAAGTTCAAAATGGTCGACAATGATTTCGACATGATCGAAACGCTGTACGGCGTTGGATACCGCTTCCGCGAAACGGCCTGATGCCGCCTGCGGGCAATGCTTGCGGATTGAGAGCCTGTCGAGGTCTGATTGAACCAGACAGGCTCTCAATTCTCTTGTTTTCGTTTGTCTTTTCGGGAAAACCGGTTTCCCTGACAAACTCTAGGACCAGGCCCGGTTGAGAATGAACGTTGACGGCAGACATGATGGTGTTCGGTGGGATTCGATTGCCCCACAGGATAAGTGTGCCGTGTGAGGGGAATTCTATCCAAAAGGCCTATGGACGATAAGGACGGGGATCCCGGCGAGAGCCGCAGGCTGCCCTTGCGCCTGTCCTTTTCTCATCCCTTTACCTTGATCAGACGCATCTTCGGCAATGCCGTTTTCTCCAGTCTGACGCGACGGATCGTCTTCTTCAATCTTGCGGCATTGATCGTTCTGGTCGCCGGTATCATGTATCTCAATCAGTTTCGCGAAGGGCTGATTGATGCGCGGGTGGAAAGCCTGCTGACCCAAGGGGAAATTATCGCCGGTGCGATTTCCGCCTCGGCCTCGGTCGACACCAATTCCATCACCATCGATCCGCAGAAGCTGTTGGAATTGCAGGCGGGGCAAAGCATCACCCCGGTGCCGAATGACGAAGACCTGGAATTTCCCATCAAGCCAGAGCGGGTCGCCCCCGTGCTGCGCCGCCTGATTTCGCCAACCCGCACCAGGGCGCGGCTGTTTGATGCCGACGCCAATCTGCTGCTGGATTCACGTCATCTCTATTCCCGTGGTCAGGTACTACGTTACGATCTTCCACCGGTCGAGGGTGATACCGGCAGTTGGACGGAATGGCTGGCCAAGCAATTCAACCGAATGCTGCAACCAAGCAATGTACCGCTCTACAAGGAAGCGCCTGGTGGCGATGGATCAATCTATCCGGAAGTGATGAATGCCCTGACCGGGGTGCGCGGCGCCGTGGTGCGCGTGACCGAACAGGGCGAGTTGATCGTTTCTGTGGCGGTGCCGGTCCAGCGGTTTCGCGCCGTGCTCGGCGTGCTGCTGCTGTCCACCCAGGCTGGCGATATCGACAAGATCGTCCATGCGGAACGCCTGGCGATCTTACGGGTGTTTGGCGTGGCCACGCTGGTCAATATCGTGCTTTCACTGCTGTTGTCCTCGACCATTGCCAATCCGCTGCGGCGCCTGTCGGCAGCGGCCATCCGGGTACGGCGCGGCGCCAAGGAGCGTGAGGAAATCCCGGATTTCTCCGCGCGCCAGGATGAAATCGGCAATCTGTCCGTGGCCCTACGGGAAATGACCACGGCACTTTACGACCGGATCGACGCCATCGAGAGCTTTGCCGCCGATGTCAGTCACGAGTTGAAAAATCCGCTGACGTCTCTGCGCAGCGCTGTCGAAACCCTGCCGCTTGCCAAGACCGATGTGTCGAAGCAGCGGCTGTTGGACGTTATCCAGCATGACGTACGCCGGCTTGACCGGTTGATCAGCGATATCTCGGATGCCTCGCGGCTGGATGCGGAACTGGCGCGCACGGATGCGGCGCCGGTCGATATGGAAGTCGTGCTTGGCAATCTGGTGGAAATTTCCAGGCAGATCCGTAGCAGCAAGAAGCCGGTCGATATTGAATATGTCGTGGAGCATAAGCAGGGCCAGAAGGTCCGCTATATCATCAATGGTCATGACCTGCGTATTGGCCAGATCGTCACCAACCTGATTGAGAATGCCCGTTCCTTCGTGCCAGAAAAGGAAGGTCGCATCGTGGTGCGCCTGTCGCGCACCCGCAGCCGCTGCGTTGTGCAGGTGGAAGACAACGGTCCCGGCATCCTGGTCGAGAATATCGACCGGATCTTCGAGCGCTTTTATACCGACCGTCCCGATGGTGAAAGCTTCGGCCAGAATTCAGGGCTTGGTCTCTCCATCAGCCGGCAGATCGCCGAGGCGCATGGCGGATCGTTGCGGGCTGAAAACATCCTGGAGCCGGAAACCGCGCGAATCCTCGGGGCCCGCTTCATCCTGACGCTGCCGGCAGAGCCGTCTCCATGAACGAGAGCCGGCTCAACCTGCATGCAACCGGTGTCGTGTTGGGCAGGCGAGGCTATTTGATCATGGGGCCGAGCGGGTCGGGGAAGTCGCAACTGGCTTGCCTGCTTCTGGAAAATGCGCAGCAAAATGGGCTTTTTGCCGCTCTTGTGGCCGATGACAGGGTATGGCTGGAAGCCCGAGGCGGAAGATTGATCGCGTTCCGACCCCAGATAATTGCCGGGTTGATGGAAATCCGATTCAGCGGATTGGTGACCGTTCCAAGCCTGGATGCGGCGGTGATAGATGCCGTCGTCCTTTCGGTAGAACCATCGTCGATGACGGAACGCTTGCCGCAAAGCGCTGAAAGCCGGTGTTTTTTCCCGGACCTGTGCTTGCCTGTCCTTCGCCTTTGCCCGGCCCATCATCCAAGCGTTGCAGGGCTGCAACGGTTGCTTGAGGCGTGGGCGACAGATTAAAGGCGTGGCCTCAAGACTATTTTACACTTGCACTTCGTGTTTTCATCGCCAAGATGCACTGCACAGAATTGATTGGGTAATATTGGAGTTTGTCAGTCGGGAAGTGGAGCGCGGTTTTCCTGAAGAGACAAACGAAAGCAAGATAAGCGAGAGGGTGGCTGGTTCAATCCGAACCTGACAAACTTCTGGGGTAAGTTATAGTTGATCGACGAGGCATTGTTGCGCGCGAAGGTTGTGTGTTGGATTTTCAAATAAGGTTTTTCTTGTCCCAGCGCGTGCCTTGCGACCCAACAGATTGGTGGACGAAACTATTGCAGTGCGATAACTGGCGGTCAGCAGTTGAGCAGGGAGCTATAAGCGAATGATCGGACTTGTGCTTGTCACCCATGGCAAGCTGGCTGAAGAATTTCATTATGCCGTGGAACATGTCGTTGGTCCGCAGAAATTCATCGAGACAATCTGTATCGGTCCGGAGGACGATATGGATCAGCGCCGCCAGGATATTCTGGATGCTGTGATGCGCGCCGATGATGGGCATGGGGTGATCATCCTGACGGATATGTTCGGGGGAACGCCTTCCAATCTCGCAATTTCGGTGATGAATACCGGGCGGATCGAAGTGATCGCCGGCGTCAACCTGCCCATGCTGATCAAGCTGGCGGGAGTGCGCGGCGAGAACGACATGGAAAAAGCACTTGTCGATGCGTCGGAAGCCGGCCGCAAATACATCAATGTGGCCAGCCGCGTTCTGAGCGGCAAATAGGAACGGCGAGTAAGATGACTTCCTTCACCAGAGACCTGTTGATCGTCAACAAGCGCGGCCTTCATGCCCGGGCGTCAGCCAAATTCGTCCAGACGGTGCAGGGCTTTAATGCCGAAGTAACCGTCAGTAAGGATGGAACCACCGTTGGCGGCACCTCGATCATGGGGCTGATGATGTTGGCGGCGAGCCCCGGCTGTACGATTACCGTCGTTACCTCAGGCGAGGAGGCTGAAAAGGCAATCGACACGCTGGATGCGCTGGTGCGCGACAAGTTTGGCGAGGAAATGTAAACCAAGATCGAACATAAAGATATAAAGACCTCTTTATGTGATTATTGCCTTCCCCGACGTTCCCTGATACACGGATGACACTGGCCTGCCGCAGAATGGCGGGCGGCGCATAGGCCTGGCCATCTTTTCGGATGGGCGCTGGCCTTGCGTTTCAACCCGGTCTGGAGAACGCCATGAGCACTGTACAGGATTACATCGTCGCCGATATCGGCCTTGCGGATTACGGTCGCAAGGAACTGGATATTGCCGAAACCGAAATGCCGGGCCTGATGTCCTGCCGCTCGGAGCTTGGTGAAACCAAGCCGCTGAAGGGCGCGCGCATCAGCGGTTCGCTGCACATGACCATTCAGACGGCTGTGCTGATCGAGACTTTGACGGCGCTGGGCGCCGAAGTGCGCTGGGCCTCCTGCAACATCTTTTCCACCCAGGACCATGCCGCCGCCGCAATTGCGGCAACCGGCGTGCCGGTTTTTGCCGTCAAGGGTGAAAGCCTGACGGAATATTGGGATTATACCGACCGGATCTTCCAATGGACCGATGGTGGCCAGTCGAACATGATCCTCGACGATGGCGGCGACGCCACCATGTATATCCTGCTCGGTGCGCGCGCCGAAGCCGGTGAAAACGTGCTGGTCAACCCTTCGTCCGAAGAAGAAGAAATTCTGTTCGCGCAGATAAAGAAGCGCATGGCAGCCACACCGGGCTTCTTCACAAAACAGCGTGACGCCATCAAGGGTGTGACGGAAGAAACCACCACAGGCGTCAACCGTCTCTACCAGCTCAGCCAGAAGGGCCTGCTGCCGTTCCCGGCGATCAACGTCAACGATTCCGTCACCAAGTCGAAGTTCGACAACAAATATGGCTGCAAGGAATCGCTGGTTGACGGTATCCGCCGCGCCACCGACGTGATGATGGCTGGCAAGGTTGCCGTGGTCTGCGGCTATGGCGACGTGGGCAAGGGCTGCGCTGCATCGCTGATCGGCGCTGGTGCCCGCGTCAAGGTGACGGAGGTCGACCCGATCTGCGCTTTGCAGGCCGCTATGGACGGATTTGAAGTGGTGCGGCTTGAAGATGTCGTCAAGACGGCGGATATCTTCATCACCACCACCGGCAACAAGGACGTGATCCGCATCGAGCATATGCGCGAGATGAAGGACATGGCCATTGTCGGCAATATCGGCCATTTCGACAATGAAATTCAGGTTGTTGCGCTGAAGAACCTGAAATGGGTGAATATCAAGCCGCAGGTCGATATGATCGAGTTTCCGGCGGGCAATCGGATGATCCTGCTGTCGGAAGGCCGGTTGCTCAACCTCGGCAATGCCACGGGCCATCCGTCCTTCGTAATGAGCGCGTCGTTCACCAACCAGGTTCTCGCCCAGATCGAGCTTTTCACCAAGCCCGACGCCTACAAGAACCAGGTTTACGTTCTGCCGAAACATCTCGATGAAAAGGTCGCGCGCCTGCATCTGGAAAAGCTCGGCGTCAGATTGACTGAACTTTCTGACGAACAGGCCTCCTATATTGGTGTCACGCCATCAGGCCCGTTCAAGGCCGACCACTACAGATACTAATCCGTAGCCAGATATACACAAGATATAGAAATCGCGGCCTTGACAAAGGCCGCGATTTCTTTTTTTCTTTGCCCCTTTTTTCAAAATCTTATCCACAGTATTGTTTTAAAACTTGATTCGTGTGCCTCGCAGGTGCGCAGGCAGTGTTTGGTGACCGGATGTTTTTTCCGGTTCTGCTGCCTATGTCCCCGTGAAGCAAAAAGCCGTTTGCATGACGTCACCCTCGGGTGATGCATTTGGCCTGTGCACACGCGAAATGGGGATGTCTTGTCGGAATTGCGGCACAGTGGACGGAGACAGACCGGAAATGACGGTTCAAAAGAAATACCCGTTCCTACGGGGAAGGACGGGCGGCCTACGGAGGCGGACGGATAAAACCATGCGCGCCGGATCTGCGTCCTTTAGGGATACAGTGACTGGTGTTAACGCCGCCAGCGGCATCGCTGGACGTGGTTTTCTGCGTCTATCGCGCTGGTGGCTGCATGGCAGCACAGTGCTGGCCGGCGGGCTTGCCTGCCAGGCGGCTCTGGCGCAGACCCTCACCCAAACCATTGCAGTGCCGCAGCTGAATGCGGGCGGCATCGGCACGTTTTCATCTACTGAAATGATTGGCCTTTCCCTGGTGATCGGCGCGATTTCCGCGACGCTTCTCTCGACCCTCTGGCTGGTGCGCCAGCGCAACAGCATCGAGGCGGACAGCCGGGAGATACGCTCGGCCCTGTCGGATGCCAACCAGCGGATTTCCCGTTATCAGGCGCTGATTGCCGACAAGAACCGCCGCATCGTCATCTGGGACGGTGGTGAAACCAAGCCGGAACAGCTGGGCCAATTGCCCGTGGAGACCGGCGCACCCCAGACCGAAGGCGATTTCCTGGCCTTTGGCCGCTGGATGAAGCCCGGTTCGGCCGCCGACCTGGACAATGCCATTGAGAAACTGCGCTTCAACGCCCAGAGCTTCGACTTGATCGTCGAGACTTATCGCGACGAGGTGCTGGAAGTGCAGGGCCGTGTTTCCGGGGGGCGGGCTTTTGCCCGTTTCGTGGCGCTCAACAACCTGCGCGCCGAACTGGCCGAACTGAAGATCGAAAAGACCCGGCTCTCCACCGCCATCGAAACCTTCGAAAGCCTGCTGGAATCCGTCGAACAACCCGTCTGGCAGCGCGATTCCGAGGGTCGTCTTGTCTGGGTCAATCAGGCCTATAGCGATGCCGTTGAAGCGCTGACCCCTGATCAGGCCATACAGGAAGGCCGTGAAATCCTCAACACCATTACCCGGGAAAAGATCCGCGCGACGTTGACGCCGGTTTCGCCCTACCATGATACGGTTTCCACCGTTGTGCATGGCAACCGCACTTTCTTTTCCGTGGTTGATACCAAGACGCCGAAGGGCTCTTGCGGCATGGCCATTGACGTCTCGCGCGAAGAAGCCCTGCGCGAGGAGTTGAGCCGTACCCTGAAAAGCCATGCCGAAACATTGGATCATCTGGCAACGCCGGTGGCGATTTTCGACGGCGAGCGGCGGCTGCAATTCTACAATCAGGCTTTCCAGCAGCTTTGGGATCTGGATCTGGCTTTCCTCGAATCCCGCCCCGATCATGCCGAATTGCTGGACCGGCTGCGCAGCGCAGGCAAGCTGCCGGAACAGTTGAGCTGGAAGGCATGGAAGGAAAATACCCTTTCCGTCTACCGCTCCATCGATACCCAGACCGTGCTCTGGCATCTGCCCAACGGCCAGACCCTGCGCGTCATCGCCTCTGCCCATCCGCAGGGCGGCGCCACCTGGGTGTTTGAGAACCTCACCGAACAGGTGGATCTCGAAACCCGCTATAATACACTGGTCCGGGTTCAGGGTGAAACCATCGATCATCTGTCCGAAGGCGTGGCTGTCTTTGGTCCCGATGGCCGAATCCGGCTGTCCAATCCGGCCTTCCGGGCGCTCTGGGGCATTACCGAGACGCAAGCCGCACCTGGCACCCATATCCGCGCCATTGAAGAGGCCTGTGCTCTTTCCTATGAGAAGCCGGATGGCTGGCGCGCCTTCGGCAAGATGATCACCAGTTTCGAGGACGAGCGGCCGTCTAGCCAGGGCACGATTGAGCTGATGTCCGGTCTGGTGCTGGATTACGCAGTGATCCCGCTGCCAAACGCCCAGACGATGCTGACCTTCGTCAACATTACCGACAGCGTTCGGGCCGAACGGGCGCTGCTTGAAAAGAACGAAGCCCTGCGCAAGGCTGACGAGTTGAAGAACGATTTCGTCCAGCATATTTCCTATGAGCTGCGCTCGCCGCTCACGAATATTATCGGCTTTACCGACTTGTTGAAATCGTCGGCCATTGGTCCGCTCAATGAACGGCAGGGGGAATATGTCGATCATATCTCCACCTCGTCTGCGGTGCTGCTGACCATCGTCAACGACATTCTCGATCTTGCCACAGTCGATGCCGGTATCATGCGGCTGACCTATTCGGATATCGATCTTACCGACCTTCTGGACGATGTGTCGATGCAGATGACCGACCGGTTGCAGGAAGGCGGCGTGACGCTGGAAATCCTTGCGCCTTCACATCTGGGCGACATTGTCGCCGACCAGCAACGGCTGAAGCAGATCCTGATCAAGATCATCACCAATGCGGTGAATTTCTCGCCCGAAGGCGCCAAGGTCGTGCTGAAATGCTGGCGCGAAGATGCGGACTTCGTATTTTCGGTTTCCGATACCGGATGCGGCATTCCCGAGGACATGTTGCCATCGGTGTTCAAGCGCTTTTCCTCAAATGCCAAGGGCGGCAAGCGCACCGGGGCTGGCCTTGGCCTGTCGATTGTCGAAAGCTTCGTGCATTTGCATAACGGCAGCGTCTCGATCAACAGTGTTCCGAACCAAGGCACCACGGTTCTTTGCCGAATTCCGTCCGGTGTGCTTGTCCATTCCGTCGCCGCAGAATGATCGCATCGACAACATCGCTCTCCCAGGCATCGCTTCATGTTTCGCTTGCCGATGAGGCGGCGACGATCCAGCTCGGGGAAGATCTGGCGCTTGCCCTGAAGCCGGGGGACTGTCTTGCCCTGCATGGCGATCTCGGAGCGGGAAAGTCTACCCTTGCCCGGGCTTTGCTGCGGGCCTTGGCCGATGACGACGATATGGAAGTGCCAAGCCCAACTTTTACGCTGGTCCAAAGCTACGAATTGCGCATTCCCGCCGCTCATTTCGATCTCTACCGGTTGGGCGATGCCTCCGAGCTTGATGAACTGGGCTTCGATGAGGCGCTGGATACCGGCATTTGCCTCGTCGAATGGCCAGAACGGGCCGAAGACCGGCTGCCGAAGGCGACAATTAGCCTGCATTACGGTTTCCCCCCGGATGGCGGACGTGAACTGACCATTACCGGGCCTGAAGACAGGCTGAACCGAATCCGGCGCGTGCTCGCTATCCGCACCTTCCTCGATACCAATGGCATGGCAGGTGCAAGACGCCGCTTCCTGACTGGTGATGCGGACTACCGCGCCTATGAAACGGCAAGGGTTGACGGTCAACCGCAGCGCATCGTGATGGACAGCCCCAAACGGCCAGCCACACCGATCATCCGCCACGGCAAGACCTACCCGGAACTCGTGCATTTGGCAGAAGACCATCGGGCTTTTGTGGCTATCGATCAACTATTGAAGGATGCGGGGCTTGCCGTCCCGGAGATTTATGCCAGTGACCCCGATGGCATTTTGCTGATCGAAGATCTCGGTCAGGATGGCATTCTGGATGCGCAGGGTCAGCCGGTCGCTGAACGTTACATGGAAGCCGTTGCAGCGCTTGCTTTCCTGCATGGGCAGAATGTTTCACGTGAAATTCCCGTCTCGCCGGACCATATCCATCGCATTCCGGATTTCGACGCGGCGGCCATGGGGTTCGAGACGGAATTGCTGCTCGATTGGTACATGCCCTTCACGCTCTCACGGCAACCCAGTGACGAGGAGCGGCAGGCCTATCTCGCTCTCTGGTCAGGCATGTTTGGCCAGATCCATGACCGCAACAGTCTGGTGCTGCGTGATGTCCATTCCCCCAATCTCCTGTGGCAGGAAGAGAAGCAGGGTATCGCCCGGGTCGGCCTGATCGATTTCCAGGATGCGATGATCGGCCCGGCTGCCTATGACGTCGCCTCGCTGGTTCAGGATGCGCGTGTCACCATCGAACCGGAGCTGCAAAAGCGGCTGCTTGCGCATTATCTGGCGCTATGTCGTGCCGAAGCCGGATTTGATGAAAGCGCCTTTCAACGGGATTTCGCTATCATGGCCGCCCAGCGCAATTGCAAGCTGGTCGGGCTTTGGGTGCGGCTGATGAAACGCGATGGCAAGCCTGGCTATATGCAGCATATGCCCCGGACGCTCGCCTATCTCGGCGGCGTGCTGGAGCATGAGGCGCTCACGCCTTTGAAAGACTGGCTTTTGACACACGGCCTGTTGCCGCGAGCTTGAACCTTCATCCCCTAGAATAGTGGTTCTGGTCCTTCGACAGTGGTTCTCTGGCGGGATTTGCGATAGAGCGTGTCTCGTAAAGATGATGCGTCACACGTGAGCGATGCCGCAGGTCGCCGACAGATACGAGAGCCATGAAGATTTCCCAAGCCATGGTGCTGGCCGCAGGGCTCGGCACAAGAATGCGTCCCATCACCGATACCCTGCCAAAGCCCCTGGTGCGGGTGGCGGGCGAGACGCTGGTGGATTATGCGCTGGATCATTTGCAGCAGGCGGGCGTAGAAACCGCTGTGGTCAATATCCATCATTTTCCAGAGCAGATGCTGGCGCATCTGGCCGGGCGCAATCAGCCCCGCATCGTGATTTCCGATGAGCGCGATGGCCTGATGAACAATGGTGGCGGCCTGGCCAGAGGCATCAGGCATCTGGCTCCCGGTCCCCTGCTGGTGATGAATGCCGACCTGTTCTGGATCGGTGAGCCGAAGGGTCAACCCACCAATCTGCAAAGACTGGGCGAAGCCTTTGACCCAGCGCAGATGGACATGCTGATGCTCTGCGTCAGGCTGGAGCAGACCACTGGCCATAATGGCAAAAACGATTTCAATCTCGGTGCCGATGGCCGGTTGACTCGCTACCAGCCCGGCGATCCGAATCCGGTGGTTTATGCCGGGGCCTTGGCCATGGAGCATTCCCTGCTGGACGATGCGCCTGACGATGCCTTCAATCTCAACATCTATTTCGACCGGGCCATTGCCAAAGGCCGACTGTTCGGCCTGATGCTGGAAGGCCAATGGCTGACGGTCGGTACGCCGGAGGCGATTGAAGAGGCGGAAACGGTGCTGGCCCGCCACCGACAGGACGCTTGAGCTGATGTCCAGCCTGCAAGCCCGCATCTTCACCATTCCCCCGGATCGGCCTTTCCTGCGGCTGATTGCCGAGACGCTGTGCGATGGGCGTCTCGCCCCCGGCTTTCGCTATGATCCAGCCGATCCCCTGTCCCTGTCCAAGGTCACAATCCTGGTGCCGACCCGACGTGCGGTGCGCGTGCTGCGCGCCCAGTTCGTCGAGGTGCTGGGTGGCCAATCCGCCATTCTGCCGATGATCAAGCCTCTGGGCGAAGCCGAGGACGATGCCAGTTATTTCGACGCCGAGACCCCGGCGCTGCTGGCGTTGAACCCACCGATCAGCACTACGGTGCGGCTCTTGGAACTGGCGCAGTTGATTCTTGCCTGGCGCAACAAGCTGCCGGATATCGTGCTGAGCATTCACACCGAAACCCCGCTTGTCGCCCCTGCCAGTCCGGCGGATGCCGTATGGTTGGCGCGGGCGCTGGTGGAGCTGATCGATTCGGTGGAAACCGAAGAGCGTGATTGGGCCGATCTCGACAAGCTCGATGCCCGTGATTTTGCCTCCTGGTGGCAGCTAACGCTGGCTTTCCTCGGCATTGCCAGTGCCTATTGGCCAGCCCGGCTGGAAGAATTGAACCGCTCTTCGCCGGTTCTCCACCGCAACGCCTTGCTGCGCACTGAACGCGACCGTGTTGGTCAACTGTCCGATCCTCATCCGGTAATCGTTGCGGGCTCGACCGGCTCAATCCCTGCCGCGTCCGAGCTGATCGCGGCGGTGGCGCGCCTGCCCCAAGGGGTGATCGTGCTGCCGGGGTTGGACAAGGCCATGCCTGATGACCAGTGGCAAAGCGTTGGCGGGGAACAGCCTCCCGGCATGCCGCCGGAGCCGACTGCCCGCACCCATCCGCAATACGGTCTGCACCGGCTTTTGGGCCGTCTCGGCCTGACCCGTGACGACGTTAGCGTGCTGGAAGAGGCAGAACCCGAGCTTGCCGACCGCAGCGAAATTCTCTCCCGGGCGCTGTCGCCTGCCAAAGCGACCGACCAATGGACCGCCTGGCGGCAGGCATTCGGGGATAACAGGTTTCAGGCCGCCTTTGCCGATGTGGCGCTGATCGAGGCCGCAAACGAGCGGGAAGAGGCGATTGCTATTGCCATTGCCCTCAGGCTGGCCCTGGAGCGGCCCGGTGCCGATGGCGGCGAAAGCCGCGCCGCGCTGATTACCCCTGATCGCAACCTTGCCCGCCGGGTCGCGTCAGAAATGGCCCGTTTTGGCATCGAGGCCGACGATTCGGCGGGTACTCCGTTTTCGGCGACGCCGCAGGGCACGTTGCTGGTGCTGGTGTTGGAAGCGGTGTTGCGGCCCGGCGATCCGGTTGCCATCGTCTCCTTACTTAAGCACCCACTCGCCCGGTTCGGCTTGACCGATGATGGACATCGTGAAGCCGCTGACGCTTTGGAGGCCATTGCGCTGCGCGGCGGAACCGGTGCCATCGATATTGCCGCGCTGGTACCGCTGTTCGATGAACAGGTGGTCGCCCAGTTCGATGACCGCCATCCGCCTGCCTGGCGGCGTTCTTTTACCGATCAGACCCGGCAGCAGGCACGGATACTGGCCGAGGCAATCGCAGAGGCGGTAGAGCCGCTTGCCGGCCATGTGGTCGCCAAGCCGGATGGTCACCATTTCACCACCCGTTTGTCTTTACGGGAATGGGCCGAGCGCACCGGTCAGGTGCTGGAGGCTGTGGCTCGCACCGATGAGGGTGATCTTGCCCCTCTCTGGGCCAATGAGGCCGGTGCCGTTTTGGCGCGGCTGCTCAGCGAAATCATGGAAACCGATGGCCAGTTGAGTGCCGATGGTCCGCAATGGATCGAGATTGTTGCAGCGCTGACCGCCAGCGAATCGGTCAAGCCGAAATCGCTACGCCACCCGCGTGTCTTCATTTTCGGTGCGCTGGAATCGCGTCTGCAAAACGTCGATACGATGATTCTCGGTGGGTTGAATGAAGGGTCCTGGCCCGGCACCACCACCAATAATCCATTTTTGTCGCGCAGCATGAAAACCGAAATGGGGCTGGAGCCGCCGGAACGGCAGATCGGCCAGCTTGCCCATGATTTTGAAATGGCCAATGGCACCCGCCACCTGATCTATTGCCGCGCCTTGCGACAGGGATCGGCCCCTACCGTTGCCTCGCGCTGGCTGCAAAGGCTGCTGGCGCTGGGTGGCAAGGATTTTGCTGAGGCCCTGAAAGCCAGAGGGGAGCGTTACCGGCATTTTGCTGACCTGCTCGATAAAGGCGCAGATCAAGCACCCGCCCAACGGCCACAGCCAAAGCCGCCTGCCGATCTGCATCCAAAAACCTATTCCTTCAGCGAGGTCGGGCGTCTCAGGCGCGATCCCTATTCGATCTATGCCCGCCGCATTCTGAAGCTCGATCCGGTCGAACCGTTCAACAGCGATCCTGGCGCCTCCGAACGCGGCACGCTCTACCATGCGATTGTCGAGCAATTCGTGGCGCGCATGCCCGAAAAGCTAGGGCCTGACGCTGAACAGTTGATGAGCGAGATTGCCGACACGCTGTTTGCCGAGGAAAATCTGCCTCCGCATATCCATGTTGTCTGGCGCAAGCGCTTCTCTGAGGTTGGCCTCGCCTTTATCGAGTGGCAGCGCCAGCGCGATCCGGCCAAGCTGGTAACGGAGGCCCGCGCCGGAGTGGAACTTGGCGAGATCGATATCCGGCTCACCGGTATTGCCGACCGGATCGATATCCGGGCCGGTCACGCCGATATCATCGATTACAAGACCGGCCTCAACCCCAGCGTTTCCCAGGCCCGTAGCCTGCTCGACCCGCAATTGGCCTTGGAAGCCGCAGCCCTGACGATGGGGGCTTTCAAGGATGTCGGAAGGCTGAATCCGGATAATTTGATTTATGTCCGGCTGCGGCCCGGCGGGCGCTTCAAGGCCGATCAGGTTAATAACGAGCTGACCGGCAAGGGCGACAAGGCAAAATCGGCACTGGATCTGGCGCATGAATCCATCGCGCAACTAACCCGCTTCGTTACCCTGCTGCAATCGGGCGAGCGCGGCTATGTCTCGCGGCTGATGCCAGCGATGATGAATGATTTCAGCGGCGACTACGATCATCTGGCCCGCGTCGCTGAATGGTCCACCGCTGAAGCGGCAGAGGAGAGCGGTGGCGATGACTGATCCGGACATGCTGCGCGATGGCGATGACCCCATTGACTGGACCACCCGGCAGCAATCGCTGGCCTCCGATCCGGCCCGGTCTGCCTGGGTCTCGGCCAATGCGGGGTCTGGCAAGACCCATGTGCTGACGCAGCGGGTGATTCGCCTGCTGCTGGCGGGTGCGCGACCCTCTTCGATTCTTTGCCTGACCTATACCAAGGCGGCGGCCTCTGAAATGTCGAACCGGGTGTTCGACCGGCTTGCCGAATGGGCGACCCTTCCCGACGAAGAGCTTGCCCGCCGTATCGAAACCATTGAACGCCAACCGCCTGACCGTATGAAGATTGCCGAGGCGCGACGGCTGTTTGCCCGCGCCCTGGAAACGCCGGGCGGCTTGAAAATCCAGACCATCCACGCCTTTTGCGAGGCGCTGCTGCACCAGTTTCCGCTGGAAGCCAATGTGGCCGGGCATTTTTCGGTGCTGGACGACCGCGCCGCCTCGGTGCTTTTGGCCGATGCCCGCCGGTCGCTGCTGACGGCGACCGCTGCCGAAGACGATGCAAACCTCGCCGAAGCCTTTGCTGAAGTGTTGAGCCTTGGCGATGAATTCGGGCTGGAAAACCTGCTGTCTGACATGGTTTCCAACCGCCATGCGGTACGCGGCTTTCTGGCGGTAGCCCGTCGAAAGGGCGGCGTGGAGAGTGCTTTGCGCAATGCCTTGGGCCTTCAGCCTGAAGAAACCGAGATATCGCTGGCCGAGGCCTATTGGCCGCTTCCCAGCCTCGCGGGGCCGCAGCTTTCCACCTATATCGATCTGGCACTCACCAAGGGCGGTTCCCTTGTCCAAGGCGTCGCCCTGACGCTGGAGCGCGCCGTGCGCCAGCCTGATTCGCTCGTGCGGGCGCAATTGCTGGAAGAGGCCTTTTACACGGGCTCCGACAAGCCGAAAGCCGACCGTTCGCTGATCGCCGCCGCCATGAACAAGGCGGCTCCTTATCTGTCGGAGGCGATTTTTGCGGCCCGCGACCATGTCGTCGCCTGCCGCGAACGCCTGCGGCTGCTTCGGCTGTTCAAGGCAACACGGGCGGCGCTAACGCTGGCCGAGCGGCTGGACCATGATTATGAAGAGTTGAAAAAGCGCAGCAGCCAACTGGATTTCGAGGATCTGATTGCCCGCACCGCCGAGCTTCTGACCCGCAGCACGGTTGGCCCCTGGGTGCATTACAAGCTGGATCAGGGCATCGACCATATTCTGGTCGATGAGGCGCAGGATACCAGCCCGGTACAATGGTCGGTGATCCGCTCGCTGCGCGAAGATTTTTTCTCCGGCCAGAGCGCCCGTCCGGTGCGCCGCACCTTCTTTGCTGTTGGTGATGAGAAGCAATCGATCTACTCCTTCCAAGGCGCAAAGCCGGAACGGTTTTCACAGGAAGCCCGAGAGACCGAACAGGAAGTGGCGCGTGGCGGCGAAAGCTTTAGCGCGGTGCGCCTGCCGCTATCCTTCCGCTCCACCAATGCCGTGTTGTCAGCCGTTGACCAGGTGTTTTCGGTTACCGAGAATGCCCGGGGCCTTTCGGCGGTTGCGGAACCAGTGGTGCATATGTCCAGCCGCATCGGCCATCCCGGCGCGGTCGAAGTCTGGGAAATGATCGCGCCGGAAGGCAGCGAAAGTGAAGAGGATTGGACCGCCCCCTTCGATGCAACGCCGGAAAATGCCCCTTCGGCCATGTTGGCGCGACGGATCGCCCAGCGGATCGAGATCATGCTGGCCCGCGAGACCATCGTGGAAAAGGGGGTTGAGCGGTCCATAGAAGCAGGTGACATCCTCATTCTGGTGCGCAAGCGCGGCGCTTTCGTCAATGCGCTGACACGGGCCTTGAAGCGGCGCAGCAATATTCCGGTGGCTGGAGCCGACCGGTTGCGGCTGACCGGCCATATTGCCGTGCAGGATCTGCTGGCGCTGGGGCGGTTTGTGCTGTTCACCGCCGATGACCTGTCGCTGGCGGCGCTGCTGAAAAGCCCGTTGTTCAACCTGAGCGAAGACGATGTATTCGAAGTGGCAGCGCGGCGCGGTGAAATCTCTGTCTTTGCCGAGATTGCCCGGCTGGCGGAGGCCGGATCAGAAAAATGGCAGGTGGCCCTTGCCCGTTTGCACCGCTATGTGGCCTTGGCGCGGGATCTTCTGCCGCATGATTTCTATGGTCGGGTGCTTGGTCCCCTGGGGGGACGACGCGACTTTCTGGCTCGGCTTGGCAGCGAAGTCAGCGATATCATCGATGAATTCCTGACCTTTACCCTGTCCCATGAGCAGGCGGGCCTGCCGGGTCTGCAATCCTTCATCACCACGCTGGAGCAGGAAGCCCCGGAGGTAAAGCGCGAACAGGACAAGGAGCGCAGCGAGGTGCGCATCATGACTGTTCATGCCTCCAAGGGGCTGGAAGCGCCAATCGTGTTTCTGGTCGATGATGGCTCCAAAGCCTTCAACCATACCCATCTACCAAAATTCCGGATGATCGACACCGAGACGCAGCCCCCGGAATGCCCGGTCTGGGTGTCGGTGAAAGCCGTTGATAATCCTCTGACCGCGCAGGATGTGGCAAAGCGAAAACAGGCCATCGAGGAGGAATATCGACGCCTGCTCTATGTCGGCATGACGCGGGCTGCCGACCGGTTGGTGGTCTGTGGCTATCGAGGCAAGCAGGTGCAAACCGAAATCTGGCACCAGATGGTCTGGTCCGCGCTGGAATTGGACACGGAGCGGTGCCGCAAGCAACGCTTTGGCGGGCCAGAGGGGGACTGGACCGGGCTGCTCTGGGAAAATGCCGTTGTTCCTGGCCGATTTGAGCGGCAGGAAAAACGCCGGGAAAAACCGGAGCTGGAAGGCTTGCCAGAGGCGTTGCTGCGCCCAGCGCCGCCACCGCCGCGTTTGCCTCGGCCTTTGAGCCCGTCCGGTGCCGGGATTGAGGTGAATGACGAGGACGGCGACCTGATGCTGCGCTCACCGCTGTTTAGCAAGGGTGAAGATGCAGGCCTTGCCCTGCAAAAGGGCCGATTGGTGCACCGGATGCTGCAAATGCTGCCGGGCCTGCCTGCCGATGAACGGATGGCCGCCGCCCGCCGTTATGGCGAGCGCGCCGCCCGGTTCTGGCCCGCCCATGAGCGTGTCCGCTTGGTGGACAGCGTTCTGGCTATTCTTGACCATCCTGCCTTGAGCGAGGTGTTTTCCAGTCATGCGCAGACGGAATTCTCGCTGATGGGCACCATCCGGCTTGGCGCAGAACAGCGCGCCGTCTCGGCGCGGGTGGACCGGATGGCTGTCACGGACGAGAAAGTGATTCTGCTGGATTACAAGACCAACCGCCAGCCGCCGCGTCAGGAAAGTGAAGTGCCGCTATCCCATTCGGCCCAGCTTGCCATTTACCGCGAATTGCTGAAGCCGCTCTATCCGGGAAAAGTGATCGATTGCCTGCTGGTCTATACAGAAGGGCCGCATGTGGTGGCGCTGACGGAGGCGGGGTTGCATGGCGCATTGCAGGAGCTTCAGACTTTTCAAAACACCTGAACGATTGTGCCGATGTTAACGTCTTGCACGATGCTTTCAGGCGCAACAAAAGGCTGATTTCCTGTTTTGCCCAAATTAGCATCGATATTTCAGATTTATGCCCGGTTGACAGTCAATCAAGAACGGGGATGGTAGCGTGGGCGGCGAAAGCGGCTGGTGACAGGGCTGGATGACGTCGGCGCATACTGCACCAGCGAACAGGCTTTGCCCCCTTGAAGAATGGATGACCGCAGGAGGTTGAAATGGCGCGTGTTGAACAGTTTGGTCTGGCTATCGAGCAGGATCTCTATGATTTTCTGGTGAGCAAGGCCTTGCCGGGGACAGGCGTGGAGCCAGAGGCCTTCTTCCAGCATTTCTCCAGCCTCGTGCATGAGCTTGCGCCGAAGAATCGCGCCCTGCTGGCCAAGCGCGATGCCTTTCAGGCGCAGCTGGACAGCTGGTACAAGCAAAACGGCGCTCCTTCAGATCTTGCAGCTTACGAAGCTTTCCTGCGTGATATCGGCTATCTCCTGCCGGAAGGACCGGATTTTTCCGTGACGACCAGCAATGTCGATGCGGAAATCGCTTCGATTGCCGGGCCGCAGCTTGTCGTGCCTGTGATGAATGCCCGTTATGCCCTGAACGCCGCCAATGCGCGCTGGGGATCGCTCTACGACGCGCTCTACGGAACGGATGCGATCTCCGAGGCCGACGGTGCCGAAAAGGGCAGGGGGTATAATCCCAAACGTGGCGAAAAGGTTATTGCCTGGGCGCGGGCTTTCCTCGATCAGTCCGTGCCGCTGGCGGGTGGACGCTGGGCAGATGTAGCAGGGCTGGCGCTGACTGACGGCTATCTCGATGTGACGCTGACTTCCGGCGACAAGACCGGATTGATGGACCCTTCGCAACTGGTGGGAACGTTCAGCGAAGACGGCAGCGTGACGTCCTATCTTCTGCGCCGAAACGGCCTGAATGTGGAAATCTGTATTGACGCCCAAGGTGCGATTGGCGCTGCCGATAAGGCGCATATCAACGATATCAGGCTGGAATCGGCGATTACCGCCATCATGGACTGCGAGGATTCGGTTGCCGCCGTCGATGCGGAGGACAAGATCCTGGCCTATTCCAATTGGCTCGGCTTGATGAAGGGCGATCTGGAGGAAGTGGTTGCCAAGGGCGATCACGTCTTTACCCGTACGCTCAATCCCGATCTCGAATTCACCGGTCCGCAGGGCAAGCCCTATACCGTAGCCAGCCGGTCGCTGATGTTGATTCGCAATGTCGGGCATCTGATGACCAATCCGGCCATTCTGGATCGCGATGGTACCGAGGTGCCGGAAGGCATTATGGACGCGATGGTGACCGCGCTGATCGCGCTGCATGATATCGGCCCGAACGGACGACGGAAAAATTCCCGCCAAGGCTCGATGTATGTGGTGAAGCCGAAAATGCATGGGCCGGAAGAAGTGGCTTTTGCCGTTGAAATCTTCACCCGTGTCGAACAGGCGCTGGGCATGGAACCCAATACGATCAAAATGGGCATTATGGACGAGGAGCGCCGCACGACGGTTAACCTCAAGGAATGCATCCGCGCTGCCAAGGACCGGGTGGTGTTCATCAATACCGGCTTCCTTGACCGCACCGGCGATGAAATCCATACGTCGATGGAAGCCGGGCCGATGATCCGCAAGGGCGATATGAAGCAGGCCGCCTGGATTGCGGCTTATGAAAACTGGAATGTCGATATCGGTCTGCAATGCGGCCTGTCCGGCCATGCGCAGATCGGCAAGGGCATGTGGGCCATGCCGGACCTGATGGCGGCGATGCTGGAACAGAAGATCGCCCATCCGAAAGCGGGCGCCAATACCGCCTGGGTTCCCTCGCCAACGGCGGCAACGCTACATGCCACCCATTATCATCAGGTGGATGTCGCGGGCGTCCAGGCCGGGTTGAAAAGCCGGACACGGGCCAAGCTCTCCGATATTCTGTCGGTGCCGGTGGCCTCGCGCCCCAATTGGACGCCGGAAGAAATTCAGCGCGAGCTGGACAACAATGCGCAGGGCATCCTCGGTTATGTGGTGCGCTGGGTCGATCAGGGCGTCGGTTGCTCCAAGGTGCCGGACATCAACAATGTCGGCTTGATGGAAGACCGTGCGACCCTGCGCATTTCCGCCCAGCACATGGCCAACTGGCTGCATCACGGCGTTGTCACCGAGGCTCAGGTTGTCGAAACGTTGAAACGGATGGCAGCCATCGTCGATAAGCAGAATGCGGGTGATTCGGCCTATTGCCCCATGGCTACCGATTTCGACAGTTCCATCGCTTTTCAGGCGGCACTTGATCTGGTGTTGAAGGGCAGGGAGCAGCCGAACGGTTATACCGAACCGGTTCTGCACCGTCGCCGGCTTGAGTTGAAGGCCACAGCAATTCCAGCAAAAGTGTGAAGCGGTTTTGCGTCCGGAATTGCGCCAGCAAGAGACCAATTCCAGCAAAAGTGTGAAACGGTTTTGGCGGTATAGACCTTAGCCAATGATTTTCACGTGAAACAAAAAGCCGCCGGATCGCTCCGGCGGCTTTTTGATAAAGGCTATCGATTGGCTGAAATCAGGACTGCTGAACGATGACCTTGGTGGCCTTGCCCGGCAGGACGCGGCTGTAGAGGTCGATGACATCCTGGTTGATCATGCGGATGCAGCCCGAAGAGGCGGCGGTGCCGATCGAAGCCCATTCCGGTGAACCGTGGATGCGGAACAGCGTATCCTGGCCCTTTTCGTTGAACAGATACATGGCGCGGGCGCCAAGCGGATTGCTGATGCTGGGGCCCATGCCGCCTTCGACATATTTGGCCACTTCCGGCTTGCGCACGGCCATTTCCTTCGGCGGATGCCAGGTTGGCCATTCCTGTTTCCAGGCGACATAGGCCTGACCCTGCCAGGCGAAGCCGTCCTTGCCGACGCCGATGCCGTAGCGGATCGCCTTGCCATTCGGCAGAACGTAATACAGGAAGCGTTCCTTGGTGTTGACGATGATCGTACCGGGCCGCTCTGTCGTGTCGAAAGCAATGATCTGGCGGCGGAACTTCGGATTGACCTTTTGGATCGGAATACCAGGCAGCGCATAGCCGGCATCCGTAACAGGACCATAGGAATCATCGAAGATCTGTGCTGTTTCGACCGAGGCGGGGGCGACAACAGGTGCGGCCTCAGCGGTCTTTTTGCTGTCGGCTTCCGACGTGGTGGAGCAGCCAGTGATGGCGAGGGTGGAGAATAGACCGAGCACGGTCAGTGCATTGCGGATTCGCATGGGAGGCTCATCGACTTTCGGGCGGGAAATGATCTGTGTTACCAGCTTTGATAGTGGTATATTTTTGATTACAGTGGAGTTTGCAAGGGAACAGAAGACCCATGCCGTCTCTGGCCTCGCAAATTGCTGAAGACTGGCTTTTTTGCAACAGACTTGAGGCTGGCAAAGAGAAGATTATGACGATTCTTAGTATTTCCGTTAAGAATACATTAATCGACGGACGGCAGTCGGAGCGGGCCTTAATGATTCGCCGTGGCACGCAATTGCTCCTCGACCAGATGCGCCATGCCGTGCTGCCGGAGCTTTCGCTGGCCAGCGGCCGCCGGGCCGACTTGATCAGCGTCTCGGATAAGGGTGAAATCTGGATTACCGAGATCAAATCCTCCATCGAGGATTTCCGGGTCGACCGCAAATGGCCGGACTATCGCCAGCATTGCGACCGGCTGTTTTTCGCCACGCTGCCCGATGTGCCCCAGGAGATTTTTCCGCAAGACTGCGGCCTGATCGTTTCAGACGGCTATGGCGCGCATCTGTTGCGCGATGCGCCGGAACACAGGCTTGCCCCCGCCACCCGCAAATCCGTGATGCTGGCCTTTTCGCGTACGGCTGCCCAGCGGTTGATGCGGGCCGAATGGGATGCCGCCCCGCAATTTCTGCCCTGATGATTTCGGCGCACGCTAGTTACTTTGGTGCGCGCTTGGCCAGAATGCGTTGCAGGGTGCGGCGGTGCATGTTCAGCCGCCTTGCGGTTTCCGAAACATTGCGTTCGCAGGCCTCGTAGACCCGCTGGATGTGTTCCCAGCGCACCCGGTCGGCAGACATCGGATTTTCCGGCACATCTGCCTTTTCGCCCGGACGCTGGGTCAGGGCGTTGAAGACATCGTCGGCATCGGCAGGTTTCGACAGATAATCCACCGCGCCCAGTTTGACGGCGGTGACGGCGGTGGCAATATTGCCGTAGCCGGTCAGCACGATAATCCGCGTGTCGGTTCGGCTTTCCCGAATGGCCTGGATCACATCAAGACCATTGCCATCGCCAAGCCGCAGGTCGACCACGGCATATTTCGGTGCTGCGGTCTTGGCCTTGGCAATG
This sequence comes from Agrobacterium vitis, assembly GCF_013337045.2. Classification (NCBI taxonomy): domain Bacteria; kingdom Pseudomonadati; phylum Pseudomonadota; class Alphaproteobacteria; order Hyphomicrobiales; family Rhizobiaceae; genus Gillisella; species Gillisella vitis. Next base: position 3,539,931 of record NZ_CP118259.1, read on the forward strand.
CCTTCCGCCACAGAAGAGGCAATATCCACTTGAAAGCCACGGGTTTCCATGGCGCGGGCCAGCCGTCGCAGAAAAGGCTGGTCGTCATCGACTATCAACAAGGTGGCGTCCGGGCCGAGATCGGCAGCGCCGTCTTCGTGGGTGATCGGCATATCCTGGGTCATGTTCTCTTAATCCCTAGAGCATTTCCAGGAAAAGTGGAAACCGGTTTTCCGTCCGGAAATGCGTAAAAACGACGAGCTAGAGCGTTGCTGCGATTCCATGAAGAGCAGAGACACTCTAGTGTCCGCAGCGTTATTGCGCACTCGCCCCTGTCGGTAAAGTCACTTTGTCGGTGTTTCCATTTCCCGGCGCGGCCAGCGCACTGTTACCCGTGCCCCCGGGTTGGAAACGCCCCGGTTTTCAAAGGTCAGGACAGCCCCGGAACGTTCCAGCAAGGTCTTGGCAATGAACAGGCCCAGCCCAAGCCCGCCCGCCCGCGCATCGCTTTTGCGGCTGGTGACATAAGGCTCGCCGATTCTCAGCAGGATATCGGGCGCAAAGCCTTCTCCATCGTCCTCGATCATGATCGTCACATGACGGTTGTCATGCTCTACCGTGATGGTGACCTGATCCCGAGCATAGTCCAGGGCGTTCTCGATCAGGTTGCCAAGTCCGTAGAGAATGCCGGGATTGCGGTTACCCACCGGCTCGCTGGTGCGGTCCGAAACCTCAACTACCGTCAGCTTGATGCCGAAGTCCCGGTGAGGCGCGATCACTTCCTCAATCAAGGAAGAGAGCGGCAATTGCCGCATATGCGCCTCATCCTCGGCGGACAGGGTGGTCAACCGTTTGAGAATGTCGCGGCAACGTTCGCTCTGGCTGCGCAGCAGCTGGACGTCCTCGCCAAACCGGGGGTCCTTGCCCAGTTCCCGTTCCATTTCCTTGGCAACGACGCTGATCGTCGCCAGAGGCGTCCCTAATTCATGGGCGGCGGCGGCGGCCAGCCCATCCAGCTGGGAAAGATGCTTTTCCTTTTGCAGCACCAATTCGGTTGCCGCTAGCGCATCGGCCAGAAGATTGGCTTCCTTGGATACGCGATAGGCATAGAAAGCAGCAAAGGCGGTCATTGAAACGATTGAGCACCAGATTGCCGTGAGCATGACCGGGCCGCCGCGATCGATATAGTCGGCATACCAGGGCAGGGGAAAAGGCGTGAAAGCCTGCACCGAAATGCAGACCATCGCCAGGCCCAGCAAGGCCATGGAATGGCGCAGCGGCTGCGAAGCAAAAACCACGATGACCGGCACGCAGATCAGCGGCGCGAAAGGATTGGCCAGCCCGCCCGTGATAAACAGCAGAGCGCCCATCTGGAAAAGGTCCAGCGCCAGGATCGCCAAGGTCCAGATTGGCTCCAGCCTCTGGGTGGACGGAAAGGCCAGTTGCAGCAGGAAATTCACCACTGCCAATGCGCCGATCAGGATGGCGGCGGCCAGTACCGGCATCGGAAATTGCAGGACCAGCGCGACAATTGCCAGGGTTATGGTCTGCCCTGCGACCGCCAGCCAGCGGAGCCGGACGAGCGTTTCAAGCCGCAATCTGCGGCTGGATGTACCAAAATGCATGCGAATATCCGTCTTTGCGCTCATTCACGTTCCCCCCGCCCGTCCTCCTTCGGGCAAGGTCTATGTACCACGCGGTTTTGCCCGTGTCGTGGGGGCAGCAGCGGCAGGGTCGTCTGGCCAGGGATGACGGGGATAGCGCCCGCGCATGTCGGCGCGCACATCACTCCACGATCCGGCCCAGAAACCAGGCAGATCGCGGGTCGTCTGGATTGGCCGATGCGCTGGCGACGTCAGTTCCAGCAGCAGCGGCAACCGTCCGCCGCCAATGGCCGGATGGTTTTTCAGGCCAAACAGCTCTTGGACGCGGATCGTAAGCTTCGGCTCGTCGCCGTCATACTGGATCGGATGGCTCATGCCGGTCGGCGCGGTAAAATGGGTCGGCGCCATCTGGTCCAGATCACGCTGCGCCTCGTAAGGCACCAGCGCCTTCAGCCCATCAATTATCCCGCCCATGGAAATATCGGCAAGGCTGCGCACACCGGTCTGGAAGGGAATGAACCAGTCCTCAAGCCGCTCCAGCAGGGCCTCGTCACTGATATCCGGCCAGGGCGTTCCGAGCGTGCGATACAGAAAACCGATGCGCTGGCGCAATTGCTCGGCATTTTTGCTGAAAGTCAGTCGGTCGAGGCCCAATTGCCGCAACCCTTCTGCCAGTGCCCTGGTGGCGCCTTCGCCACTGGGCCGCCCTAGCGGTGTTTCCTCCAGAATGATCGCACCGATCCGCTTGACCCGTCGCGCCCGGACCTGGCCGCTTGGCGGGTCGAAAAAGCTCTCATCGCCCTGAATGATTGCCGCTGGCAGGCTCTCTTCTATATCGGAAAGGCGGATTTCCGCCGCGCTGAGGATTCGCCCCTGCGCTGCCCGCCCGGTCAGATCGGCAATGACAAGCATATCGCTTGCCGCCAGTCGTTCGGTTTGCGCCAGTTCCGCGCCGCGCCCGTTTGCCATGACATATCGCCCGGGTGCGCCCCGTTTCAGCGCGATCCGGTCGGGATAAGCATGTAAAAGCAGCACCCCGGCCAGCGTCGAGGTGGCGGCAGCCTGATGTTTCGGCAGGTCTTTCGTCAACCGATCCGCCAGCTTGCGCGCTGCACTGGCCCGCTCGCTGCGGTCCGACCGAAACCGGCGCAGGCGTTCTTCCAGATCGATATCCGTTCCGCCCAATCCTTGTTCTGTCAGCAAGACGGCGATTTCAATGGCCGTTTTAGCCTGACCTTGTTCTGCGGCGGCAATCACCATGGCGGCTAGCCGCGGCGGCAGGCCAAGGCCGCGCATTATCTTGCCTTTGGCCGTCAAGTGTCCCTGATCGTCCAGTGCACCGAGAGCTAGCAGCAGGTTTCGCGCCTCCTTCAACGCGGCGGCGGGGGGCTGATCGATAAAGGATAGGGCGGAAGCATCGGTCACGCCCCAATGGGCCATGTCCATCACCAGACCGGACAGGTCACTGGCGAGAATTTCCGGCGGGGTAAAGGCTGGCATCGCTGCCGTTTGACCGGCATGCCAGAGCCGGATGGCGATACCCGGCTCGGTTCGCCCGGCCCGCCCGGCCCGCTGGTCGGCGGAAGCCCGCGAAACACGGGTGGTTTCCAGTCGCGTGATACCGGTTGAGGGTTCGTAGACCGGCAGGCGTTGCAGCCCGCTGTCGATGACGATCCGCACCCCATCGATGGTGATCGAGGTTTCGGCAATCGATGTGGCCAGAACCACTTTGCGGGTGCCGGGTGCGGTGGGTTTGATGGCCTGATCCTGCTCGCCCTGCGAAAGATTGCCGTAAAGCGGCGCAATCAAAGTTGCCGCCGGCAACCGGCCCTCCAGCCGCTCCGCCACGCGGCGGATCTCGGCCTGTCCGGGCAGAAAGGCAAGGATCGACCCGCTTTCATTGGCATGGGCATCGAGAATGGCACTGGTAACGCTGTCTTCGATCCGTTCGGTGCCGGGCCGGTCGCGGTGACGGATATCGATGGGAAAGCTGCGCCCCGCACTTTCCAGCACTGGCGGGTCCTGCATCAGGCCTGCCACCCGCTGCACATCCAGCGTCGCCGACATGACGATCAGCCGCAAATCGTCGCGCAGGGCCGATTGGCAATCCAATGCCAGCGCGAGACCGAAATCCGCATCCAGTGACCGTTCATGAAATTCGTCAAACAGCACGGCTGAAATGCCTGACAGTTCGGGGTCCTCCAGAATCATTCGGGCAAACACGCCTTCCGTGACCACTTCAATCCGCGTCTTGGCAGAGATGCGGTTATCGAGCCGCATCCGGTAGCCCACCGTTTCACCCACGGTCTCGCCGATCAGGGAGGCCATGCGGGACGCTGCAGCACGCGCGGCCAGCCGCCTTGGCTCCAGCAGAATGATCCGATTATCGCCCCGCCATGGCTGGTCAAGCAGGTAGAGTGGAACAAGCGTCGTTTTGCCTGCCCCTGGAGGAGCCGAAAGAACGGCACGGTTACCCTCTCGCAATGCCTTCGCCAAAGGAGGCAGGATTTCACTGACAGGATAAGGAGGAAGAGAGAATGCCATGGAATTGCGTATCGCTGGTACGTGTCAGGGAAATCGAAACCGGCTCAACCGATCGGCAGCCCTTCCTTAAAGAGACAAACCTCACAGCCGACCCTGCCGGGCCTTAACGGTTTCATACGCCAGAATGGCGCCTGCGAGATCTTCTAGCGCAGCCCCAACGGATTTGAACAGCGTAATTTCTTCTGTATTCTTACGCCCATCGACAGTGCCTCTGACAAGCTCCGTGAGTTCACCTTGAATCAGCTCTACGGTCAGACTGCCATTGCGGAGCGGCTGTACGATATCGCCCGCCTCAGCCATCGCGCCCGCGCGCGTATCAACATAGACGCGGGCCCTGCGAATTGCCGTATTATCCGCCTCACGCATGTCAGGCCGGAAACCGCCGACGAGATCGACATGGGCGCCGGGTTTCAGCCAGTCGCCTCGGATCAACGGATCGGTTGCCAGAGTGGCGCATGAAATAATATCCGCCTGTCGCGCAACCTCTTCAAGCCCTGTCACAGCCCGAGCAGAAAAACCGAGCTCACGGGCTGCGGCTGCCGTTTCTTCTGCCTTGGCTGAATTGCGGCCACAGATAGAAATCTGGGTGAGGGGCCTGATGGAAGCATGAGCTTCTATAAGATGGAGTGAAAGACGTCCCGTTCCCACCATCAGCATATGCGATGCATCGTCCCGAGCCAGATAGCTTGCCGCCAGGGCAGACGCTGCCGCAGTGCGCCGCGCCGTCAGAACTCCTCCATCGATAAGAGCCAGCATCGCTCCTGTTTCGCCCGAGGTCAGTAGATAGCCCCCCTGCACCGCAGGAAGGCCAGAGAGATGATTGTCTGGAAAAACCGAAACCAGTTTGACACCGCAATATTTGCCGGGCAGCCAGGCGGGCATCAAGAGCAGGGTCGCATCGGCGCGTCCGGGCACTTCCACTGTATGATGATGCCGGACCGGC